>NZ_CP047023.1:2254592-2560010 GCF_009796765.1 Paraglaciecola sp. L3A3
GCAATCCATTTCCTGCAAATAAGTTGACTGATTTGTATAAGGTTTTTTCTAAAACCATGGCAGCAGAAGATTTAGATATTTAATTTGTTAATCACCACCTAATTTTAGGGTGGTGGTCTTTAGATCCAGTATTAATTTCATCATTTCTCTTTTAAAGGATTAGGCACACTATGTCTCTCTCTGATTCAATTTTATCTATCAATAATGACTTACCAATAAGAACAGAGTTACCTGTGCATAGTGGAAAAGTTCGTTCTGTGTATTGGTTAACTGAACAAGATAGCCGTCGATTAATTGCGCAAAAAAACTACCCAGTTCCTATGGATACACCCTTAGCCATTATGGTGATCAGTGATCGTATTTCAGCATTTGATTGTATCTGGCATGGTGAAGAAGGAATGCAAGGGGTGCCTGGTAAGGGAGCGGCATTAAATGCTATTTCTAATCATTGGTTCGGCTTATTTAAACAACAAGGTCTAGCTGATAGTCATATTCTAGATATTCCTCATCCATTTGTCTGGATTGTACAAAAAGCCAAACCTGTGATGATTGAAGCAATTTGTCGCCAATATATAACAGGTTCAATGTGGCGTGCATATGATAAAGGTGAAAGAGATTTTTGTGGTATTCAGCTCGAAGAGGGCTTAACTCAAGACAGTAAACTGAGTCAATTACTGATGACACCTTCGACCAAGGGGATTTTAAAAGGTATTCCTGATGTGCCTGAGGCTGATGATGTCAATATTACTCGTCAAAATATTACTGATAACTTTACGGCTTTTAATTTTGAAAGTGAAAGTGATGTTGCTTTATATGAAAGGCTACTAACTGAAGGGTTTGCAGTTATTAGTGATGCTTTAGAGCAAATAGGCCAAATATTTGTTGATACTAAATTTGAATTTGGTTACGTGAAAGATGTATCCGGTAAAAACAAACTGATTTATATGGATGAAGTCGGCACACCTGATTCATCACGCATTTGGGATGCCGAAAAGTATCAACAAGGTGAAGTAGTAGAAAACTCTAAGGAAGGATTTCGTCAGCTACTATTAAATCATTTCCCTGATCCAGATATTTTGTTAAATAAAGATCGCATGCCAGAACGCTTAGCCTTAGCTAAAGATAATGCCTTGCCAGTGGAAGTATTGCTACAAATATCAAAAACGTATATTGGTATTGCAGAAAAAATTACTGGTAAAAAATTGCTATTGAGTGACAACCCTAAAGCTGAAATTATTAAAATATTACGTGAAGACTACCAGCTGATAGATTAATTTTTAGTAGGTTAGGAATGTGTATTTCTAACCTAATTCAATTTTGATATCTGAAGTGGGATAACAACAACAGGGCAAAATTTCATCATCGTCAATGAAGGCAAGGGGATCAGTTTTATATTCCACTTCGCCTTGTAAAAGTTTAGTTCTACAGGCTCCACAATAACCTTCTCGACAGTGAAAATGGACTTCGATTTGGTTTGCTTCGATACTTTCAAGTAAAGATTTTTGTGCTTTATGACAGACAATTTTATGATCGACTATTTCAATCATAAAACTGTCACTGAATTTACTCATTGCTGTTATAAATCAAAGTCACCAAAATCTTCAGCACTGACTTCTGCATCAATTTGGCCAACTAAATATGAGCTAATTTCTGACTCTTGAGGGGCAACTTGTACATTGTCTGAGTTAAGATAATTATTCATCCAAGGTAGTGGATTGCTTTTTATATCAAAAGGTTGTCCTAAACCTATGGCCGACATTCTGTGATTAGCAATAAATTCTACATACTGGCATAAAATTTCTTTATTTAAGCCAATCATAGATCCTTGTTGGAATAAAAATTCGGCCCACTCTTTTTCTTGTTGTACTGCATTTAAGAAAATATCGGTGGCTTCCTGCTTACATTCTTCTGCTATCTCAGCCATTTCAGGATCATCTTTGCCTTTAGCCCAAATATTTATAATATGCTGTGTAGAGGTTAAATGTAGATTTTCATCACGGGCAATCAGTCGAATAATTTTTGAGTTACCTTCCATTAATTCTCGTTCTGCAAATGCAAAGGTGCAGGCAAATGAGACATAAAAACGAATGGCTTCTAAGGCGTTAACTGAGTTCATACACAAAAACAATTTTTTCTTAAGTTCGCGCATAGTAATGATGTGAGTTGCACCATCAACAGTATGTGTACCTTCGCCTAATGTTTGCCATAGTTGAGTGGCAAAAATCAAATCGTCATAATATATTGAAATGTCTGCGGCACGTTTTTTAATTTCTTCATTTTCTACAATATCTTCGAAAATTTCGCTTGGGTCACCAAATAAATTACGCAAAATATGGGTATATGAACGTGAATGTATGGTTTCAAAAAATGACCAAGTTTCAACCCAGGTTTCTAATTCAGGGATGGAAATAATAGGCAAAAATGCAATGTTAGGGCTTCGGCCTTGAATCGAATCAAGTAAAGTTTGATATTTTAAATTTGAAATAAATATGTGTTTTTCTGAATCACTTAACTTTTGGAAATCGACTCTATCTTTACTAACATCTACTTCTTCAGGACGCCAAAAGAAAGAAATCTGTTTTTCAATTAACTTTTCAAAAATCTGGTGTTTTTGTTGATCATAACGTGCCACGTTTACAGGGTTACCAAAAAACATCGGCTCCGCTAAGGGATTATTGCTAATTTGATTAAAAGTTGTGTATTTCATTAATTGTAGTTGCCATTAGATGTATATTATTACGATTTGTAGCCGCTTAGAGCGGCCACGTCGTTTTGTTTTTTTCCGTTACATAAACTCAGTAACTATATTTTGCAAGCACCGCCTGCACAATCATCGTCTTCTTCGACTATGACTTCTTGAGGGACAAATTTTTGGCTAGGTAGTTCTTGTTGTGAAGAGTCTCCAGCACCATCTCGGGTGTTATGGTAATACAGAGTTTTCACGCCAAGTTTGTAGCTGGTTAACAAATCTTTAAGTAGAAGTTTCATTGGTACTTTGCCGCCTTCATACTTATTGGGATCGTAACTTGTATTAGCTGAAATGGTTTGGTCAACAAATTTTTGCATAATACCCGCGAGTTGCAGGTAGCCATCATTTGAAGGTAAGTCCCAAAGTAATTCGTATTGATCTTTTAATCTTTCATATTCAGGCACAACTTGTTTCAACACACCATCTTTACTTGACTTGATACTAATGTGTCCACGAGGTGGTTCGATACCATTGGTGGCATTAGAGATCTGTGAAGACGTTTCTGAAGGCATAAGTGCAGATAGGGTACTGTTACGTAAACCATACTGTTTTATGTCTGCTCTTAAGCTATCCCAATCACAATGTAGTGGCTCGTCACAAATTTTATCCAGATCTTTTTTGTAGGTATCAATAGGCATTAAACCTTGGAAATAAGTGGTTTCGTCAAACTTAGGACATGCCCCTTTTTCTTTGGCCAAATTACATGATGCTTTCATCAGATTGTACTGCATTGCTTCGAATGTTCTATGCACTAAACTATTGGCACTACCGTCTGAATATTTAACGCCATTTTTGGCTAAGTAATAT
Source organism: Paraglaciecola sp. L3A3 (assembly GCF_009796765.1). Lineage (NCBI taxonomy): Bacteria > Pseudomonadati > Pseudomonadota > Gammaproteobacteria > Alteromonadales > Alteromonadaceae > Paraglaciecola > Paraglaciecola sp. L3A3. Next base: position 2,258,149 of record NZ_CP047023.1, read on the forward strand.
GCAAAGTTAATCACACCTATACCTAATGTACGACGACCCATAGTGGCATTAAATGCAGCTGGCACAGGGTAGTCTTGATAATCTAATAAATTATCTAATGCACGTACCGCTAAATCAGATAATTCAGCAAATTCATCTAGGCTTTTAATTGCCCCTAAGTTGAAAGCAGATAAAGTACAAAGCGCTATTTCACCTTCTTCATCATTCACATTTGATAATGGCTTGGTGGGTAATGCAATTTCTAAACAAAGGTTACTTTGACGAACCGGCGCTAGTTTAGGGTTAAATGGACTGTGAGTATTACAATGGTCTACATTCTGTAAATAGATACGACCTGTACTTGCACGTTCCTGCATAAACAAACTAAATAACTCTATAGCCTTAATCTGTTTCTTGCGGATAGAATGATCTTTTTCGTATAACTCGTATAAACGCTCAAATTCATCTTGATCAGCAAAAAATGCATCGTATAAACCAGGTGTGTCTGAAGGGCTAAATAAAGTAATGTGTTGATCTTTAATCAAACGTGTATACATTAATTTATTAAATTGCACACCGTAATCAAGATGACGAACTCGGTTTTCTTCTACCCCACGGTTATTCTTAAGCACTAATAATGATTCAACTTCTAAATGCCACAATGGATAAAATAAAGTTGCTGCACCGCCACGAACCCCGCCTTGCGAACAACTTTTAACGGCTGTTTGAAAATGTTTGTAAAAAGGAATACAACCAGTGTGGAAGGCTTCCCCTCCACGGATAGGGCTACCTTGAGCACGAATTCGACCAGCATTAACACCAATACCAGCACGTTGACTAACATATTTGACTATAGCGCTAGCGGTTGCGTTGATAGAGTCTAAACTGTCGCCAGCTTCAATTAATACACAAGAACTAAATTGACGGGTGGGGGTTCTAACTCCAGCCATGATAGGTGTAGGTAAAGAAATTTTAAACTTAGACGTAGCATCATAAAAACGCTTGATGTAATGCATACGCGTTTCTTTATCGTAATTTGCGAATAAACAGGCAGCCACTAAAATATAAAGGAATTGAGCACTTTCGTATATTTCGCCTGTCACTCTATTTTGTACTAAATATTTACCTTCTAGCTGTTTAACTGCAGCATAACTGAAGTCCATATCACGCCAATGATCAAGATAATCATCCATTTCTTCGAATTCAGCTTGGGTGTAATCTTCTAATAAATGTTGATCATATTTACCATTACTCACAAGGAATTTTACATGGTCATACAATGCAGGTGGTTCAAATTTTCCATATGCTTTTTTACGTAAATGAAATATAGCTAAGCGAGCAGCTAAAAATTGATAATCAGGACAATCTGTAGAAATCAGCTCTGCAGCAGAACGGATTAAAGTCTCATGGATATCAGCAGTTTTTATACCATCATAAAATTGGATATGTGCTTTGATTTCAACCTGTGAAACAGAAACGTTATTTAATTCTTTAGCAGCCCATTCAATCACTTTATGAATTTTTTCTAGATCTATTATTTCACGTTCGCCATTACGTTTAGTGACGTATAAATTATTCTTCATGTTTTAGCCGTTAATTTTATTATATTGCTATATAGATAGCTATTTTAAGCGAGAGGATGAAATGCGCTAATAGTCAGTATGTTTCATCTTGTTTTGTGCTTATTTTGAACACTTTCCAAACCATTCTTTTTTGGTCTGCAGAAATTGGTGTTGTTTAATAAACTGAACACAAGATAGTGAGGTTTGAACAACATTGCAACCCAATATGTGGTGGTTATTTGTGCAATCAAATTACCGAAAATAAAAGGTTAGTAGTGACTCACCTAAAAGGGCTTTTTGATGTGCGTTTTAAGGGAATGCAAGATAAAATTTAAGTTATTTTTTACGTTAAATTATTTTTGTGTAACTTGTGCGATTTTAATTATATATGGATATATAGTGTGTGTTTTTGATTTTTTATACTACATATCGTGTTTATACGCTAGTTTAAATTTTAATCAGAGCAAGGCAAATAACTGATTAAATCTGCAGCATGTTTGATACATAGGTCTGCTTTCCAGTTATCGATGATTGTCTTTTTATCTATGTAACCATAAGCGGCAATGACACTAAACATCTTGGCATTAATAGCGGCTTGGATGTCACGTTCAGCATCGCCAATATACCAAGTATTAGGGCTGTTTAAATTTAATTTTTGTTGAGCATGCAATAAAGGTAAAGGATGGGGTTTTCTTTCACTTAACGTATCACCACTTATTATCACTTGGCAGTTTTCTAATAATGGAAAATATTTAACTAACTCTAAGGTTAGATATTCAGGTTTATTAGTCACTATTCCCCAAGGAATATTATTTTTATTAAGTGTCAATAATAATGTTTCAACACCAGGGAAGAAACAAGTGTCGACACATATTTTATTTTCATAGTTTGTTAAAAATTGCTGACGTAACTGGGTAAAATTTAATTTTTTAAGGGCTTCACCAAAACCTAGTTCAAGCATACCTTTTGCACCATCTGAAGCGATATTGCGATAAGTTGCATAATCTACACTAGGTAATTGTTGGTCAGCTAATATTTGATTTAATGCATTGCCTAAATCTTTAGCTGTATCAAGTAAAGTCCCATCTAAGTCAAATAAAATAGCATCAGGTGACTGTGACATTATTCATCTCCATTTTGACAGTGAATAATATAATTCACATCGACATTTTGTTGCGATAAATAATATTCTTGAGTCATAGGATTTAAATGTAAACCTATCATTCTTTTTATTACCAGTGGGGTGTTATCTATCCAAGCCATAAGTTCTGAGGGTTTGATAAATTTGTCGTGTTGATGAGTGCCTTTAGGCACAAGCCCTAGAATATATTCGGCGCCTAGTATGGCCATTAAATAAGATTTAATATTCCTATTTAAGGTGGAGAAAAATACATGGCCACCTGGTTTGACTAATTGGAAACAAGCGTTAATCACTGAACTAGGATCTGGCACATGTTCAAGCATCTCCATGCAAGTGACGACATCGAATTGCGAGCCATGTTGCAGGGCAAACTCTTCGGCAGTGATTTGCTGATAGTCAACATCTAAGCCTGATTCTAAACCATGTAATTTAGCTATTTCTAATGGCGCTTCTCCCATATCTATACCAGTGACCTTAGCGCCATGTTTAGCCATACTCTCAGCTAATATGCCGCCGCCACAACCTACATCTAACACTTTTTTTCCATCTAACCCATGGCAGTGTTGATTAATATAGTCAGTTCTAAGAGGATTTATTTGGTGTAGAGGTTTGAACTCTCCATTTAGATCCCACCATCTAGATGCTAAATCAGAAAACTTTTGAATTTCACTGTGATCGACATTTTGAGTATTGCTCATTTATCTAGGTCATTTTTGTTATGCGTTAAATTAACAACATTATAGCCAGCAAGTCTGCTTACTATCTAGTGTAAATCTCAGGCTCTTGAGTGAATAAAACAGCATATATGCTTAACTGCTGGTTTATTGAACACTATATGGGCGATACGAGCTATTTATTTATATTTGTAGGTGTTAGTATTAGGCGGTTGAAATGAAAGATAATATTGGTAAAAACTTAATATTTTTTTTAAGTCCTAGCTTAAAATTAACCAAGTGAGTTTTATCCAAAATCATACTCTAATAATAATGACTAGGGACAAGGCTGTATATGACTGATCACGCCGAAGAAATTCTTCCTATTAATATAGAAGAAGAACTAAAAAACTCTTATCTCGATTATGCGATGAGCGTTATTGTTGGCAGGGCGCTGCCTGATGTACGGGATGGCTTAAAACCGGTACATCGCCGCGTTTTATTCGCCATGAACGAATTAAAAAATGATTTTAATAAACCATACAAAAAATCTGCTCGTGTAGTGGGTGATGTAATTGGTAAATATCACCCTCATGGTGATTCTGCTGTATACGACACTATTGTACGTATGGCGCAGCCATTTTCTCTTCGCTATATGTTAGTTGATGGTCAAGGTAACTTCGGTTCTGTTGACGGTGACTCTGCTGCTGCAATGCGTTATACGGAAATCCGTATGGCGAAAATTTCTCATGAGCTGCTTGCTGATTTAGAAAAAGAGACCGTTAACTTTGTACCTAACTATGATGGTACCGAACATATCCCTGAAGTATTACCAACAAGAGTGCCCAATTTATTGGTGAATGGTTCTTCTGGTATCGCTGTGGGTATGGCCACCAATATTCCTCCTCATAATTTGACTGAAGTGGTAAATGGTTGTATCGCACTGATTGACAATCCTCAGTTATCTATTGAAGAATTAATTGAATATATTCCTGGCCCTGATTTCCCTACTGCTGCTTTTATTAGTGGCCGTAAAGGAATAGAAGAAGCCTACCGTACTGGCCGTGGCAAAATTTACATGCGTGCCCGTGCTGAGATCGAGACTGAAGATAATGGCAAAGAAACTATTATCGTTCACGAGATCCCATATCAAGTTAACAAAGCTAGGCTAATTGAAAAAATAGCTGACCTTGTTAAAGAGAAAAAAATAGAAGGTATTTCTGCATTACGTGATGAGTCTGATAAAGACGGTATGCGTATTGTTGTCGAAGTACGACGCAACGAATCAGCTGAAGTTGTGTTAAACCACCTATATTCACAAACACAAATGCAAACTGTGTTTGGTATTAATATGGTGGCACTAGATAAAACTCAGCCTAAGATATTTAATTTATTAGATATTTTAAAAGCGTTTGTTTTACATAGACGTGAAGTGGTCACAAGACGGACTGTTTTCGAACTGAAAAAAGCCCGTGAACGTGCTCATATCCTTGAAGGTTTGGCTATTGCTTTAGTTAATATCGATCCTATCATTGCGTTAATCAAAGCTTCTAAAAGCCCAGCTGACGCGAAAATTTCTTTAGTCGCTCAAGGCTGGTCTTTAGGTGATGTGGCTGAGATGTTGGAGCGTGCTGGCGATGATGCAGCAAGACCTGATTGGCTTGAACCACAATACGGTATTCGTGATGGTTTATACCATTTAACCGAGCAACAAGCCCAAGCTATCCTAGACCTACGTTTAAATAAATTGACGGGGTTAGAGCATGATAAAATACTATCAGAATACCGTGAATTACTTGAAATCATTGCTGAGCTATTACACATTTTAGGTAGCCCAGAACGTTTAATGGAAGTGATCCGCGAAGAATTGGAAGCCGTACGTGATGAATATGGCGATGCGCGTCGTACAGAAATCACTGCTGCATCACACGACATTGATATTGAAGATTTAATCGAAAGAGAAGAAGTGGTAGTGACTTTATCTCGTGAAGGTTATGTTAAATATCAAAAACTCAACGACTATGAGTCTCAACGTCGTGGTGGTCGTGGTAAATCTGCCACTAAGATGAAAGATGAAGATTTCATCGAAAAGTTACTAGTAGCTAATACTCATGATCACATTTTGTGTTTCTCTACACGTGGCCGTTTATATTGGTTAAAAGTGTATCAATTACCATTAGCTAGTCGAAATGCTCGTGGTCGTCCAATTGTGAATATTCTTCCACTTGAAGAAAATGAACGAATTACTGCAATTTTACCTATTCAAGAATTTGAAGAAGGTAAATATGTATTGATGGCCACAGCTAACGGTACTGTGAAGAAAACGGCTTTAACCTCTTATTCACGTCCAAGAGCTAACGGTATTATTGCTGTCAACTTAAACGAGGGTGATGAATTAATTGGGGTTGATATTACTCACGGCGAAAATGACATTATGTTGTTTTCCGACGCCGGTAAAGTGGTTAGATTTAACGAAAAACAACGAGATTCAGAAACGGGTAATGTAAAACTTGATCCTGAAACCGGAGAAGAGTTACTTGCCTTACGCCCAATGGGCCGTACTGCAACGGGTGTTCGTGGTATTCGTTTGCAAGAAGGCCAAAGAGTCGTATCGCTGATTGTGCCTCAAGGTGATGGCGCTATCTTAACTGCAACCGAAAATGGTTTTGGTAAACGTACACCTGTTGCGGATTACCCAGCTAAGAGCCGAGCTACACAAGGCGTTGTTTCAATTAAAGTGTCTGAACGAAATGGTAAAGTTGTCGGTGCGGTGCAAGTTAATGAAAGTGATGAAATCATGCTCATTAGTGATAAAGGTACATTGGTAAGAACTCGTGTTGAAGAAGTGTCAACCGTTGGCCGGAATACTCAAGGTGTGCGCTTAATTCGCACTATTGAAGGCGAACATGTTGTAGGCTTACAACGTATCGATGAAATAGAAGAGCTTGAAATAGCAGCTATTGAAGGTGACGCTGAAGGGGGGATAGTCGAAGGTGAAGTGCTTGCAGGTGAAAGCAATGAAACTACAGATCCAAGCCCAAGTGATAACCTAGATACAAACGAAGACGAATAAGAGAGTCATATTTTTTCTATCGAAAAGTATGGAAACTAGATAAATTCTAGTTCTTAATATTCAGTAAGTTGTTCTAACAAACGAGTGGCCTTTGCCGCTCGTTTTTTTTTATAAGATATTTTTTGTGAGAGAGAAAGTGTCAGAAATTTATAATTTTTGTGCTGGTCCAGCTATGTTACCAGCCGCAGTCATGCAAAAAGCCCAAGCAGAGTTTATCAATTGGCAGGAAACCGGGCGTTCTGTAATGGAACTAAGTCATCGTAGTAAGGAATATATTGCTTTGGCTAAAGAAGCCGAACAAGATCTCCGTGACTTGTTATCTATCCCAGATAACTACAAAGTATTATTTGCTCAAGGTGGTGGACGAGGACAGTTTTCTGCGGTACCTATGAACTTACATGGAAGAGGCAAGTCAGCCGATTTTTTATTAACTGGTTCATGGTCAAAAGGTGCTCAACAGGAAGCAGAAAAGTTCTTGTCAGCAAATATAGTCTCTGAGGTAGTGACAAAAGACGGATTAACAGCGGTACCTAAAATCAGCGCTGATATGATGGGGGCAGACAGCGCCTATTTCCATTATTGTTCCAACGAAACTGTAGATGGTATTGAAATAGACGAAGTGCCTGACTGTGGAGATTTACCTTTGGTGGCCGATATGTCTTCAAATATTTTGTCAAAACCTATAGATGTGTCTAAATTTGGGGTTATCTATGCCGGTGCACAAAAGAATATTGGTCCTTCGGGGTTAGCTGTGGTGATTGTCAGAGATGATTTATTAGACTTTGCAATGCCAGAAACTCCTACATTTTTACATTATCAAACAATGGATAAGTTTGATTCTATGTACAATACCCCACCTACCTACTCATGGTATTTAGCTGGTTTGGTTTTTAAATGGTTAAAAGAGCAGGGCGGTCTGACGGCTATTGCTAAAATAAATGCGCAAAAAGCAGCATTATTATATGGATGTATTGATGACACCCCTTTTTATTCCAATAAAGTGCACCCCGATTTTCGTTCGAAAATGAATGTCACCTTTCATTTACCTTCAACTGAACTTGATGCTGCCTTTTTAACAGAAGCAGAAGAGTTCGGTTTAAAAGCGCTGAAAGGCCATCGAATTGTCGGTGGCATGCGTGCCAGTATTTATAATGCAATGCCTTTAGAAGGAGTCATTGCGCTAACTGATTTCATGCGAGACTTCGCTAGGAGAAATAGCTAATGGAACAATTATTACTTTCACCAATTCAAAAGGTTGAAGGGACAGTGAATGTACCTGGTTCAAAAAGTTTATCTAACCGAGCTCTTTTATTAGCGGCATTGGCTGCAGGTGAAACACATCTTACCAATTTACTCGATAGTGAAGATATTCACCATATGCTTAATGCGTTAACCAAGTTAGGTATCCAGTATAAATTATCTAAATGTAAAACCGAATGTTGGGTAACGGGTAATGCCGGAGTATTTTCAGTAGCTGATCCTGTCACTTTATTTTTAGGTAATGCCGGAACTGCTATGCGCCCATTATGTGCTGCTTTAGCCTGTAGTCATGGTGAATTTGAATTAACAGGTGAACCGCGGATGGAAGAAAGACCCATAGGGGCTTTAGTTGATTCTTTACGCCAAGCTGGCGCTGAAATTGAGTATTTAAAAACAGAAGGTTATCCCCCTTTATCAATTCAAGGCCAAGTTTTAGCAGGTGGAGAAATAACTGTAGATGGCAGTGTGTCTAGCCAGTTTTTGACCGCACTACTAATGAGTGCGCCTCTATTTGTTGCAGATACCTCTATTACAATCAGTGGTGAGTTGGTTTCAAAACCTTATATTGATATTACTTTAGATACGATCGCTAAATTTGGGATTCACATTGAGAACCAAAATTATCAAAAGTTTGTAGTGAAAGGTAATCAACAGTATCAAGCACCTGGTCACTTTATGGTTGAAGGTGATGCTTCTTCAGCCTCTTACTTTTTAGCTGCCGGGGCTATTAAAGGTGGCACTGTGCGGGTAACAGGTATTGGTAAAAACAGCATTCAAGGTGATATTCGTTTTGCTGAAGTGCTAGAAAAAATGGGAGCCAAGATTAATTGGCAAGATACCTATATCGAAGTGCAAGGTGCACCACTTAAAGCGGTAGACCTAGACTTAAATCATATTCCTGATGCAGCCATGACAATAGCCACCACAGCACTATTCGCCGAAGGTACGACTACTATACGTAATATCTACAATTGGCGAGTAAAAGAAACTGATCGTTTGGCAGCTATGAGTACTGAACTAAGAAAAGTGGGTGCTACAGTGGTTGAAGGTGAAGATTTTATCAGCGTTACCCCCACTAAAGATTTAATTCATGCTGAAATAGATACTTATAACGATCATCGTGTGGCTATGTGTTTTTCTTTAGTCGCATTAAGTGATACTCCAGTGACAATTAATGACCCGGCTTGTACCGCAAAAACATTCCCCGATTATTTCCAAAGGTTTGCGACAATTTGTCAGTAAATTTAAATAGGGGGCTTTAGTGCTCCCTTTATTGTCTGATATTAAATATTAAGGTTAATAAATTGTAACCTAAGTGTCATTGCTTATCTTGGATCTATGCGTATAATTGCGCCCGATTTTCATTAGCTCAGGAGAGCGCATGTACACAGAACCTGTCATCACAATCGATGGACCAAGCGGCGCAGGTAAAGGAACCGCGAGTACTTTATTAGCAAAAAGACTCGGTTGGCACTTTTTAGACAGCGGTAGTATATACCGTGTTTTAGCCATCGCCTCTATCCATCACCAAATCCCAGTAGAAGATGAGGGGGGCTTGTTACCTCTTGCAGCAGGGTTAGATGTTCACTTTGAAACAACAGAAAATGGTGTGAAAGTAGTTTTAGAAGGTGAAGATGTAAGCGATATTATACGCACTGAAGAAGTAGGCTCGGTAGCTTCTCAGATTGCTTCTTTACCTAGAATTCGCGAAGCGTTATTAAGAAGACAAAGAGGATTTAAACAATCCCCAGGTTTAGTGGCTGATGGCCGAGACATGGGTACAGTTGTTTTTCCTGAAGCCCAAGCTAAGATATTCTTAACGGCCAGCGCAGAAGAACGTGCAGATAGACGTTTTAAGCAGTTGAAAGATAAAGGCCATGATGTTAGTATGCGCCGCCTTTTAGCAGACATAAAAGCCCGCGATGAGCGAGATGCAAATCGAACTGTTGCTCCTTTAATACCTGCGAAAGATGCATTTGTGCTTGATTCAACCTCGTTGAATATAGAGCAAGTGCTTGAAAAGATTGAGTTATTTGTCGAAGGGAAATTAACTAAAATTTCAGCCTAGGCAAATTTATATAATGTAAAACTACACCAAGTTATGGATGATTTGGTCATGAATAACAACCCCACGCTCACTGGATTGTAACGTGGATGTCAAAAAAGAAATTTATTAAACCTATGATTGAAAATTTTGCTGATCTATTTGAAGAAAGTTTAAAAGAACTTGAAACCCGTCCTGGCTCTATTGTTAAAGGTACTATCGTTTCTATCGATAAAGATATAGTCCTTGTAGATGCTGGACTAAAATCTGAAAGTGCTATCCCTGTAGAACAATTTAAAAATGCTGATGGTGAACTTGAAGTTGCTGTTGGTGATACAATTGATGTTGCATTGGATGCAGTTGAAGATGGCTTCGGTGAGACAATCTTATCTCGCGAAAAAGCGAAACGTCACGAAGCTTGGGTAGAATTAGAAAAAGCTTACACTGAAAAAGAAACGATCATTGGTGTGATCAACGGTAAAGTTAAAGGTGGCTTTACGGTTGAAGTGAACACAGTTCGTGCTTTCTTACCTGGTTCATTGGTTGACGTACGTCCAGTTCGTGATACTGCTCACCTTGAAGGTAAAGAATTAGAATTTAAAGTTATCAAACTTGATGCTAAACGTAATAACGTTGTTGTTTCTCGTCGTGCTGTTATCGAAGCTGAAAGCAGTGCAGAACGTGATACATTACTTGCTAACCTTGAAGAAGGTCATGAAGTTAAAGGTATCGTTAAGAACCTTACTGATTACGGTGCGTTTGTTGACTTAGGTGGCGTAGATGGTCTTCTACACATCACAGATATGGCTTGGAAACGTGTTAAACACCCAAGTGAAATTGTTAATGTTGGCGACGAAATCAACGTTAAAGTATTAAAATTTGACAAAGAAAAATCACGTGTTTCTCTTGGTATGAAACAAATGGGCAACGATCCTTGGCAAGAAATTGCAAACCGTTACCCTGAAGGCGCTAAATTAAGCGGTGCTGTAACTAACCTTACTGACTACGGTTGTTTCGTAGAAATCGAAGACGGTGTTGAAGGTCTAGTTCACGTTTCAGAAATGGATTGGACTAACAAAAACATTCACCCATCTAAAGTGGTTAACCTTGGTGATGTTTGTGAAGTTATGGTTCTTGAAATTGACGAAGAACGTCGTCGTATTTCTCTTGGCCTTAAACAATGTATTCCTAACCCTTGGGAAGAGTTCGCTAAAGCACAAAGCAAAGGTGACAAAGTTTCTGGTAAGATCAAATCTATCACTGACTTCGGTATCTTTATCGGTCTTGATGGCGGCATAGACGGTCTTGTTCACTTGTCTGATATTTCTTGGAATAAGACAGGCGAAGAAGCTGTTCGTGACTTTAAGAAAGGTGATGAAATCTCTGCTGTTGTCCTACAGGTTGACCCTGAGCGCGAGCGTATTTCTCTTGGCGTTAAACAAATTGAAGAAGACCCTTTCAATCAGTACATCACTGATACTAAGAAAGGCACAATTGTTGTTGGTACAATCACAGCCGTTGATGCTAAAGGTGTAACTGTTAAACTTGCTGATGAAGTTGAAGGTTATATCCGTGTAGCTGATTTAGCTCGTGAACGTATTGAAGATGCAACTGAAGTAGCAACTGTTGATTCTGAAATCGAAGCCAAATTTATGGGCGTTGATCGTAAGAACCGCGTTGTTAACTTATCTGTTAAAGCGAAAGACCAAGCAGATGAAAAAGAAGCGTTAGATAAAGTAAATCAACAAGAAGAAGTTGGTTTCAGTAACGCTTTCGCTGATGCATTTAAAGCAGCTAAAAACGACTAATAAAAACAGTGGCAAACGTGTTAGTTATTTTTTAAAACATTATTAGTTTTGACAAATACGCTAACGCGTTTATTATCGGTATTAATAGCTTTTTGATTAATTGGGGGTTTGTAAATGACAAAGTCAGAACTTATTGAAAGACTAGCCGATAAAGCACGTCAAGTACCTGCTAAAGATGTTGAGTCTGCGATAAAAGAAATGTTAGAACAAATGGCGCAAACCTTACAAAAAGGTGAGCGGATTGAAATCAGAGGTTTCGGTAGTTTTTCTCTACATTATCGTGCTCCACGTGTTGGGCGTAATCCTAAAACGGGCGAAACAGTGAAATTGGAAGGTAAATACGTTCCTCACTTTAAACCTGGCAAAGAATTACGTGAGCGGGTCAACGAAAGCTTAGCTAATTGATTTTTATAAATAATTTAAAAACGGCACTCCAATTCGAGTGCCGTTTTTGTTACAGTAGCAATATAATCTATTCAAACCTGTTTTTTGTAGCTTAAATACGATACAAAAACTACAATTCCATTGAACAAATAACACTAATTAGGAGAGCTGGGTTGAAAGTCAAAGGTTTAATACTGCTTATCTTTATTCTGCTGGTGTTAGTTATTGCGGGTTTTGTTGGTTCACAAAATGGTCATTTAGTTTCAGTTAATTATTTAATTAATGATTTTTCTAGCCAAGTGAAAATGTCATTTGTCCTAGGGATAACGTTTATTTTAGGTTTTAGTGTTTGTTTCATTTTAAGTACGGTTTATGTGTTCCGTCTAAAATGGCGGATCACAAGCCTAGAAAGAAAAAATAAAAAACTCTCACAGGTATCACATAGTCAATAATGCTAGAACTTCTCTTTTTATTACTTCCTGTTGCAGCCTGGTATGGTTGGGTAATGGGTCGAAACAGTGTTCGCCAAGCTCAGCGTAAACAATCTAGTATTTTAGCTAAACATTATTATCGTGGACTTAATTTTCTCTTATCTGATGAGCCTGATAAGGCAGTTGATACATTAATTAAAATGATTGATCTGGATAGTGACACGGTAGAAACCCATATTGCAATGGGAAAGTTTTTCCGTCATAGAGGCGAATTGGACAGAGCTATCAGGGTCCATCAAAATTTAGTCAGTAAAGAAGAAATATCCGCATCTTTACGTGAAACTGCTTTATATGAGTTAGGCAGAGATTATATTTTAGCTGGTTTTTTAGAGCGGGCTGAAAATGCATTTTTACAATTAATGAATAGCCAAAAACATTTTCTTAATGCACAAATTCAATTATTTAATATTTATCAATCCACTAAAGATTGGCCTAAAGCAATAGAATTAGCTGAGCAAATGATGGGTGCTGGCGGAGATAGTGAAGAACTATGCGCTCGAGTCGCCCATTTTTATTGTGAACAGGCATCTATAGAAATCAGAAATAATCAATTTGAGATAGCAGAATCAAACCTTAATAAGGCGATTCAGGCTGATGATAATGCAGTACGGCCATGGTTAATGTTAGGTCAAATGGCCATGAAACAAGAATATTATTCTGCTGCAATTGAGCATTTAGAACAGGTTCCGGTACGAGATATTAACTGGTTAAGTGAAGCCATTCCTTTGATCGCTGAGTGTTCAGAAAAATTAGATGATGAGCAAAAGTTCACCCATATATTAGAAAGGTATTGGCAACACTGTGCCACAGCATATTTGGCAAAAGTTACCCAAATGGCTAAGAATGGTCAGAGTTCTGAAGCAGCTGAAGTCTTATTAGAACAATTGAAGAAACATCCCACTATGAAAGGTTTTAAAACCTTAATGGCTTTATATATAGATTTACAAGAACATGAACAGTCTACAAATAGCCTAGTTTTACTTAAAGGTCTAGTAGAAGAACAAATTAAACAAAGACCAAAGTATAGATGTCATAGCTGTGGGTTTTCAGGTGGACAAATTCATTGGTTATGCCCTTCATGTAAAAAGTGGGGCACAGTTAAACCGATTAAAGGCCTAGACGGGGAATAAAGTGCAAGATCCAAAAGTAGTGGTTGCGTTAGATTTTGATAATCAACAAAAAGCCAATTCGTTTATAGATAGGTTAAATCCCGAATTATGTCGCTTAAAAATTGGCAAAGAAATGTTTACTCATTTTGGTCCTAGCTTTGTAAAAGGCTTAGTCGATCAAAACTATGATGTGTTTTTAGATTTAAAATTTCATGATATTCCTAATACTGTAGCAAAAGCTTGCCAAGCTGCTGCTGACTTAGGTGTATGGATGGTCAATGTACATGCTTCAGGCGGGCCTAAGATGATGGAGCAGGCTAAACTAGCACTAGATAGTAATGGGTTAACGACATCTCCATTGCTAATCGCTGTGACTGTCTTAACTAGCTTGGATCAGCAACAATTATCAGCTATTGGGATTAACTCCACACCAGAACAGCATGTACTAAGATTAGCTAAACTTACTAAACAAAGTGGCTTGGATGGTGTGGTCTGTTCAGCGCAGGAAGCCGAATTACTGAAACAAACTTTAGGAAAAGAATTTTTATTAGTGACTCCGGGGATCCGCCCAGTAGGCACAGATGTTGGCGATCAAAAAAGAATTATGACTCCACAACAGGCTATGGCAGTGGGTGTTGATTATATGGTTATCGGTCGTCCAATTACTCAAGCGGCCGATCCCTTGGCAGCCCTAATAGATATTAACAATTCTATTCAATAATTCACGAATATAGCTTTTTAATGTGTGTTGAGTAGGTGTATATATAAATTTTTTTATATTTTACACCTGCTTTGTCGATTTATCCTCTAACAAATATTTCAATATATCCATTGTTGTCACTACTCCCTTTAAAATACCTTTTTCTGTAATGAATAATCTGTGTATGTCATTTTTTACAATTAATTCATAGGCATCATAAATATTTGCGTTACCATTTATTGAAAATACCTTAGTAGTCATGATTGAGTTAACTGTACAATAATCGTTGGCTTTGTCTTGGATCCGTCTTATTTCGGATTCGTCCATATTGCCAGCAAATGGTCCACAGAATTGAGTGACTAATTTCTGAATTTCTTGTTCGCTAGGTTCATGGCTTTCAAAACGAATAATGTCTGATTGTGTCACTACACCAACTAGTTCATCGTCTGCTGCAATGACAGGTGCACCTGAAATATTATGCTTAATAAAAAATTTTGAAAGTCGGCGAATAGACCATCCCTCGTAAACAGTTAATACGCCATTAGACATAATTTTTGAAATGTTAACTTGGTTAAGTGCTTGTTTAATGTCTTGGTTAATACATTTATCAATAATCATATAATAGCGCCTCATGTTTCGTTGAAATCAAACGTTTCGATATGCCTAATTTCAGTGTAACGTAAAACTAAAGGGTGTAAAGGCGAACTAAATAACTTAGTTAACCTGAGTTCTGGATAAGAAGTATCGTCTAATCTGAATTTATCATTACAATTAAATAACTTCATAATATTCACCCAAATCACCTCACTTGGATGCTTACTCGGTGACGAAATTTTTCGTGTATAGCAAGGCGGATTGTCGTACGTAATAACGTGTTATTGCTAGACAATCCAACGCAGCTAGGCACAAAAAGAGCGTTATCGAGAGGTTCGGCTTATCCAGTATTCAGGTTAGTTATATGCTTAGGTTTAGCTGATTCTGGACTAGTTGTAGCAAGGCTATTAAAAACGCCTAACTACTAGCAATTTTTTGATTGTTTTAGATCTAGCGCTTGCTTTGCTTGTACAAACTCTAAACTAATCTTATTTGATAATGCTTCTGCTACTGCTTTGTAGGTTACTTTACCTTTATGTACATTTAAGCCATTCATTAAATGGGGATCGTCTAAAAGAGCCTGTTTAAGTCCTTTATTTGCTAATGTTAATCCATTTAGTAATGTAGCGTTGTTAAGTGCTATTGTTGAGGTACGAGCAACACCACCTGGCATGTTTGCAACACAATAATGTACGACCCCATCAACTATATAAGTGGGATCTTGGTGAGTTGTAGCTTTAGATGTATCGAAACATCCTCCTTGATCAATCGCTACATCTACTACCACAGACCCTTCTTTCATACTCTTAATATTTTCACGGGTTAAAAGTTTTGGTGCTGAAGCCCCGGGAATAAGTACCGCCCCTATTATTAAGTCGGCTATTGCCGAGTATTGTTCAATGCTCTCAATCGTTGAGTAGACTGTTTTGACTTGACCTAAAAAAATGTCATTTATTTCTCTTAACCTAGCTAATGATTTATCTAAAATAGTGACATCAGCACCTAAACCTAAGGCCATCTTTGCAGAATTTATCCCTACCACACCACCACCAATAATCATTACTTTTCCAGGTGCTACTCCTGGCACTCCACCTAATAATGTACCGCTTCCTCCATATGTCTTTTCTAAAAAGTGAGCGCCGGCTTGTACGGCCATCCGCCCAGCCACTTCACTCATAGGGGCTAGAAGTGGTAATGTATTTTTGTTATCAGTCACTGTTTCATAAGCGATACAACTGGCACCAGATGCTATTAATAATTCCGTTTGTGTAGAATCAGCTGCTAAGTGTAAGTAGGTAAATAATATTTGATCTTGATGAAGCATTTTACATTCATTTGCTTGTGGTTCTTTCACTTTGATTATCATGTCGGAATTGGAAAAGATTATCTCCGCTTCGTTTTTTACTGTCGCACCAGCATTAATATAATCTTGATCTGAAAAGCCAATAGCACTTCCCGCGTTTTGTTGTACCCAAACTTGGTGGCCATGATTAATAAACTCTTTCACTGATGCGGGAGTGAGTCCAACCCGGTATTCATGATTTTTTATTTCTTTAGGTACGCCAATTAACATTTTAAAACCCTAGCTATTAAGTATTAGCTTGCAGTATAGAGTAATGCATTCAGTTTTTTACTGGGTAATATCAGTTTTCACGGTATATAATGCTGTGATATGGCAATATTGCGGTTTTAACTATGCTGGTAAAAACACCGAAACACTTAGATAGAATTGATAGAAACATACTCATCGCACTGCAAAAGAATAGCAAAATAACTAATTCCGAATTGGCACTAAATGTTGGTTTAAGTGCGAGTCCTTGTCTTGAGAGAGTCAAAAGGTTGGAATCACAGGGATATATTACTGGTTATCATGCTCGTGTCGATCCAACTAAGTTGGGTGCAGCTATGTTGGTTTTTGTTGAAATCACGCTAAGTAAAACTTCAGTAGATATATTTGAAGAGTTTTCCGCAGCGATTAGGGCACATGAGGATATTCAAGAGTGTCATCTAGTCTCGGGTAGTTTTGACTTTTTACTAAAAGCTCGAGTAGCCGATATGTCGAGTTATCGTAAATTATTAGGTGACACTTTATTACGTTTACCGGGTGTAAGTGAATCAAGAACTTATGTCGTTATGGAGGAAGTTAAAGAGTCCACACAGGTTAAAATAAGTTTGAAATGAATTTCTTGTACTGGATTGTTTAATAACCGAGCGATAGGCCGCAGCTTGCTAGGATTTTTATGACTTGACTGGTATCTTATAGCTATTAACTAGTAATTGGCTTTTTAGTCTCAAACTTAGAACGAATATAACACTATGGCAAGACTCACAGGCATCCAAAGAATAATGGAAGTTGGCATGATTATCAGTGCGGCTTTTGCATTTTTTTTACTGTTGGCCTTAGCTTCATTTCATCCTGCTGATCCAGGTTGGAGTCAAGCTGGATTACAAACCAACGTTAACAATTGGGTTGGCCCAATTGGCGCTTGGTTTGCAGATATTCTTTTTTTCACCTTAGGTACTTTCGCCTATACCTTACCATTTTGTTGCGCATTTTTAGGTTGGTTTTTATTTCAACAAACTAAAAATTTGTTAGAAGTTGATTATTTAAATATTGGTCTAAGAATTATCGGTGTAATCTTGTTAGTGCTAGGAGCCACAGGTTTACTCAGTTTAAATGCTGGTGATATACATAATTACGCTTCAGGTGGTGTGGTGGGGGATATTCTCAGTTCGTCTTTAGTTCCATATTTTAGTTTAGTTGGTACAACATTATTGTTGCTCAGTTTTTTTTGTGCAGGGGTGACCTTATTAAGTGGTATCTCTTGGCTAACTATTGTCGATAAATTAGGTGAACTAACTATTTTTACTGGTTTATTTATTTTCCGTGCGCCAGCTAAACTCAAAGAATCAACAACACCTCTATTAAATTTTAAAAAGCCAAAGGAACAAACCGCAGAACCAATCAGGCCGGCTGCAGTAGAAGACAACTTTTGGAACAGTGATATTCAAGTTGCTAGCGATTTTGATGATAATGATATCCCTCCTTTTACTGTTGAACCTATGGTTCCTCAAGACATTCTTGATGATCCCGAACCTCAAAGTTCGACTAAAAATCCAATATCTATCACCGAGTTAAAGAAAAAAATTAATTTATCTCGGAAAAAAACTAAAGATGAACCCGATCCTCAGGTTGAAAAAGCCGTTGCTGATACTGACCCTAGCGGATCAGAAGAAGGAACTGAGCAAGGACCTATGCCGTCTTTTGAATTATTAGAACGCCCAGATAAAATTAAGAATCCTATAACCCCAGAAGAACTAGAAATTGTATCCCGTTTATTAGAAGCTAAATTAGCTGACTTTAATATCGAAGCTAGGGTAGTGGGCGTTTATCCAGGGCCTGTAATCACTCGTTTTGAAATGGATTTAGCACCAGGTGTCAAAGTCAGTAAAATCACCACCCTATCTAAAGATTTAGCTCGTTCTATGTCGGCAATATCAGTTAGGGTAGTTGAAGTTATTCCAGGTAAATCAGTTATTGGCCTCGAACTACCGAATAAAAAACGCGACATGGTACGTTTAAGTGAAGTGATAGTTGATGAAAGATTTCAGTCTGCTGAGTCTCCTTTAACTATGGTACTTGGTGCAGATATTTCAGGTAAACCTGTATTTGTCGACCTAGCCAAAATGCCGCACTTATTAGTTGCAGGTACTACAGGTTCTGGTAAATCTGTCGGTGTTAACGTGATGATTTTAAGTCTGTTATATAAATCTACGCCTGAAGATGTGCGTATGATCATGATAGATCCTAAAATGCTGGAATTATCGGTTTATGAAGGTATCCCTCATTTATTAGCTGAAGTAGTGACTGATATGAAAGAAGCTGCGAATGCACTGCGTTGGTGTGTGGGCGAAATGGAACGTCGTTATAAATTAATGTCAGCTTTAGGGGTGCGAAACCTGAAAGGGTTTAACACCAAAGTATTAAATGCAATTGAAGCCGGTGAGCCCATTCGAGATCCTTTGTGGAAGTCAGAGGAAAGCATGGAAACAGAAGCGCCATTCTTAGAAAAATTACCGGCAATTGTGGTCGTCGTCGATGAGTTCGCCGACATGATGATGATAGTAGGTAAAAAAGTTGAGGAACTGATTGCGCGTATTGCGCAAAAGGCTAGGGCAGCAGGCATTCACTTAGTGCTTGCCACACAAAGACCTTCTGTTGACGTTATTACCGGATTAATTAAAGCTAATATCCCGACTCGTATTGCTTTTCAAGTATCTTCTAAAATTGACTCGAGAACCATACTCGATCAACAAGGTGCAGAAGCCTTATTAGGCGCTGGTGATATGTTGTATTTACCACCTGGAACAGGTGTACCTACTCGAGTGCATGGAGCATTTGTTGACGATCATGAAGTCCATGCTGTTGTTGCTGATTGGAAAAAACGCGGGGCTCCTCAATATATAGATGAAATATTAAATGGTGATGCGAGCGCAGAAATTTTATTGCCAGGTGAACAACCTGAAGGTGAAGATCAAGAATTTGATGTATTTTACGATGAAGCTGTGGCATTTGTCACTGAAACAAGACGTGCTTCAGTATCTAGTGTGCAGCGTAAATTCAGAATTGGTTACAATAGAGCCGCGCGTTTAGTGGAACAAATGGAATCTAGTGGAGTCGTAAGTTCACAAGGCCATAATGGTAATCGCGAAGTACTTGCTGCTCCGGCGCCAAGAGATTAAACAGCTTAATACAGAGATTTAAATTTTCATGAAAAAAACATTTCCAGCTAAATTATTTTGTTTGTTAGTTGCCAGTTTATTTATTACTGCTAATTCATATGCAGCACTAAGTGGCAACATTGTGAGTGACGCTAAATTAGCATTACAAATAAAATTGCAGCAATTAAAAAGTTATCAAGCCGACTTTACGCAAAAAGTGGTAGATATAGAGAACACTGTATTACAAGAAGCCAGAGGCAATATTGTATTGCAACAACCTAATAAACTTTATTGGGAGTTACTGGCACCGAATGATAATATCTTGTTAGCGGATGGACAAACCTTATGGAATATAGACCCATTTATGGAGCAGGTAGTTGCCTATAATCAGGATTCCGCCATCGAGAATAACCCATTGATCTTACTCACTGATCCTAGTAGCAATAAGTGGTTAGAATTTAACGTTATGGTGAAAGATAAAGAATTTATTATTAGCCCAATACAACAAACTGGTAGTGTAGAAACGTTACGCTTAGTATTTGATCGTCAGGATAAACTTGTTCAGCTTGAAACAACAGACGTACAGAAACAAACCAGTACTTTAACCTTTTCGAATATATTGCAAAATAAAACGTTAACAACGAATAAGTTTGTTTTTACTATGCCAGAAGGCTATGAATTGGATGATCAGCGCGCCTTATGACAGAGGAATTTAACTTTAATCCTGAGCAATCCGGGTTAATTTCTGATGAGTTTATTCCTTTAGCCGCCAGAATGCGTCCAGCCGTTATTGAACAATATTTTGGTCAGCAGCATATAGTGGGAGAAGGAAAACCCTTGCGTGCGGCATTACTCCGTGGTCAATGTCATTCTATGATTTTATGGGGCCCGCCTGGTACCGGAAAAACCACTTTAGCTGAATTGGTCGCCAATCATTGCCATGCTCATATCGAAAGATTATCTGCCGTTAGTAGTGGTGTAAAAGATATACGTCAAGCAATAGATAATGCCAAACTTTATGCGCAGCAACAAAAACGCACTATTTTATTTGTTGATGAGGTACATAGATTTAATAAAAGTCAGCAAGATGCATTTTTGCCTTATATAGAAGACGGTACTGTTACTTTTATTGGTGCCACCACAGAAAATCCGTCTTTTGAATTAAATAATGCATTATTGTCTAGAGCTAGGGTGTATGTCCTCAAAAGTTTGAACAGTGAAGAGTTAAATTTAGTTTTACAACAAGCTTTAACCGATGAAAAACGCGGCTTAGGAAATTTGGGCTTATCGATCGACTCAGATGCCAATTCTATTTTATTAGATCTGGCCAGTGGTGATGCAAGGCGTTTACTGAATTATCTAGAATTGACCGCAGATTTTTTACCTGTTGATGCAAAAGAAAAAGTATTAACTGCAGAAATGGTAAAACAAGCTGTAGGTGAAAAAGTCGCTCAGTACGATAAAGGTGGCGATTTATTTTACGATTTGATTTCAGCTTTTCATAAATCAGTTCGAGGTTCAGCCCCCGATGCAGCTCTTTATTGGTATGCGAGAATGTTAGTAGCTGGATGTGACCCTTTGTATGTGGCTAGGCGTTTATTAGCTATCGCAACTGAAGATATTGGTAATGCCGATCCAAGAGCAATGGAAATTTGTTTAAATGCCTGGGATATATTCCATCGTGTGGGACCTTCAGAGGGCGAACGAGCTATTGCTCAGGCAACCTTGTATTGTGCCAGTGCAGCAAAAAGTAATGCTGTATATGTAGCTTTTAAGGCCGCGGTGAATGAGGCTAAAGATACCTCGGATTACCCAGTGCCAGAACATTTACGTAATGCACCAACCAGTCTAATGAAAGATTTAGGTTATGGCCAAGAATATCGTTATGCCCATAATGAATCCTATGCTTATGCGGCAGGCGAATGTTACTTCCCTGAACAATTAAAAAATACAGAATATTATAAACCTAATGATAGAGGTCTGGAAAAAAAGCTTGCCGAGAAGCTAGATTTTTTAAGGGAACTAGATAAACGTAGTCAGGAACAAAGGTACCGTTAAGATGCAAAGTTTTATGATTTACGTGTTTATTGCGCTAGGAGGGGCTTCTGGAGCTTGTTTACGTTATTTTCTTTCACAACTCATGCTTCAATGGTTTGGTAAAGGCTTTCCTTTTGGTACACTTCTGGTCAATTTTATTGGTTCTTTTTTGTTAGGCTTTTTGTACGCATTATTAGAACATGGTCATCTCGAATCTGCGCTATGGCGAACCACAGCTGGAGTGGGTTTTTTAGGTGCACTAACAACGTTTTCAACATTTTCAGTTGATACAATAATGCTTTTTCAGCAAGGTTTATGGCTAAAGGCCGTACTCAATATAATATTAAACATAACCTGTTGTTTATTTGCAGCATGGTTAGCCACTCAATTAGTTAAAGGTTAGATAAAACAAGATGTTAGATCCAAAATGTTTACGTAGCGATATTCAACAAACCGCCGAAAAATTGAAAAGAAGAGGGTTTGACCTAGCCGTAAATTCCTTTATTCAATTGGAAGAAAAACGTAAGTCTTTACAGATAAAAACCCAAGAATTGCAAAATGAACGTAATGTACGTTCTAAATCTATAGGCAAAGCTAAGGCATCTGGTGAAGACATACAGCCATTATTAGCTGAAGTGGGTAAGTTAGGTGCAGAGTTAGATGCAGGTAAAATAGAACTTGCAGAACTGCTTGATGAAATTTCAGCGGCATCGCAAAATATTCCAAATTTACCAGATGATTCAGTACCTGCTGGTGCAGATGAGAACGATAACCTTGAAGTGTTGCGCTGGGGTACTCCTAGGACATTTGATTTCGAAGTAAAAGATCATGTTGATTTAGGTTTAGCTATCAAAAAAGGTTTGGATTTCGAAACTGCTACAAAATTGACTGGTTCTCGATTTGTTGTGCTTCGTGGTCAAATAGCCAAGTTACACAGAGCATTAGCTCAATTTATGTTGGATCTTCACACTGAAGAGCATGGCTATACAGAAATGTACGTACCTTTATTGGTGAATGAAGCGAGTATGACTGGTACCGGCCAATTTCCTAAATTTGTTGGCGATGCCTTTCATACCAAACCTGCTACTGAAGAAGGACAAGGATTATCACTGATCCCTACATCAGAAGTGCCCTTAACGAATATTGCTCGTGATGAAATATTTGCTGACAAAGAATTGCCGATTAAAATGACGGCTCACACGCCTTGTTTTAGAAGTGAGGCTGGCTCATACGGTCGAGATACCAGAGGCTTAATCAGACAACATCAATTTGATAAAGTGGAGTTAGTACAACTGGTACATCCTGAAAAGTCTTTTGAGGCCTTAGAAGAGTTAACCAGTCATGCAGAGAAGGTATTACAACTGTTGGAATTACCTTATCGTAAAGTGTTGTTATGTACTGGAGATATGGGCTTCGGTGCGTGTAAAACGTATGATTTAGAAGTGTGGTTGCCGGCTCAAAATACTTATCGTGAAATATCATCTTGCTCAAATATGTTAGATTTCCAAGCTCGCAGAATGCAGGCTAGATTCCGCAGTCCAGAAACCAACAAGCCTGAATTGTTACATACGTTAAATGGCTCAGGTTTAGCTGTTGGCCGTACATTAGTCGCTATATTAGAAAATAACCAACAAGCTGATGGCAGTATTACTATTCCTGCGGCTTTGCAGCCTTATATGAAAGGTTTACAATCAATTGGTTAAATAATACTGTTTTTCAATGGTAGATATTAAAAAGCCGGTTTTGCTTAAGCGAAACCGGCTTTTTATATTTATAGAGCTAGATAAACCACCTAAACTAGTCTTCTACTATATACACAGAGCCAGTCGTCCATTTTTCTAGTAAACCTTGCCAATATGACACGTCCCAATTAAATTTTTCTCCAAGGTCGATGGCTTCTTCAACATAATTGATCACTTGTTTGAAATCGCGGTTGGGTCGGTTTTTCTCGGCTATGGCTAATAAGAAATAATATTCAGGATTGTCTCTTTGTGATTCTTTTAGTTGCTGTAAATACTCATTTGCGGCAGTAAGGTCGTGTAAATTAGTATCTATGGCTAATAATTGCAGCTCAGCTGCTTTTAATTGAGCCGCTAGATGGTCTTTCTGCGCCGCAGATTCATACCAATATAACGCTTTTTTCTCATCATTCAGCACCCAAGGGCTATTTTGCAGAATGCTCGCTAATAAGTATTCAGCTTTGGGGAGGCCATATTTACTGGCCTCAGAAATCCAATGAATGCCTTGCTGGATATCTGTTTGTTCACGATATAATTTTGCGCCGTATTCAAATTGTGCCAATGGGTGTCCAGATTCTGCTACTTCTTTTAACAATTGAATGGCTTCACTATCTTCTTGTTTTAACCAGGTAAAAGTTAATAACATCATGGCATATTGATATTTGTCTTCTGGTACTTCACTGATTTTTAACTTTTTAGTTATTCTACGTAATTTGTCATATAACCTTTCGTATTCATCTTTCATTTGAAATTGGCTATAGGTAGCTGACCCCATATAACTACGGTTAATAAAGCTCACTCTGGTATCTTTAAAGTTAGGGGCAGGGAAAGTGTTAAACATAAACTTTTCTTGTAATGTACGAGAATAACCAATTTTCTGTACGGGTGTGACATTACGAATTGAACCATCAGGTCCTACATCGTAATCAACAATAAGAAATGGTGTTTTACGTATAAACTGAGCTGGTGCACGTATAGTACCTGTTTGTGCTTCTTGAGGTGCATCTGAAAATGCATCTTCACCATCTGGGTTATCAAAGGAACTGACGTCGTCATAAAAAGCGTCACTCTCAAAACTGTCAAAACTATCCAACATCAGATCAGTGTCTTGGTATGTTATTTCTAATTTTCCATCACCACCAAAAGTGATTTTTTCATTTAAGTTTTGTTGGTTTAAAACAGGAAAATATTTACTTTGAATGACTTCTTTGCCAAGTTTTTGTTTGAGGGATAACAAAATATATTTAGCATTATCTTTTTGTGTATCAGTTAAAAGTTCTAAGATCTCGCTTGCCGCTTTTTTTGAATCTGAAAAACCATATTCGGCTGCCAGAGATAACCAAATATAGGCGCTAATATTGTCTCTGGAAACATCTAGTCCTTTGTGATAAATCGTGCCTAACTGATAATATGCATGGGGGCTACCTACCTGTGCGGCCTTTGAATATTCTTGCAGAGCTTGTTTATATTGTTTCTTCTCAAACAGCCGATCGGCTTCAAAAATATCCAAAGCTAGAACTGAATGACTAATGAGCGATGTAAATATCAGCGTACTTGATAAATATCGCGATAACTTTTCCATGAGGTTTATCCTGTGTTCCATTGAATGTTAGTTATAAAGCCCACCATTAATCAGAGTGAGTAGGCGCTATGTAAATATTGTCTATAAAGGAGCTTGTAACTTGCTGATTTTTGCTAAATGAGCAAGATCATTGGCCGCTTTAAGTTCATCTTTGTTTTTAGGAAAACATTCCGCACCTATGTAACCTTGATAACCTAACTCTCTGAGCCGAGTCAAAACCAAGCCGTAGGCGACTTCTCCGGTGCTAGGTTGGTGTCTGTCTGGAGAGTCAGCAAGTTGTACATAAGCTATTTGATTAAAACCATTTTCCATATTTGTAATTAAGTTACCGTTTGTGCGCTGCATATGGAAAAAGTCCCAGTTGAGTTTGATACTGGTAGAATTAACTTCTCGGCAGATGGATAGTCCCGGCTCATTGCCATAAATAAAATGTCCTTTATGATCAAACGGATTATAGGGTTCAATGGTTGCTATTTTTTGTGCTTTTTCAAATTTTGGTGCAGCAAGTTTGATTGCATGAGTATAGGTTTCAATCATTTGTTGTAAAGATTGCCCTTCAATATTTTTATGACCGGTTAAATTAAAGTTTGCCACATCAAACAAAGTACAAAGGTCTATGGCTATTTCTGTCCATTCTAAAAATTCATTTAGATTGGATGGATCAGCTAAATAGGGCGCACCGGGAGAAAAACTTGTGATATGAATACCTTCATCTCTTGCTCGTTGTGCAATTAGAGACGGTGTTTTTGCTTTTTTAACAGAAAGGGGATTCCAAAATTCTACTGCACTGAAGCCTATTTCTCTAGCCGCGGTTATACGATCTAGAAAAGGGCGATCCTTAAACCACATTTCAATGTTACAAGAAAATGAAGCGAGCCATTTTTGTCTTTCAGCCAAACTCATAGTATCAATTGTTACTTGGGTCGTTTCTGTGGTTGAAGTGCAAGATGATAAACCTGCGCTAGCTAAGCCTGCCGCGGCTGTGTTGATGATAAATTTACGTCTATCCATTACAGTTTTCCTTGTTGCATTAATTTAGCGGCATAATCTGCAGACCTTGCGGTGATAGCCATATACGTCAGTGAAGGATTTTGTGTTGAGCAAGAAGGCATACAGGCGCCGTCGGTCACAAAGACATTTGGTACATCGTGTGATTGGGCCCATTTATTTAAGACTGCCTGTTTTGGATCGTCTCCCATACATGCGCCGCCCATTTCGTGAGTACGGGCGCCAACCATTATATGTTTGTCTGCGGGCACTTCAGTCACTTTTATATCGGTACAACCGCCAGCCTCAAGCAACTGTTTTACGTCTTTAGCTGCCTGCACTATCATTTTTCGTTCATTGTCTCGAATTTGTGCATCTATGTGCAGTAGAGGAATTCCCCATTTATCCTTTTTGCTAGGATGTAAACTGACGAAATTTTCGTAATAAGGTAACATTTCCCCAAACATGGCAGTGAAGAAACGCCAAGGTGCAGGTTGCATGGCTTTATCTTTAACTTCAGCTCCAATACCTACTCGTTTGGCTGTGGTACCGGTTTTGGGCCTTGAAGCGCCACCTCCTTGAAATCCATAACCACGAACAAAATTTACATCGTCCGTTTTTTCATGCCTAAAATTAGGTATATAGGTGCCTATAGGTCTGCGTCCATATGAATATTTGTCTTCAAAACCAGGGACTGTGCCACCAGCCATAGCACCAGTAAAATGATCCATTATATAATGCCCTAAAGCGCCGCTTGAATTGCCTAAGCCGTGAGGGAAGGTCTTTGATTTAGAATTTAGTAATATTTGGACCGAACCTAAAGCAGACGCACAAAGAAAAACTACTCTGGCTTTATAGCTACGTTTTTCATTAGTGTGGGCATCAATGATAGTGACTCCAGAGGCTTTCCCTGTAGTTTCATCATAATCTACAGATGAAGCAATAGCATCTGTCACTATGGTTAAATTTCCAGTGTTCCTAGCCGCAGGTAAGGTTGCTGCAAGGGCACTAAAATAACCGCCAAAAGTACAACCTCGGTCACAGTAAGAACGAGCTTGGCACTTTGTTCTACCTAAATTGGTTTGTATTTCTGTTGGTTCTGTCATATTGGCTGTTCTGCCAATTATCATATGTCTGTTGGGTAAGTTTTTAGCAATGTTTTTGGCAACAAATTCTTCAGCACAACTCATTTTCCAAGGCTTTTGATAGATTCCTTCAGGTTGATCAGGTAAACCGTCTTTATTGCCAGAGATGCCTGCAAATGTTTCAACATAGTCATACCAAGGGGCGATATCTTGATAACCGATAGGCCAAGGAATACCGTGCCCATCTTTAGTGTTAGCTTCAAAATCTTTAGGACCAAAACGAAGTGAAACTCGGGCCCATGTTAGAGAACGTCCTCCTAAATGATACCCCCGGGTCCACATGAAAGGCCTATCTTCTGGGTAAGAGTAGGGATACTCTTTTTCATCGGCGAAGAATTGAATTGATTCAGTTTTGAGTTTTCCCTTTTTAGTTTTTAACATACGATATCGACCTTCTTCATCATATATTTCCGATGCTAACCCTCTGTTTTCTAACTGCCAAGGTGCTTGCATATCTTTATATTCTGAGCTCGGGTGATCTAGGTGGCGACCTCTTTCTATTACTAGTGTTTTAAAGCCTTTTTCACAAAACTCTTTAGCGGCCCAACCTCCTGTCATGCCGGAGCCCACTACTATTACGTCAAAATCTTGTTTCATAGTTTGATCCCACTACTGACTTTAGCTAATTGTTGTTTCGTAAGGTTGCCATGGTATTCACCTGGAATAAGGACAAAGTCGGGGTTAGCTTTCTCTGAGGTATAAAACACATGAAAAACCATTTCTTTTAAGCGTCGATAGTTGGAGGATAAATCTGTTTTTTTATTAGCAAATGCAGTGATGTCTAGTTGTTCTAGCAGTTGCTGTCGCATATTTAAGGATAATTCGAGATAACTTTTTTGATGAGTATCCATTGCAAGAGTCATTATTTGCTGAATACAGCTTTTAAATTGTTTTTTAGTTTTAGTACCAGCCCAAGTCAACATTAGTCCATCTAACACTGGGATAACATGAGCATCAGTGGCACCAATAGTAGTTGTACGGGGAAGCATAATTTCAGCTACATCAATGAGCAGGGTAAGTTCTAGGGCGGAAAAAAACTGGCCATCAGATTGGACCTCTGTTAATTGTGTATGTTTATTAGTTGTGCTCGCGAATATAGGGGCGGTGACGAGATACATAGCTGCGCCTATAAATACTCGCCTACTGATGGTGATATTTAGCATCTATTTACTTTTCGTGAGTTTAGGGTAAATACTATGTTAACAGTATGCAATATATCAACAAAGAGTTGTTTTCATATATAAAGTAACTATTGTGTAAATAAACTGAGAGGCTTAAGTGGCTAACTTGTTATAAGCCTTCAACATGATGGGTCTTATAAACATTTTGCTGGTTTTGGTAAACCCGCAATTTTTGTGGCTTGTTTAGCTGGACCTTTGGGGAATAATTTAAATAGATAACGGCTATTGCCTTTTTCAGGGCCAAATTCATTAGCCATAGCTTTTACCAAGGCGCGCATGGCGGGGCTGGTATTAAATTGTAAATAGAAATCACGTACAAATTCTACTACTTGCCAATGATTATCGGTTAATTGTATGTTTTCTTGTGCGGCTAATAGTGGCGCTAAGTCTTTTTGCCAATCGCTCACATTTAATAAATAACCTGCTTTATCAACGGCAATTTTTGTTTCTGAAAATTCTATAAAATAGTCCATTTTACCAACTTATGACTTGTTTGCAGGTTAAGCTAAGTTCCACGAAATGTGCATAATCTACTGCTTGGTACAGTTGTTGATTTAATTTTATGCCTCTAGCGATTAGATCGTCGTTAATACAATAGATGGGAGCAAAAGGTGCTAATAAATCTTCAGCATTTTTAAGCTGGCAAGTGTATATTGCATCTTGAGTGAGTAAAATTTTATCTGTAGTTACAGCTCTTTTTAAACAATCAATTAAAGATGTAGATGTAAATGGGCTGGCTGATAATTTGTGTAAAATCATTAAAATACTAAAACCTGATTATGAGTAGCTAACAACTGATTATTTTCAGAATGGGATATTAAAGTGACAGGGATACAAAGTTGAGATTCTGTTAAGCCACGAGCCGTTAAACTTTGCTCACATACATATATATTTTCAATGTCGTAAAACTCTAATGCTGCAAAGGTTTTGAAATAGGCTTTTTGATTAATACTATTAGGTACTTGCTCATTTAGTAATTGCCATACACCATCGTCAATAAAAAACAAACTGACAGCTTGAGCAAAATTACTTAAAGCCAGTGCTAGATCAAGACTCTCTTGCCCTTTTGTTGAGCCATAGGGGGCGGTTTTATTGATAATGGCTAATCCATTGTTATCGGAATTAGTTGTCTGCATCAAAATTGTACCAACCTATCACTTTGTTTAATTAGCTGGGCTAATTCTCCAAGGCCTACCGAGTCAAATTGGGTAGATAAACTAAAATGCGCTTGATCTGATTCTTGAGCATCTTGCTGATTGGTTATGCCTCTTCTTGACGCTGCGCTAACACATACCATAAGTGGTAGTGAATATTGCTCTGCTAAGTTTATCCATGCTTGATGTAAATTAAATTCATCTGAAGACGTTACTTGTAAAGCGCTGCCGTTTAAAGTGCCATTTTCGTAAAAAAAGATCCCCTTCACTTTATGCTGAGCGGTTAAAGCTGCTTTTGTAAAACGATAAGCACTATAGGCGTTTTGCTCAGAGAGTGGGGCACTGGTGACTAAAATTGTAAAGGACGCCATAGTATTAAAGTAGATAACCTAAGTTGAATGATATGTGGCAAATGTACCATAAAAAAACGCCCCAGCAAGCTGAGGCGTTTTAAAACGTTAATATCGACTAAAAATTAGTCATCGCTACCAAATACACCTAAAAGGTGAAGGATAGAAGTAAACAGGTTATAGATGTTTAAGTACATAGAAACCGTCGCGCGAATATAGTTGGTTTCACCACCGTTGATGATGCGGCTAGTATCGTACAATATGAAACCAGACATAATAAATACAATAGCTGCGCTGACCGCTAAACTAAGAGCAGGGATACCTAAAAAGATATTGGCAATAGAAGCGACTACTGCAACAACTAATCCAACTAATAAAAAACCACCCATAAATGAGAAATCTTTTTTAGTGGTTAACACATAACCAGATAAAGCAAAAAAGACTAGAGCTGTTGTGCCTAAGGCTTGAACAATTGTTTCTTTGCCACCAGGAAAACCTGCGTAGTGATTTAGCATTGGCCCTAGAGAGCCTCCTAATAACCCAGTAAAGGCAAATACAAACCAAATGCCCATTGAGCTTTCGGCTGCTTTATTTAAAAAGAAAATCATTACAAGAGCGCCCAAGCTCATGATCATGGCTGTTCCTTGACCTAAACCCATAGACATAGCAACACCAGCACAAATAGCACTGAATGTTAATGTCATAGCTAATAACATATAAGTGTTACGAAGCACCTTGTTCGTTTGTAGTACAGAAGGTTGACCTGCACTAGTATAGGTAGATCTTTGTTGCATTTTTCTCTCCAAGCTTAAGTTAAAATTGGTTTTATATTTATATAGTCTATTTGTATGGGGTTTGGTTCAATAATTCAAGTAATACCGTATTAAATCTTTAAGACAAATCGTAACTTGATGTAAATATATGCAATACGTACAAACAACAAGCAATCAACACAATTTTTTTATTTAATACTTTACAACAAATTAAAACGCCTCTAATATGCGCATCCTCAATTCGACGAGCTATTTTACGTTTGTTTAGTTAATAAGAATTGTGATGTAAAAAATTATTGGATAGCTGGCAGAGCTCGGTTTAATGCACCTGACTTGAAATCAGACGTACGGTCAAACGTACCGGGGGTTCGAATCCCTCGCTATCCGCCATATAAATAAAAAAGGCTCAACGTTGTTCGTTGGGCCTTTTTTATTTATGGCGAAGCGTCGGGATGAGAACCCCCGCGGTTCGACCAATTGTCTGGAACAATTGGTACCGCCTCCGGCGCCCGAAGGGTCAGGTACAGGGATGTACCTGAGTACATCCCTCGCTATCCGCCATATATGAAGGACCCGCACATGTTGCGGGTTTTTTATTGCCTTGAATTTATTGACCAAGCTTAATAGCGAGGGGGAGAAGCCCCGCGGTTCGACAAAATGTTTGGAACATTTATTCACCACGTCCCTGTGGTTCACCTGCTTCGCAGGCCAGCTAAGCTGTTCTGATTTTTTCCAACAAATCTTGGTTGAACCGCCTTTGGCGCCTTTAAGGGGAAATACATGGAGGGTTTGAAAACATTCCTTTCAGTTTTCTGAGACATCTTAATAATGACCACCTTCAAATTGAGTCTTATCTTGTTTTTCAAAAATCACATAAAGAAAAATTAATTGTGATGATCGTTATAGAAAGCCTAACCATAAGTTTTTTTATTAAATTCAAACTAAAGATATAACTTATTTTCTGGTAATGGTAAGAGATAGTTAATATAGTTAATAGGTAAAATTTAGTCAGTCTATTTTAAGAAAACAACCTCAAATGGAACCTAGTAATTTGTTGTACTCTTTGTGTTCTATAAATCACAAGCAAAAATTTATCCATTTTTTATTACATTCCGCTGTAGCCCGTTCTTTCTTGTTATTGTTAAGTTGGTTGGGAGTCTGGTTTATTGGAGGTCTAGTCGAATACGCCCATCATGCTAGTGTTTGGTTCCCTCCTGCTGGACTGACTTTTGCCGTACTTTTCGTGGTTGGTGTGCGGGCAATACCGATTTTAATGTTAGCCGCGATTTTAGTGACTATGTTCACCAATAATGATTATCAAATTGAACTACAAGATATAGAAGTGTTAGAGGGAGGTGTTTTATTTGGTTTTGCTCATATCATTCCTTATTATATTGGCAGTAAAATCCTATACTGGCTGACCCAAAATAAACAACTAACCTTGCCCCTATCTATTATCAGCTTTTTGTTAATTGCAGCAATATCTGCATTAGTTGCCACTGCACTAGTGTTAAGTGCGTTAATTTTATCGAATATGATGTCGATGAATGATTTTTCCGCAACTTGGTTGCCATTTTGGATTGGTGACATGGCTGGAATTATCGTTCTTAGCCCATTATTTTTTTCTTTCCTGCATTTTGTATATCCAGATAAACATTTTAAAATATTAGAGCATATTGAAGGACAATTGCTTTCTGCATCCCCTCAATACAAATACAAAGTATTGTTATCTTTAAGCTTGGTTTTGGTTGCTATGATATTAGCTAAGTTTACCCAATCAATGGATAGTTCTTTTGCAATCTTTTTTTTAGTGTTACCGCATATGTGGATAGCCTGTAGCGAAAATGCATTTTTTAATATTCTTAGTTTGGCATTAACTAGCTTATTGGTTGTATTTTTAGTTGATGTGTTTGAATTAATGAATTTTGTTATGGTGTATCAGTATGCAATTAATGTGGTAGCGGCTAATGCTTTATTTGCTATCGCTATTCCTGCGTTAACCTCATACAACACTCAGTTACAGAATAAAGTATTTGTTGATAGCCTGACACAAACCGCGTCCAGGGAATACCTTATACAGCAAGCTAGAGCAGAACTACAAAAAGCCCAAATAGAAAACCTACCCTTATGCCTGTTAGTATATGATATCGATCACTTTAAAAGCATAAATGACATGCATGGTCATGATATAGGGGATTACGCCTTAAAAAGCTTGAGTCATACAGTTAAACAATTGCTGCGTCCTGAGGATCTATTAGGTCGTTATGGCGGCGACGAGTTTGTGGTTTTGTTACCCAAGACTGACGAGCGAGTTGCTATGAAGATAGCGAATAGGTTGTTAGAGAATATTAATGCTATTGAATATATTAATGATCAACAGTTAAGTGCCAGTATAGGTATTACTTCTATTAAACAAGATGATGATTTTGAAAGTTTATTTAAACGTGCGGATAATGCTTTATATGAAGCCAAACGTTCTGGACGTAATTGTATTTTTCAACATTAAAATTGCTCCATAATAGTATTTTCGTGATAGCAATCACCGAGGAAAATGATTACAGCAAGTAGTATTTCCACTTAATAACGATAATGTTAAATAGTTGTAAAAACACGCCTGCTAACGCCATATCAGTTAAACAAATCATCAGTTCATATTTGTGGATTTATTATCATCAAAATCTTTTTATTAGAAAGTCGCCTTCAATGCTGTATTGTTTATAAAATTAGTTTACAAAAGATAAATTTTTTTCCTATTGGCTTATGAAGGGAGAACTAAAAAAGTCTTATTTTATTTACAGAATTCAATTTAACACTCACTACACGCTAATATATTGTTGTGTTCGTCACTATCTACTGCTTTTCTGTGTTGTTTTCGTATAGAATCGCATATGTAAATTAACTAATTAAATTTTCCCATAGATTAACCTCTATCCGCATTTTCTTTTGACCTCTTTCTAAAATGATAGCAAATAAATGACTAACAAAACTATAGTAACCCATAACGGCAATTTTCATGCAGATGATGTATTTAGTGTTGCAGCGCTGAAGTATATTTATTCTTCTTTTAATCTAATACGCACCCGTGATTTAAATATTATTGCTAAAGCTGATATCGTAATTGATGTAGGAGGTGAATATTCCCCTGAAACTGACAGGTTTGATCATCATCAACGTGGCGGAGCAGGCGAGCGTGACAATGGTATTCCTTATTCATCATTTGGTTTAATTTGGCAAAAATACGGTACACAAATATGTCAAGGTAACCAAGAAGTGGCAAATGCTGTTGATACCGGTTTAGTTTCTACAATCGATGCTATAGATTGTGGTCACCTTGTGGGGGTACCTGAAGGTATTAGCCTTAGCCAAACAATCTCTATGTTTAATCCAACATGGCAAGAAGACAGTCATTTTGATAGTTGTTTTGATGAAGCTGTGGAATTTGCATATAGGGTGTTAACACGTTTTATTGCAGCTGCAAATGGCGGTATTAGTGCTAAAGATATAGTGGCTAAAGCTATTGAAAAAGCTGAAGATCCTAGAGTTATTATCTTAGATAAATATGTGCCTTGGAAAAGAACGGTCCACGCTTTATCCGAGCAAGCGTTATATATGGTGTATCCCTCACAAACAGGGCAGTGGAGAATTCAGACAGTACCAGTTGAGCCTGGATCATTTGAAGATAGAAAAGCGCTACCTAAAGAGTGGGCTGGTTTATCTGACGATGCTTTGCAGCAAGTCACTGGGATTGAAGATGCAATGTTTTGTCACAATGGATTATTTATCGCCGGTGCTGAATCATTCGAAAGCACGATGAAAATGGCTAGCATTGCACTTAAATAAAGAGTAATAAATATGGCTGATTTCTTCTTTTTATTAATTACTGGTCTGATCTGATGTTTTCTTTGCCAAGAAGTATTAATATGTCTGAGTATTAATGTGCATTCTGGACAAATTTGGAGAAGTTATGAAAAAGTCTATTGCTTTAGTGCTGTTGTCTGCTCTTATTAGTAAAGTGGCTTTTGCCGATGCGATTGAAGGTCTTTGGTACACCAAAGACCAAGCCGCACAAGTAAAAGTTTACCAATGTGACGATAGTTTTTGTGGCGATCTTGTTTGGTTGAAAGAACCGACCTGGGATCAAGCTGATGTAGAAGAGAAAAAAGGTGCGGTCTTAGATCAACCCAAGCTTGACTTAAATAACGATGATAAAAAACTCAGGTCTCGGAGCATACTAGGTATTACATTATTAACCGGTTTAAAAAAGTCAGATGAGAATGAATACACAAAAGGTAAGATTTACGATGCTGAATCAGGTAACACTTATAGTTGTGAAGCTGAGTTAGAAGATTCTGCTGATACGTTACAAATGACGGGATATATTGGTGTTAGCTGGCTAGGCAGAACCACTACTTGGACAAGAGTAAAATAAACTCAGTTCTTAATAATTTTAAGTGATAGGCAGAATAAAAATCTATATTTTGCCGCCAGTGTTAACCAAGCTAATAAACAAATACATGGATGTATTTCCTAGCAACACGCTAAATCCCCTCGCTTATTCGATTAACTCGTCACCCTAGATACAAAATTAACAATTTAAATCCCCTATACTCAGCCGTTGTTATTCAATATTTACTCTTAATTTAAGTTTCAGTAAGTTTGTAGTATTGCCATGTTACCTAGTACTGTTTTATTTATGTTGTAATTATTGCGTTAAGTGAATGTAAATTATTTCTTTTATTCCATTACAGCGAGAAAAAATATGTCTAAAGTACTGATGATTACCGGTGATTTTGTTGAAGATTATGAAAATATGGTACCTTTTCAGGCCCTATTAGCCATGGGACATGATGTTGATGCAGTATGCCCAGATAAAAAAGCGGGTGACAGTATAGCCACCTCAATCCATGACTTTGAAGGTGACCAGACCTACAGCGAAAAGCGTGGACATAATTTTGTTCTAAATGCATCTTTTGCAGAAGTGAATGTTGACGATTATGATGCTTTGTATTTACCTGGCGGTCGTGCACCTGAGTATTTAAGGCTAAATGCTAAAGTGATTGAAATTATCAGACATTTTGCAGCTAACAATAAACCCATTGCTTCTGTTTGCCATGGGGCACAATTATTGACAGCTGCCGGTATTATAAAAGGTAAAAAGGTCTCTGCTTATCCTGCTTGTCAACCTGAAGTGGAAATGGCTGGTGCCGAATATATTCATTTACCCATGGATAGCGCGATCACAGATGGTCAACTAGTTACAGCTCCAGCTTGGCCTGCTCATCCTGCGATGTTGCAACAATTTGTTGCTTTGTTATAAATATAGTTAGAAGCGAGAGTCATATGTGCCAACTTTTTATCAATGCAGACAGCAATTTGTGGAGCTCCAAAACTAAATCTTTACGAATTCAAGGTGTTGTTACCTCCATTCGTTTAGAGGTGTTTTTTTGGAACATATTGGAAGAGTTGGCATTTCGTGATCAAATGACAGTTAATCAGGCAATCACTAAATTGTATCTGGAATCCCTTGATGCTGATCATGATATTGGCAATTTCACCTCATTTTTGCGGGTCTGTTGTTCTCGTTATTTATCACTGATGGCAGATGGCGATATTTCTCGTCAGGTTGAATCGCCGTTAAGTGATGTTGACGCTCAGCATATTATTGAGCAAGAAACATTGCGCAATCAGCAGCGCAAGGCTCTTTATACCGAAATGCCGAATAAGTCCTCAATTAATTAGTCGAAATTTATATAAAATTATGTCACATCAGCTTTTAATACTTAGCTTAAAAAAAATAGTCGGTGCACGTTATGTGTTGACTAGCGAGCGTGCTACTGCACCATTTAGAAAAGCATTTCGTGAAGGGCAGGGGCCAGCTTTAGCTGTGGTGAAACCAGCTAGTCTTTGGCAACAATGGCAGATTTTAGAGGCTTGCGTTAAAGCAAATGTGATTGTGATTATGCAAGCTGCAAATACTGGATTAACGGGCGGTTCGACTCCAACAGAAGGTTGCGACCGCGATACCGTGATTATTAATACTACACGTATTAAAGATATCCATGTTCTAGTGCCGCAACAACAGATAGTAGCATTTCCCGGTGCCAGTTTATTTTCTTTAGAAAAAGCCCTTGCTCCTTATGGCCGAGTCCCCCATTCGGTGATTGGTTCATCTTGCATAGGCGCATCAATAGTCGGAGGAATATGCAATAACTCAGGTGGCGCACTGGTGGAACGTGGTCCGGCTTACACTGAATTGGCTTTGTACGCCCAAGTAAACAAAGACGGTAATTTGGAATTAGTGAATGAGCTTGATATTGAACTAGGCGATACGCCGCAGGAAATACTGAGTAACTTGCAAGATAAAAGGTATCTAGCTGAAGACATTAAAAGTACAGGAAAGTTAGCCTCTGATCGCGATTATGCCGATTGGGTACGTAAAACCAGCGATGACAGCCCGGCTCGTTTTAATGCTGATCCAAGGCGTTTACATCAGGCGAGTGGTTGTGCAGGCAAACTTGCCGTATTTGCAGTACGGGTTGATACTTTTGTTAAAAATGAGCAAGAACATACCTTCTATCTAGGCACTAATTCACCCCAAGCATTACAAACTGTTCGAACAACATTACTTAAACGATCAACAAGCTTACCTGTATATGCCGAATATTTGCATAGAGATATTTTTAATTTAGCTGATAATTACGGTCGAGATACCGTACTTATGATTAAATACTTTGGTACAAAATGGTTACCCAAATTTTTTAATGTAAAACGCCAATTAGACTCGCTATGTCGCAAGATATCTTGGTTACCGCAGAGTTTTATTGACAAGATGGTATATAAAATTGCCAGCTTGTTTCCCAGCCAAACACCTGAAAAACTTCATCAGTGGAATAAACAATATGAACATCAGTTAATTCTGACTATCAAAGGTCATTTACTTGAAGAAACACAAGGCTTATTGGCCAGTATCAAACAACAAAATGATTTAGAATATTTTCTGTGTAACGAAACAGATGCCAAGGCTGCATACTTATTACGCTTTGCAGCAGCGGGTGCCGCCGTCCAATATGCTTCGATAAATCATCAACAAGTAGAATCTATTGTCGCCTTAGATATTGCTCTGAAACGCAACGATAGTGATTGGTTTGAAAGCTTACCTGAGGAGCTTAACAATAAGTTGCTCAACAAATTGTATTACGGACATTTTTTATGTCATGTATTTCATCAAGATTATTTGGTACGTAAAGGTGAAGATGCTAAAGCGATTAAACAATCTTTGTTAGCTTTGCTTGAAAAGCGGGGGGCCGAGTATCCTGCTGAGCATAATGTGGGTCATCATTATGTGGCTAAACCGGCATTAGCGAATAATTACCAACAGTTAGACCCAACTAATGCTTTAAATGCAGGTATAGGTGGAATGTCTAAAAAACAGCATTATAAAGAGTAATCATTAATAGTTGAATTATGCGTTGTAATGCATTAATTGAGCTAATTATTTAACATAAAAAGCTTGTATCGCTGCACTTGCAACAAAACCGCCAGTGTCACTTAACTCGACTGTAGCTGTATTATTAGCCTTTAGATATGGTATGCGATAGGTATTTCAATTACATCAAGGAAGTTAGCTAGCTTTGCCATTTAGATATTGATCGTAACCTCTACAATTAGCAGGAATAACCAGTGACTTGCCATTGAACGTGTCTGTGGGGGGAGGGATTTTGTGTGCTCACGACTTATTGCTAAACGCATTACGCCCTCTCCGTTGCTACCTTTATTAAGATTGTCATATTGAAAGTAATGTAATGACCGTATCAACGGTAATAGCTTGTTTCTACGTGCAGGCATAATGCATATACCAATTTCATTTAATAACCATGCACTCAGAACGATCCAGCGGTTTTTTAAACAAGGCGAAAGTGTACTTCAGGCATCCTGCCTTTCGCTAAAGCCAGCGAAGCTGTTCAAAAATGTTCCAGACATTTTTGAGTAGGAATAGTTGTTCCCTTTTAAATTATCGCTGAGAGTAAATTTACTTATTGGAGTTAGTCTAAAGACCTTAATACTAAGTGTTTGAAAAAACGCTTGTTACAATACATATGTGTAAAAAAATTGTAATCATAGTTCTATATAAGGATATATAGGTATTTTAATCAAAACTGCAGGGTTATGTTTTTTGATAAGAGCTTTATGCTAAATATTTGTTAGCAGTTTCAACGAGACAATTGATCATAAAATGTTTCTTACATGTTATTGATTAACTTCAAAAATTAAAGGTAATGTATTTAATGAGTTTGATTAAAAAAGGGATGTTTGTCTATGCGAGCTTAATGCTTTTGTCGAGTATTAATGTATTAGCAAACGATGATTATGATCCAGCACTTCATAAAGAGGTCGAGCCACTTTCACCAGAGCAAAGTTTAAAAACTATGGTGCTACAAGATGGTTACGAAATGCAAATTGTGGCAGCTGAACCGCTTATTGAAGAACCCGTATTATTTACCTTTGACGGTAATGGCCGCATATACATAGCTGAAATGTTAACTTATATGCAAGATGCAGAAGGGACGGGCAAATTTAATAAAAGTAGTCGAATCAAACGCCTTGAAGACAAAGACGGCGATGGCTTGTTTGAAACTTATACTATTTTTGCTGATGGTTTACTACTGCCTCGAATGATTACTACCTTAGATGATGGTCGTATTTTGGTACGAGAAACCAACACATTAGATATAATTGAATTAGCTGATACTGATGGTGATGGTGTTTCTGATACGCGTAAAACTGTGTATTTAGGTGGTGAACGAGGTGGGAACTTAGAACACCAACCTAGTGGTCTCATGTATAACATAGATAACTGGATGTATGTGACCTATACCGACAAACGTTATAAGTATGTTGACGGTAAAGTTCAAGCTCAATCAATTGCTTATGGAAGTGGCCAATGGGGTCTAGCTCAAGATAATGTGGGTCGTACCTTTTATTCTACTGCTGGTGGCCAAAACCCGGCTTTTACCTTTCAAGCTCCTAGCGTGTATAGCCAAGTTTATGTTGAGGGAGAACAAGCTGAAGGTTTTAGAGAAGTATTTCCCCTAGACCACACCCCAGATGTACAGGGTGGCTTACCGTTATTAAGAGAAGATAATACTTTAAATCACTTTACCGGAGGCGGTGGCCAGTCAATATATTTAGCTGACAAATTTGCTGATATGTATGGGGATTATATTATTCCTGAGCCAGTAGGAAATTTAGTAAGACGAGCTAAAGTAACTCGTGAAGATGGCTACACAGTACTCAGTCATCCATATCAAAACAAACGTTCTGAATTTATTGCTTCAACAGATGCTAACTTTAGGCCTGTATGGTCGGGCATGGCTCCTGATGGTTCGATATTTTTGTTAGATATGTATCGTGGCATTATTCAAGAGGGTAACTGGACTCAAAAAGGTTCTTATTTACGTGGGGTAATAGATAAATACGGCTTTGATAAAATAATTGGTCGTGGCCGTTTATATCGTATTACTAAACCAGGAATTGAATTAACAGACAGTCCGCAGATGTTTAATGAAACCCCTGCTGAATTAGTTAAACATTTAACCAATAAAAACCATTGGTGGCGTCTAGAGGCACAAAAGCTATTGGTTTTAAAAAGTGATTTGTCTGTTGTTCCCGCATTAAAACAATTAGCTCTTGATGCCCGTTATCCTCAAGCGCAAATTCATGCCTTATGGACATTAGAAGGTTTAGGTATTCTGGATAAGTCCTTATTACTAAAACTGATTGATTCAGGCAGTACTGATGTGAGGATCACGGCATTGCGGATCTCAGAACAACTAATAATCAGTGATAATAAAGATATTAGCCAGTTATGGCTGAAATTGGCTTCGGATAAGGATATAGAAGTGGCGCAGCAGGTTGTGTTGTCTGCTTATTATGTTATGAGTGAAAATCATTTAGCGATATTACAGGCTGCAAAACAAACACACCCTAATAAAAAAGGTTTAATAGCCATAGAAAACTCAATGATCAACCTAATTGCGATGAATGAAAAACGTCGTAAATTAGCCGCTGGTAATGCTGATTTAGCCAAAGCAATGATTGCTGGTGAAAAAGCATTTAAGGGCTTGTGCTCGACTTGTCACGGTGTTGATGGTAAAGGCGGAGGTAGTAAAAACACACCAATCGCCCCATCTTTCTATAGTAATCCTAGAGTGGTAGGTAATACTGCACAACTTATTAACTTGGTTATCGGCGGTATGCAGGGACCTATAGAAGGTCAAACCTTTGCTGGTGGCATGATGCCTTCTATTGCCTCAAATGGTGATCAATATGTGGCAGATGTGCTGACTTATATTCGTAACGAATTTGGTAATCAGGCCAGTATTATTTCTAAGGATGATGTGACATTAGCTAAACAAACGTTTAAAGATCGTTCTAGTTTATGGAGTCATGAGCAGTTAACGTCTTTGTTTGCTAATCCTTTGCCTGAAAAAAATGCTTGGAAAGTTACCACTAATTTTAAAGTCAAAGCAAAAAATGGTGTTAAAAACCTTATCGATGGTAAATATAGTTGGCCTAAGTTTAGCGGCGCAGAGCAAAGAGATAAAGGGCATGCAATTACGATTGAATTACATAGACCGGCTTTCGTTTCACAAGTTATTGTTGACTCAAAAGGTATGAATGATAACTACTCCCGCAATATAAAAATTGAGTTCTCTATGGATGGTCAAACTTGGACCAGTATCATTAATAATCCCGCAGCTAGCGATGTAGAAATCAGCGAAACATTAGGCTTAAAAACCCAGTTTGTGCGTATTACTAATCAGATAGAAAGTGCAGGACAGAATTGGGGGATCAGCGAGCTAGATTTAATAGGAAGTTATTTGTAAGAGAAACAGCCCTTTAACTAGGGCTGTTGCTTTGACGAGCTGAGTTTAGTACGGTTATTGGTATCGCGGCTGGCTTTAATCACTTTATCATCAGTGGGCATAATAGCGGTTTTAGCCAGTCTGTCGTACAACAATACATTGACAGTCGCCGCTAAATTCATACATCCAACTGTGGGTATATATACTATATGATCACATTGATTAACGACTTCTTGGCTCAGAGATCCATCCTCAGGGCCAAAAATGTATAGCGCATTATCAGGGTGTTTAAATTTAGGTAGGGGGGTCGCCCCTTCTACTAGTTCAATTCCCACCTTAACTAAATCTTTATCCGGTTCTGCTTGAATAATCTCAGCTACTTGAGTTACAGGTATATTTAAATGGGCGTTTTTGGTATCGGTGGAAAACGCACTGGCCCGTGCGTATCTCTTACCTGTGTAGCGAATCGTTGCCACTTGATAACAGCCCGCAGCCCGCAAAATACTGCCCATGTTTTGTGGGCTTTTGGGATTGCTTATGGCTAAATGTGCAGGCATATTATTGAGCCAATATATTGTTTATTTTTTGTAATTCTTGCTCGCTAAAATCAGCGCAATTTAGTGCAGCCACACAGTCTTCAATTTGACTCACTTTGCTGGCGCCGATAATAGCACTGGTAACTGCCTCGTTACTTAATACCCAAGCCACTGCCATTTGGGCCAATGATTGACTACGCTGCTCTGCAAGTTTGTTGAGTTCGATCACTTTAGCTATTTTCTCTTGGCTAATTTGATCGGCATTTAAATAAATTTGTTCACTTCTAGATGCACGAGAGCCTTCAGGAATGCCCTGAAGATATTTGTTGGTTAAAAAACCTTGGGCCAAAGGTGAAAACACAATAGAACCTAAACCTTCTTCAGCAAATACCTCTGTTAAGCCGTCTTCAATACCTCGTTCAAACATGCTGTAGCGATTCTGACTAATTAACAAAGGGGTGCCTAAGTCTTTTAAAATACGTATAGCTTGTTTGGTGTGTATGGGGGAATAATTGGAAATCCCCACATACAAAGCACGACCCGAGCGAACAATATAATCTAGCGCCTGCATAGTTTCTTCAATGGGGGTTTCAGGGTCGTAACAATGAGAATAAAACACATCAAAATAATCAAGCCCTGTACGTTTAAGGCTTTGATCACAGCTTGAGACCAGATATTTTCTAGATCCACCAATTCCATATGGGCCAGCCCACATGTCGTAACCCGCTTTACTAGAGATCAAAAGTTCATCTCGGTAAGGTTTTAAACTTTTAGCTATTACTTGCCCAAAAGTAGATTCAGCTGAACCAAAAGGAGGGCCATAGTTGTTGGCTAGATCAAAGTGATTGATGCCCAAATCGAAAGCTCTATGTAACATAGCTTGTGCATTTTGAATCGAATCAACCGCACCAAAATTTTGCCATAAGCCTAAAGATAAAGAAGGTAGTCGAATGCCACTTTTCCCACACCTTGGATAAGACATAGTTTCGTATCTGTCAGTAGCAGCCATATATTGAGGATTGGGTTCATTTTTTATCATCTAGATCTACACCTTGAAAAAATTTTGCTTAGCCTAAAGCAAAGTTAACTATTTCTCAATTTAGATATCGATACTAGCGCTATTAATATAAAATACTGACACAATATTTTTATTTAAATTTCTATGATCTTACTGCAAAACATTCAAGCTATTTTTAACCAAGAGTATCAACTTGCTATTCCGTCATTAAATATAAAACCGCTACAACATACGGTTGTTTTAGGGGTAAACGGCAGTGGTAAGTCAGCCTTAACCGCCTTTATTGCTGGTCAAGGTGAATGTATCCAAGGAGACAAAACGCTGACGGAAGATTTTGCTTGGGTCTCAGTTGAGCAGCAGTTAGCGTTAATCGAAGCAGTGAAAGAAAAAGAGTGTGCCGATATTCTGGATATTATCCCGATCCCCACTAAGGTAGAAGAAATTATATTCGACGGCATCGATAAAAATCAGCTTGAAGAAACTCTTATTCATCAGGTTTATCAAGTGTTTACATTAACCGACTTGTTAGACAAGCCTTTTAGAGCATTATCTACCGGTGAAACACGAAAGGTTTTATTAAGCAAAGCGATTTTTCAACAACCTAAATTGTTAATAGTAGATGAGCCATGGGACGGTTTAGATACTCAAGCTAGCGCTCGTTTGGCTGAGTTATTTAGTCAAATGTCTAATTCAGTGACCTTTGTCTTTGTATTAAATCGTTTGAGTGAAGTGCCTGCTTATTGCCAGCAATTAGTCTTAATGGAAAAGGGCAAAATGAACTGGCAGTCAGAAGTGACAGATAATTTAGCTTTTCTACTTTCGCAAGTGCGCCAATTAACTCATTTGCAACAAACTGAATTATCTTTGCCCAGCACAGATAGTGATAGTTTTGCTCCTCGTCCTTTAGATTCAACCGTACCTTTAGTGAAAATATCCAATGGTAAAGTGAAGTATGGGCAACAGATAGTCTTTCAAAAGTTAGATTGGACTATATGGCCTCAACAACACTGGCAAGTCACTGGACCGAATGGTTCAGGTAAAACCTGTTTATTAAATCTGATCACAGGTGATAACCCGCAGTGTTATGTGAACGATATTTTTGAATTTGGTTTTCAACGAGGGAATGGCGAAAGTATTTGGCAAATTAAGCAATACATCGGTTATATGTCTAATGCATTTCATTTAGATTATGGTGTCAACTGCTCAGCATTACATGTGGTGTTATCGGGATATTACGATAGTGTAGGACTATATCAGACGCCAACTACTACTCAGCGTCAATTGGCAAAGCAGTGGTTGGCAATGATGGCTCTAGAGCATCAATCAGAAACTCCATTTAAGCAATTATCTTTTGGTGACCAACGTTTATTATTAATTACTAGAGCTATGGTAAAACATCCTACTATGTTGATTTTAGACGAGCCTTGTAATGGTTTAGATGAAATTAATCGACTTAAAGTATTAGCACTCATTGACTTGTTAGCCCGTGAAGGTAGTACAACTTTATTGTATGTGAATCATCATCAAGAAGATGTCATTCCGAGTATAAAGCATCACTTGTCTATGCTGGATTATAAACAATAAATATGGAGTTGATTGACGACAAGTGTTTTACTCAGTTTGTAGAAAGTACAGATAAGTTTTCGTTACCAGAGCGTTTTACTTTTCCATTTTATTATCAGCCCCATCCTCTATGTATAATGGCTGCAGAGCAGTTAAAACAGCATATAGCGATGCAAAATAGATGGCAGCATAATTTTGGCTTA
This sequence comes from Paraglaciecola sp. L3A3, assembly GCF_009796765.1. NCBI lineage: Bacteria > Pseudomonadati > Pseudomonadota > Gammaproteobacteria > Alteromonadales > Alteromonadaceae > Paraglaciecola > Paraglaciecola sp. L3A3. The sequence continues at coordinate 2,302,802 of NZ_CP047023.1, forward strand.
ACTGACGATGCTAACAAAATAATTGGTAAAATGTTTGGGGTGCTGTTAGTCAAAAATAAACAAGGAAAGTTGGGGTTTTTGTCTGCTTTTTCTGGAAAATTAGCTGAACAAAATCATATTAGTGGTTTTGTGCCTCCGGTGTTTGATTTATTGGCTGAAGATAGTTTCTTTTTATCTGAACAAGCTGAGATTAACCGAGTTAATCAGCAACTAGAAAGTTTAGAAAATTCCATAGAATTGTTACAATTACTTGAACAGCTTCAAGGGGTAAAACAACAAAGTAGTAAAGAAATTTCTGAGCTGAGGAATGAGTTAAGCGACAATCGTCAACAGCGAAAATTGACTCGGCAAACTATCGCCGAAGAATTAGCAAAACAAAACAAAGAAACTATTCTGCAAACCTTAGCCCAACAAAGTGTAAATGATAAATGGCGGTTAAAAGAGTTAACCAACAAATGGCAACTTAAGTCTGAAGTAATACAAACTCAAATAGATACCTTTGAACATCAAATATCATCACTTAAGCTGAAACGTAAAAGGTATTCATCCCAGTTACAAAATAAAATATTTTCTCAATACCGATTTTTAAATAAAAACTTAGAAAAAAAAAATTTACTGGATATTTTTGCTGGCACATCTTTAGGCACACCTCCTGCTGGAGCAGGGGAGTGTGCAGCTCCTAAATTATTACAATATGCCTTTTCACATCAATATACTCCCTTGGCCTTGGCCGAATTTTGGTGGGGTGCTTCTCCTAAATCTGAAGTGAAAAAACATCAACAATTTTATCCCGCTTGTACTGGAAAATGTCAGCCTATTTTAAAACATATGCTGACTGGAATGGAGGTCGACGATAACCCTTTATTGAAAAATTATGGAGAAGGGAAACAGTTAGAAATTGTGTATCAAGATAATGATCTCCTTGTGGTAAATAAACCAGCGGAGTTTTTGTCGGTTCCGGGTAAAGATGTCTCTGATTCTGTATATCAAAGAATCAAACAACTTTTTCCTACAGCCGCGGGCCCATTGATTGTGCATCGCTTGGATATGTCCACTTCAGGTTTAATGGTGTTAGCTTTGAATAGTCAAACCAATAAAGGGCTACAGAAACAATTTATTCGTCGTCAAGTTGAAAAAGAATATGTGGCTTTGGTTGAGGGATTAATAGAAAACGAACAAGGTGAAATTAACCTGCCATTAAGGGGCGATTTGTTCGATAGACCGAAACAGCTTGTTTGTTTCGAACATGGCAAACCTGCTAAAACTGTTTGGCAGGTATTACAAAGGTTTCCGCAAAATGGTCGGACTAAGGTGCTGTTAAAACCCCATACCGGACGGACTCATCAGTTAAGAGTACATTGTGCTCATGTTGAAGGGCTGAATATGCCCATTGTTGGTGATGACTTATATGGTACCTTAGATGAACGGTTATACCTTCATGCTCAAAGGTTGGCTTTTGTTCATCCTGTTACCAATAAACCTTTGGTCTTTGAGTGTAAAGCCTGTTATTAGACTATCGTTGAATAGTGTTTTAGTCCAAGTCGATTATTATTGAATTGGTTATATAAATTCTCGGTTAAATGTATGCTTATCCCTTATGCAAAGAGATTACACAAAGGTCTAATCTCTATTTTATTAATCTGTATTACTAGTGGTGTGTTTAAAGCTGCTTCAGCAAACTCAGTGACATTAAAACTGGCTGCAACTGATTGGTGTCCTTATACTTGTGAAAATAACATAAGCAAAAAGGGGATTGCTTATGATTATATACAATTCCTTTTTAAACAAAAAAATATTGCACTTGATGTATCATCTTATCCTTGGGCTAGGGCAATAAGGCAGGTAGAAAAAGGTAAATTACATGGACTATTGACTGCTGTCCATTCTGAAAGTCCAAATTTATTATTTACTCAAAGTGCGATGATGTCATATCAAATGTGTTTTTACGGTAAAGAAGGTTCTAAGTGGCAGTATGCTGGTGAGCATTCGTTGAAAGATATTCGATTAGGAGTGATATCTGAGTATGGTTATGGTCAACCAGTTGATCAATATTTAGCAAATAAAAGAAGCCAATATAATGTTGTTAAACTGAGCAGTAACCAAGCCTTGCAACAACTGATTTCTTTAGTTGAAGCTGAGAGAATAGATGTGCTTATCGAAGATAAAAATGTGATGAATTGGTATTTCAAAAACAGCAAACAGAATTCACTGAATAAATTGGGCTGTTTAGCCGAAGAATCTTTATATTTAGCCATGTCTCCTAAGGTTAGTTGGAGTGAAGATGTAATTGATTTCTTGAATAAAGAATTCCAAAAAGAAACCAATCAACAATGGTTGCTAGAGTATGCCCAAGTCTATTATCAATAGTCTATGTAGGTAACCTGAATACTGGATAAGCTGAACCTATCGATAACGCTCTTTTTGTGCATAGCGGCGTTGTATTGTCTAGCAATAACAGGTTGTTACGTAAGACAATCCGCCTTGCTATACAAGAAAAATTTTGTTTCTTACCATAGTTTACTATTCTAAAATCAGTTATAAATCCTGCCATTATTCGCCGAGAGGATCAGATGTCTAAATCGTTTGATTTTCAAAAAATATACGCAAGGGTACAAACTTTTATGCAAGAGCAAGGAGTTAATCGAAAGACATTCTGAATTTCTAGCAAATTAATATTGTTTATTATGGGTAATGCCATTTATCCTTAGTAAATCAATATAAGTAGGAATCGATATGAAAATTTGGGTGGACGCCGATGCGTGTCCGGTAGTGATAAAAGATATTCTATTTAGAGCCGCACAACGTAAAAAAGTGCAAACTATATTTGTAGCCAATCAATATATTCGTACACCACCGTCTAAATTTATTAGTTCTCAACAAGTCAGTGCAGGTTTTGATGTAGCCGATGATGAAATTGTTAAACAAGTTGAGCCTAATGATTTGGTGATCACTAGTGACATTCCCCTTGCCGCAGAAGTGATAGAGAAGGGGGCATTAGCCTTGAGTTCGAGGGGAGAGTTGTTTACCACAGAAAATATACGCTCTAGACTGAATATCCGAGATTTTATGGATACTATGCGAGCAAGTGGTGAGCAGTCAGGTGGACCACCGCCATTAAATCAAAAAGACAGGCAGAATTTTTCAAATCATTTGGATAGGATTTTAGCGACAATTTAGTCAACTTTGGGGGAAGCCTTGTATTAGGTGATATTTCTTGCCATTAAACAATCGCCGAGTTCGTTCATACCTATGGATATGAACGAACTGGGCTATTTTTTAGTGAATGAAATTGGCAAGTGTTAAAACCAATACATAACCAACAGTATAGGTAATTAATAGCAATAAACTGTATTTAGCGTAACGACCAAAAGTTAAGCCAGGTACTTTACTCATACATACAATACCTGCGGCAGAGCCTATCACTAACAATGAGCCACCTACACCCACGGCATAAGTTAATCCAAGCCATGAAGCTAAATCCATATGGATGTCAGTTTTCAATAATGCAGCTGTAAGAGGTACGTTATCAACAGCTGCTGAGGTAATCCCCATAATATAATTGGCGTAAATAGGTGGCAGGTGTTTATACAGCTCTAATAAAAACTCTAAGGCGTGAATTTGTTCTAACATACCGACCAGTAGCAATACACCTAAGAAGAACAATAAAGTGTCGAATTCAATGTATCGGATATATTCAATAATAGGGTCCCGATCATCATCATCATTACACACTTTAGCAAATATAAACATGATGGCTAAGCCTGCTAAAAAGCTTAAAACAGGCGGGATTTCGTATAAGACATTACCAAAAATTGTCAGCAGTATGGTACTTAGAAATATTAGTGCAATACCATAGTCCAGTTTACGAATATCTTTCTGTTGTTGTTTAATCCTTACTCGTCCACTCATGCCAAAACTTAATAATGTAGCCAAGGTCAATACCGCGATAAATGCAGGCAAAGATAACCACAATAAGTTTAAGATACTCACTTTATCGGCAAGAAATATCATTAATGTGGTGACGTCTCCAGTGATTAATGCGACCCCTCCAGAGTTAACAGCAAATACCACTAGTACGGTAAAACGTATGGTTTTATTAGGCGGTAAAGACAGAGATAGGATAAGTGCTACAGAGACTAATGTTGCTGTGATGTTATCTGCTAAAGACGAAAAAACAAAACTAAATATGGCAGTAAAAAATAACAGTTTACGCTCGCTGATAGACTCTGGCATTGCGCGGTGTAATAAATTAGCAATGAGTCCTTTTTTGTTGAGGTAAGCAACAAAGGTCATAGCCGCGACTAAGAATAGCCATAAAGAAGATATATCAGCTAAGTTTTCCCTAAGTTGATGATCAATCAAATCCCGTTCTATGCTCGAAGGAGCAAAAATGAACAGGGCAATCCAAGAAAGGGTTCCGAATAATAAGGTGATTTTAGCTTTATTGATATGAATGACTTCTTCAAAAATCACCCCGATTAAAGCCAATATGGCTAAACCAATTAAAACGTAATGTAACAGCATAAGAAGAAAAATGTTTTCAGTTTGAAATTTCTGGCGATTTTAGGCTTAAATCACCAGAATTCAAGAGGGTGTTTATATCAATACACCCTATATTATTTGTGTTTGGGGTTAAGCTTGAGAGTTATTGCTAGGGTTGTTTCTGCGGGCTCTGTTAGGTCGATTGTTTTGTCGACTAGCGGGCCGAGCAGTACTCGAACCTTGTTTGGCTTTGCTACCTGTATTTTGCCCATTGTTTGCTTGATTAGGTTTAGGCTTTTTCGGTTTTGGGGCCTTAATTGGACGCTGATCTAAACGAGAAACTGGCAAAGGTTGTGAAGGTTCAAATCCAGCAATGGTTTTACGTTGAATGACTTGTTTGGTCAGTCTTTCAATATCCACTAACTGTTTAAATTCTTCTAAGGTCACCATAGATATAGCTTGGCCAGTTGCGCCAGCTCGACCTGTACGGCCAATTCTATGTACATAGTCTTCCGCTACATTGGGTAAGTCAAAATTGACTACTTGTGGCAATTGATCAATATCAATTCCTCGGGCAGCAATATCAGTAGCAATTAAGGCTTTAACTTTACCTTGTTTAAAATCAGCTAAGGCTTTAGTTCTTGCCCCTTGGCTCTTATTACCATGGATTGCAGCTGCAGTAATACCTCTAGCTTCTAGCTGTTTAACGATGCGATTCGCACCATGTTTCGTGCGGCTAAATACCAATACCTGTTGCCAGTCATTGTCTTTAATTAAACGTGTGAGAATGGCTGTTTTTTGACTTTTATCGACCGGGTAAACCCATTGTTCGACTAAATCAACTGTTGTGTTAGCAGGTGATACCGATACTTCAACAGGGTTATTTACCAACCCTTTGGCTAATTGACGGATTTCATCAGAAAAGGTGGCAGAGAACATTAAATTCTGACGATTTTTCGGTAATAATTTTAATATTTTTTTAATATCATGAATAAAGCCCATATCTAACATTCTGTCGGCTTCATCTAAAACTAGTATTTCTAAGTCGCTAAACTTCACTGCATTTTGATTGTATAAATCTAATAAACGACCAGGTGTGGCTACTAGTATATCTACACCTTTTCTAAGTTTGACCATCTGTGGGTTGATCCCTACACCACCAAACACTACTGCTGATTTTAACGGTAAATCACGACCATAGGTTTGTACACTTTCAGCAACTTGAGCAGCTAATTCTCGAGTTGGCGTTAGAATTAATGCTCTAGCTTGATTTGCTCTGGCTGGTGTACCTTGGCTTAGTCTTTGTAATATAGGCAAGGTGAAGCCTGCAGTTTTACCTGTGCCTGTCTGTGCAGCAGCCATGACATCTTTGCCTTCTAATACGGCAGGGATGGCTTGGGCTTGGATAGGAGATGGGTCGGTATAACCCTTGGCAGTAACAGCAGACAATATTTTAGGGGATAAGCCTAAATCGGCAAAACTCATAGATAACTCTCAAAATAAGGTAAAAAATAAACGATTAAAAATTCATCGCGGGCGCGAGAGGATACAGGAATAGGCTGACTTTATCTAGATAAACAGTGGCTATCAACAAAAATGCCGCATTAGGTCAAACCCAATGCGGCATAATTTTTTAACTAATTTCTAGAATTAGTGTATTAAGCGTCAGTTCCAGGGCGGAATGCAGGAGCATTCGACTTACTGGTGGCACTTAATAAAGCTGCGGTTTTCTGCGACTTTTTCAGTTCAGGTCTAGCGTCATCACCTAGTGAAGCAATCTTAACTTCAACAAAAGCTTCATCAATAGATGTGGGTTTAGTCATAGGCGCTGAAGCTGTTTTCTTTTGTACTGGCTTATCTACAACTTTTAACGCTGACACTTTTTTGCCGCGACTTTTAGTTGGCGCAGTTTTGGCTTTTGGTGTTTCGATTACAAGCTCGGCTTTTGGTTCAGTTGCAATTTCAATTTCAACTTCAACCTTTGGTTCAGTTGCAATTTCAACTTCAACCTTTGGCTCAGCTTCAACTTCAACCGTATTTTCAGCAGTGGCAGTATCTTTCACGGCTTGTGGTGTTTCAGTTTTAACTTCAGGCGTAATCACAACGTCTTCTTTCGTTGACTCTGCTACAGTACTTGCTGTGGGCGCAGATTCTAGAACAGCTTCAGAAGTTGCTTCAGGTGTTAATTCTAATGACACTTGCTGTGGTGTTTCTGCACTTGTTATTTCAGCTGTTTTAGCTGCTACCGGTGCTGGTTCATCAAACTGTAATTCATCTTGTTTCACATTGTCTTGTGTCACAGGTTGAACTGTTTCTTGTTCATCATTTTCTCGACGGCGCTTTTGTCCCGCAGAACGAACATGTCTAGGTGAACGTCGGCTGCGAGTACGAGGTGTAGATTCGTCTTTAGTATTAGAGTCTGAACCTTGCTTAGCCTCTACATTTACATCAGCTGTTTCTGCCTTTGTTTCAGTTTGTGGCGCAACTGATTTTTGAACGGGGGCTGGCGCTTCAGATTTAGTTGTTACAGGTTTTACTGCAACATTGTTGTCTTCTACAGCAGCTGCAGTAGCTTGAGTTTGTTCTGGTTTATCAGCTTCTACTCGGACACTACGGCGATTGTCACGACGTTTACGACGTTCAGCGACTTGCTCTTTCTTTTTAGTAGGAGCAGCCGGTTTAGCTTGTTTTTCAGTTTGATCAACAGCTGCCTTGTCTTCTTTACGTGGTTTACGTGTGTCGTTTCTAGGTTTACGTTCTTTACGAGCAGGCGCTTGTTCATTACGCTCTTTGTTTTCGAAATTTTTGCCATTTCGTTTATTTCTATCTGGACGCCCATTATTATTTCGACGCTGATTAGTACCTTGATTACGAGTATTAGTCGTTTTCTTAGGTACCACTTTTTCTTCAGTTTTAAATAAATCGTTAAACCATTTACTGAGTTTTTCTAGTAAACCTTCACTTTTTACTTTTTCTTTAGTAGCAGCTGGTGCTTCTTTTTTGCTAGGTGCAATAAGACTTTGTAACGCAGGTTGCTCTTTAGGAGCAGCTGGCGCTATTGTCTTATCAGTAATGGTTTCTTCCATCTCGATTAGAGGTAAGTTATAGCTCATTTCCTGAACGGCATCATCAGAACGTCGACGAGAAATGCTATAATGAGGCGTTTCCATATTAGGATTAGGTATAATCATTAACTGTACTGAATGACGCTTTTCAACACTACGTACAGAGCGTCTTTTTTCATTCAATAAGTAAGTAGCCACATTAACCGGTAACTGGGCTTCAATTTGCCCTGTGTTATCTTTAATGCTTTCTTCTTCCATGATACGTAATACAGATAATGCTAAAGACTCTGTACCACGAACCGTACCGTGGCCACTACATCTTGGGCAAACATTATGCGCAGAATCACCTAAAGAGGGGCGTAAACGTTGACGAGACATTTCCAGTAAACCAAAACGTGATATGCGGCCTAGTTGTACTCTAGCTCTATCACCTCTAACTGCATCTTTCATGCGGTTTTCAACTTCACGTTGATGGCGTACAGGGGTCATATCAATAAAATCGATAACTACTAAACCACCTAAGTCACGTAAACGTAATTGTCTGGCAATTTCGTCAGCAGCTTCTAAGTTAGTATTAAATGCTGTTTCTTCTATATCACTACCTTTGGTTGCGCGGGCAGAGTTAATATCGATAGATGTTAACGCTTCTGTTGGGTCAATCACAATTGAGCCACCAGAAGGTAATCTAACTTCACGTTGGAAAGCTGATTCTATTTGGCTTTCGATTTGATAATGGCTGAATAATGGTACATCACCACGGTACAGTTTTACACGACTAGCATAGTCTGGACGCATCTGTTCAACGTGTTTTAGAGCTCGTTCGTGTACACTGCTTTTATCAACTAATATTTCACCAATATCACGTCTTAGATAATCGCGAATAGCACGTACTACTACGTCACTTTCTTGGTGAATTAAGAATGGAGCAGGGCGAGACTCTGCCATTTCTGTGATACGACCCCAACCTGAAACTAGGTAGTCTAAATCGTACGCAAGTTCTTCTGAAGATTTACCAACACCAGCGGTACGTACAATAAGTCCCATACCGTTGGGTAGTTCTAATCCACTTAACGCCGCTTTTAAATCAGTACGCTCATCACCTTCAATGCGACGAGATATACCGCCAGCTCTCGGGTTATTTGGCATAAGTACAAGATAGCTGCCCGCCAAACTGATAAATGTAGTCAATGCGGCACCTTTTTGGCCTCGCTCTTCTTTATCAATTTGTACAATAACTTCTTGGCCTTCTTTTATCACTTCTTTGATATTAGGGCGGCCTTCGAATTTATAGCCTTGAGGGAAATATGTTCTAGCAATTTCTTTTAATGGTAAGAAACCGTGGCGATCTGCGCCATAATCTACGAAAGCAGCTTCTAGGCTTGGTTCAACGCGGGTAATAGTACCTTTGTATATATTGGATTTTTTTTGTTCATGGCCTGGACTTTCGATATCTAGGTCATATAGCTTTTGGCCATCTACAAGTGCTACGCGCAATTCTTCTTGCTGCGTAGCATTGATTAACATTCTTTTCATTCTTGTTGCTCGGTATTGTACCGATCATCACAAAGTAAAGCGTTACATAGGGATTAGACAATCATTATATGCAGCCTCACGACTGTATGCTTAAAATTAAGTTTTGCGTCTTAGTGTTATTTCATTAATTATTTAATGTTTTGTTTTTTAACACTTTATCCATACTTTATGGACACTAAACTAGACGAAGTATTAGTTTAATTACATTGTTTTATAAAACTTATCAGTATTCGAACTATATATGCTTGTCTGGCATCTTATTTATTCAAATATTTTGTCAATTCATTTGTAATCTTTACATCTAGTGCGATCAGTCATTATTTATGTCGCTGATGTAATGGTTCTGTTTTACCTTGGCTGCGAAAAGTTACTCACTTCACAGTTGGTTTGCATATACTTTTACGACTTGTTGGTCGGTATTGCTTGCAGAACTAATAATCTATATTTGCTTTCATACACACACTTCATGTGAGAAAACCGACGCATTATCACATTAAACCGCTAATACTGGCAAGATATTAAATTTATGCACGACTTCTTTATTAATTCGGTTAGAATATGCGGCTTATGACAGATATATCATTTCAAAAAGTTCAATTTATAACAGTCGAACCTGAGCTCGAAGGGCAGAGGATTGACAATTTTTTGCGTACTTTATTAAAAGGAGTACCTAAAAGCCTCATTTATCGTATTTTACGTAAGGGAGAAGTGCGGGTAAATAAAAAGCGGGTTAAGCCTGAATATAAATTAATCGCTCACGATGAGTTACGTATTCCACCCATTCGGGTCTCAGAGCCAACAGAACTGCCATCTACAAATTTAGATAAAGTGTCGAGTTTAGAAAATAACATTTTATTTGAAGATGATTGCTTAATTGTGTTAAACAAACCATCAGGCACCGCTGTGCACGGTGGTAGTGGTTTAAGTTTTGGTGTGATAGAAGCCTTTAGAGCATTGCGGCCTCAACAAAAATTTTTAGAATTGGTACACCGATTAGATCGTGATACGTCTGGCTGCTTATTAATAGCTAAAAAAAGATCGGCTTTAAAAAACTTACATCAGCAGCTTATCGATAAAAAGGTTGATAAACGATATCAAGCTTTAGTGGTGGGAGAATGGCCTGCAAACCGGTTTAAAGTAAAAGCTCCTTTATTAAAGAATACTCTCAAATCAGGGGAAAGAGTGGTGTTAGTTAATGAAGAAGGCAAACCTTCTGAAACACGCTATCGTATTCTTGAATCTTATGCAGGTGCCACCTTAGTAGAAGCATCACCTATTACGGGACGTACACACCAAATCAGAGTGCATTGTTTACATGCAGATCATCCTATTGCGTGTGATAATCGATATGGTGCTAAACACTTTGATGAAAGAATGCAGAAGATAGGTCTAAAAAGATTATTTTTACATGCTCACTCATTGGCATTTCAGCATCCTGCAACAGACGAAAGAGTGACGTTTAAAGCGCCACTGGAGCCTGGCTTAATAGCAGTATTGAAAAGGTTAAGAAATCAAACATAACTGCTGTATTGAGATTTGCCTTTTTAACTTTTTAAAAAGGCAAATTTAATTACTTTCGCATGTATTTAAATACATCTACCTGCATTTTATTAAATAGCTCAATTAAACCAATTAAAGGTAGACCGATTAAACTATTTGGATCTCTGCCATTTAATGATTCAAACAATGCAATGCCTAAACCTTCACTTTTAAAACTTCCTGCACAGTCGTATGGTTCTTCTATTTGTAGGTAAACAGTGATTTGTTGTTCTGTCAGTTGTCTGAATTTTACTTGGTATTGATCAACCATAAACTCCAATTCCTTATTATTTTTGTGAGCAACACATAATCCGGTGTGAAATATCACGGTTTGTCCACTCATCATTAATAATTGTGCTTTAGCATTTTCAAAATTACCAGGCTTACCTAATGTTTGCCCATTACAGCTGGCTAATTGATCTGAACCAATAACGTAATGGTCGGGGTTTGACTGACTGATGGCTTGAGCTTTATTGATAGCTAAACGTAACACTTGGTCATTAATTGATTCGTTGTTGATTTTTGTTTCATCAACTTTAGGGGCTATCGCGTCAAAGGGCAGACACAACTTTTTTAATATGTTTTGTCGATAAGAAGAACTGGATGCTAAAATAATTTTCATTGTTTTTAGATTCATTATTTATCAAAAAATAAATGAAAACACATATACCTTTATATAACCACTAATCTTGTTGACGATAACTGTTATATTTTCTTTGACTAAATCAATACATATCTATATTATTCGCGCGCTATGCAGAAAGTGAAATTACCCAAGCAGGTTGATCCTGTCAAAAGTGCCACCAAACGCTCCGATTATCGGGGTATTGTTGCTACTTGTGAAATGCCAAGACTGCTTGAGTTAGTAGTTGATATTGCCGAAGAAATCGATGTTGAAGTTAAGTTCTCAAAAGACGAGCAGGGTCTTACTTATTTTCAAGGTCATATGGCATGTTCAGCGTCGCTTCTCTGTGAAAGGTGTAACCAAGCTTATGAACATCAAATTGATGTTTCTTTCTGTTTCAGTCCAGTGCAGAGTTCTGAACCAGAAGATAGTGATGAGTTACCGGATGTTTATGAACCGGTAGAGGTTAATGACCATGGAGAGATCAATTTATTTCAAGTACTTGAAGACGAACTGATCTTGTCACTGCCGATTGTAGCCCTTCATGCAGAGGAGGATTGCAGTCAAAAGCGTGACAACATGAGCTTCGGAAAAATTGAACCGGTAGATGAACGTCCAAACCCGTTCGCGGTTTTGAAAGAACTTAAGCGAGACTAGGAGTAAAGTAATGGCTGTACAGAAGAGTAAAAAAGCTCGTTCAAAACGTGGTATGCGTCGTTCACACGATGCATTAGGTACTACGACTTTGTCTGTAGATTCAACGTCAGGTGAGACACATGTTCGTCATCATGTGACCGCTGATGGTTACTATAAAGGCAAAAAAGTTTTATCTCTTTAATTATTAAGTGATAGAACTTTGAGTCATCTAACGATAGCGTTAGATATCATGGGGGGCGATCACGGCCCCCATATTATTTTACCCGCAGCCAAAAAAGCGCTGCAAGAAATCCCGCATCTGCAAATTATTCTATGTGGCACTGAAAGTGTTATGTCTGAATGGCTCACTCAACAAGATCAAAATATTCAATCTCGTATTCAATTAGTAAATTGTTCGCAAACTGTTTCTATGGCTGAAACACCCACTCGTGCTTTCAGGCACAAAAAAGATTCGTCAATGCGACGTATGTTGGATTTAGTGAGTGAAGGCAAGGCAGATGCTTGTGTTAGTGCTGGCAATACTGGTGCGCTTTTAACCATGGCATTTTATGTTTTGAAAACATTGCCAGGCATTCATCGTCCGGCATTAATCTCAAAGGTACCTACCAGTAACAATGGTCGAGTATATTTGTTAGATTTAGGCGCTAACGTTAACTGTGATTCTGAGGTATTATTCCAGTACGCAGTGATGGGCTCAGTATTAGCTGCGCAAATTGCCAATATAAGCCAACCTAAAGTGGCATTACTTAATGTAGGCGTAGAAGACATTAAGGGAAATGATCAGGTTAAGCAAACGGCTAAATTATTAAATGAATCAAAATCAATTAATTATATTGGTTTTGTGGAAGGTAACGATATTTTCAGTGAGAAGGCTGATGTTATTGTGACTGACGGCTTTGTTGGAAACATAGCCTTAAAATCTTGGGAAGGTTTAGCAAACTTTGTTATTCAAGAAGTAAAAAAGGCTTCTCAGCAAAATTGGTTGTATAAATTCTTAGCGGCAGTGGCTTTACCTTTATTAAAGGTTATTTACGCTAAGATGAAGCCCGACCAGTATAATGGGGCGAGTCTGATAGGATTGCGCGGAATTGTGGTTAAGAGCCATGGTGACGCCTCTTCTGAAGCTTTTTTGTACGCGATTAGACAAGCTGTACTAGAAGTTGAGATGCAGGTGCCAGATAAAATTAAAGATAAAATTGAAGCAGTATTAATGGAGCGTCACTAATAAATGAATTCCAAAATAATTGGTACAGGTAGTTATTATCCAAGTGAAATAAGAACAAACTCTGATTTGGCTAATATGGTTGATACGTCAGATGAGTGGATAACTGATCGAACTGGAATCAAAGAAAGACGTATTATTGGTGAAAATGAAACCGCAGCAACTATGGGTGTTGAAGCCAGTAAAAAAGCGTTAGAAGCAGCAGGAATTGACGCTAAATCTTTAGATATGATTATTTGTGCTACTACTAGTGGCCGATATGCTTTGCCTAGTACAGCTTGTGAAATTCAAAAAGCATTAGACTGTGATGGTATTCCGGCTTTTGACGTAGCTGCAGCTTGTGCTGGTTATTGTTATGCATTAAGCATAGCCGACCAGTATATTAAAACTGGCATGATGAAACGCATTTTAGTTATTGGTACAGATTGTTTAAGTCGTTTAGTTAATCCTGAAGATCGTACTATGGTAATTCTGTTTGGTGATGCAGCAGGAGCCACTATTATAGAAGCAAGTGAAGAACCCGGTATTTTATCTACCCATATTCACGCAGCAGGTTCCTATGGTGACTTATTAAGTGTCGGTAATCCAGCTCATGGTGTAGAACAATCAGTGCATGAAAACTGGGGCTCGATGAAGGGCAATGAAGTTTTCAAAGTGGCAGTGACTAAATTGAGTGAAGTGGTTGAACAAACTTTAAAAGCCAATAATATGCAAAAATCAGATCTAGATTGGTTAGTGCCTCATCAAGCTAACTTTAGAATCATTAAAGCGACGGCTAAAAAATTAGATATGTCATTAGATCAAGTAGTGATGACCTTAGAAAGTTACGGTAATACCTCTGCAGCAACAGTTCCTACGGCATTAGATACAGCAATTCGGGATGGTCGTATTAAACGTGGGCAAAATCTACTTTTAGAAGCTTTTGGTGGCGGTTTTGCTTGGGCATCTGCTCTAATCAAATATTAATAACAAGCAATAAGATTCGAGAATAAATTATGAGTAAACAAGCATGGGTTTTCCCCGGTCAGGGCTCCCAGTCTCTAGGTATGCTAAGTGAATTAGCGACTGAATACGCAACAATTGAAAATACATTTAAAGCAGCAAGCGACGTTTTAGGTTACGACCTTTGGGATGTCGTTAATAATGATGCTGATAAGTTAAATCAAACTGAAGTGACGCAACCTGCATTACTGGCTGCAAGCTACGCTATCTTTCAAGTATTGAAGGAAACAGGTGTTGCTTTACCTGATTATATGGCTGGACATAGTTTAGGTGAATATTCTGCATTAGTTTGTGCTGGGGTGATTAATTTTACTGATGGGATCAAGTTAGTAGAAGCTCGCGGTCAATTTATGCAGCAAGCAGTACCTGCTGGTGTCGGCGCTATGTATGCCATTATTGGTTTAGATGATGACAAAGTAATAGCAAGTTGTCAGCAAGCGCAACAAGAGTCTCAAGAAGTTGTTGCGGCTGTGAATTTTAACTCACCTGGTCAAGTAGTCATTGCTGGTACCAAAAGTGCAGCCGAAAAAGCTGCTGCTTTATGCAAAGAACATGGTGCGAAAAGAGCACTTCCTTTATCAGTCAGTGTACCTTCTCATTGTGCTTTGATGAAACCCGCTGCTGAGCAACTTTCTGAGTTATTAAAATCTGTGCAGTTTAATGCACCTGCTGTTCCTGTGATAAATAATGTTGATGTAGCGGCGCCTATTGACCCTGAATTGATTAAACAAGCGCTCATCGAACAATTATATAGTCCGGTTCGTTGGACTGAAACAGTTAGTTTTTTAGCTAAAAATGATGTGCAAAAATTATTAGAAATTGGACCAGGTAAAGTATTAACTGGTCTAGTTAAGCGTATTGATAAAAGCCTTACTGGCGAAGCAATCAATACACTTGAAGCCATTAATTCATTAAAGTAGTAAACGTTTTATAGAGAGATTATATGTCAAATTTAAATGGCAGCATTGCTTTGGTTACTGGAGCAAGTAGAGGAATAGGTCGTGCTATCGCTGAGCGTTTAGCAGCCGACGGTGCTACTGTAATTGGCACCGCAACATCTGAAAATGGTGCGCAAGCTATTAGTGATTATTTGCAAGCAAGTGGTGAAGGTAAAGTGCTAAATGTGTCTGATGCTGATTCTATGCAAGCGCTTATCAGTGAAATCACTGAAAAATACGGTGCAATCGACATTTTAGTTAATAACGCCGGTATTACTCGTGACAACTTGTTGATGCGAATGAAAGATGATGAATGGCAAGACATCATGGATACTAACCTAACCTCTATTTTTAAAATGTCTAAAGCAGTATTACGTGGCATGATGAAGAAACGTAAAGGACGTATTATTAATGTTGGCTCAGTAGTGGGCAGTACAGGTAATGCTGGACAAGCAAATTATGCTGCAGCAAAAGCTGGTGTGATTGGTTTTAGTAAATCGATGGCACGTGAAGTGGCGTCGAGAGGAATTACTGTTAATGTAGTGGCCCCTGGTTTTATTGATACTGATATGACTAAATCATTAACTGATGAACAAAAAGCCAGTATCTTTAAAGATATTCCAGCTAATCGTTTGGGAGATCCTAAAGAAATAGCCGCAACTGTTGGATTTTTAGCCAGTGATAGTGCTGCTTACATCACAGGTGAAACTATTCATGTTAATGGTGGCATGCATATGGGATAATCCGTTAAGCGGATTATATAAGTCACTTTTAGTGATAAATAACCATAAGCGAACCAATTTTTATTAACCGGTGGGTGGTAAGACCAGATAAAAAGTTGTGAGACTTGCTTGCAAGGCCACACTTTGCTGAATACACTACCCGCAAATTTATATCTAGCTACGTTGAAGGATAACTAGAATCATGAGCAACATCGAAGAACGCGTTAAAAAAATCATTATCGAACAATTAGGTGTAAAAGAAGAAGAAGTTAAATCTGAAGCTTCTTTCGTTGACGACCTAGGTGCAGATTCTCTAGACACTGTTGAATTAGTAATGGCTCTTGAAGAAGAGTTTGATACTGAGATCCCAGATGAAGAAGCAGAGAAAATTACTACTGTTCAGTCTGCAATAGATTACGTTAACGCTAATAAAGACGCGTAAACATATCTTAAACGGCTCTTCCTGAGCCGTTTTTTTTCATCAAATTTATATTCTATAATCGGAGTCCAATGTGTCCAAACGTCGCGTTGTTGTGACTGGTCTTGGCATGCTTTCTCCCGTTGGCAACGATGTTAATTCTTCTTGGAAGAACATCTTAGCTGGAAAAAGCGGTATAGCACCAATTACTTCTTTTGATTCAAGTGCCTTTTCTACTCAGTTTGCAGGTGAAGTTAAAAGCTTCGATGTTGAACAATATATTCCTAAAAAAGAAACTAAAAAAATGGATAGATTTATCCAACTTGGTATTGCTGCTGGCAAACAAGCTTTAGTGGATTCTGGATTAAAAATAACAGAAGAAAATGCAGCAAGAGTCGGTGTTGCCATTGGTTCAGGTATTGGTGGCCTAGGTTTAATTCAAGAAAACCACAGCCGTATGCTCGAATCAGGTCCCAGAAAAATATCCCCATTTTTTGTACCCGCCACAATCACAAATATGATTTCTGGTTTCTTTTCTATCTTTGAAGGATTGAAAGGACCGAATATTAATGTTGTCACGGCCTGTACTACAGGTGTACATAACATTGGAATTGCAGCACGTACGATTGCCTATGGTGATGCTGATGCCATGATTGCCGGTGGTGCTGAATCTACAGTTTGTGAATTAGGGATTGGTGGTTTTGCTGCTGCCCGTGCTTTATCTACTCGTAATGACTCACCTGAAACAGCAAGTCGTCCATGGGATGCTGACCGTGATGGTTTTGTATTAGGTGAAGGCGCTGGTGTTATCATGTTGGAAGAATACGAGTCTGCTGTTGCACGTGGCGCAACTATTTATGCTGAGCTAGTCGGTTTTGGTATGAGTGGTGATGCATATCATATGACTTCTCCTCCTAAAGATGGGGAAGGTGCTGCCGCTGCGATGGAAA
The DNA here is from genome assembly GCF_009796765.1 of Paraglaciecola sp. L3A3. Lineage (NCBI taxonomy): Bacteria > Pseudomonadati > Pseudomonadota > Gammaproteobacteria > Alteromonadales > Alteromonadaceae > Paraglaciecola > Paraglaciecola sp. L3A3. Next base: position 2,319,955 of record NZ_CP047023.1, read on the forward strand.
ATTCTATAAATGACGCTGGAATAGCTGCTTCTCATATTGGCTATGTCAATGCCCATGGCACCTCGACACCAGCGGGTGATGTTGCTGAAGTTGCTGCACTAAAACGTGTTTTTGCTGACCATGCCTATGATCTTCTTGTTAGTTCAACAAAATCCATGACCGGACATTTATTAGGTGCTGCTGGCTCAGTTGAAGCTATTTTCACTATATTGGCTCTAAGAGATCAAATTGCACCTCCGACTATCAATTTAGATAATCCTGGTGAAGGTTGCGATCTAGACTTTGTCGCTCATAAAGCGAAAGAAAAACAGATGGAATATGCATTGTGTAACTCTTTTGGTTTTGGTGGAACGAACGGCTCACTATTATTTAAGAAAGCCTAAGTTAACCTTTTCTAGTCGTTAAGCATGATTGGTATTCATGCAAAAATATGCAATATTAGGACTCGGATTTATCCGAGTCTTTTTGATTTTAATGGGTGATTGTAAAATGATCGTAAATGGTCAGTATCAAACTGAAATAGCCATCGCTGATAGAGGATTACAATATGGAGATGGTTGTTTTACTACCATTGCATATCGTCATGGTTGTTTAGAATTTTATGATGCCCACATACAACGTTTAAAAAAAGCCTGTCGAATTTTATATATAGATTTTACAGCTTGGGCTAAGTTGACTCAGTCAATTAAAGACTCTCTAAATGATGTCAGCTCAGAAGTTAACGCCTTAGTCATAAAAATTATTATTACCAGAGGAGAAGGTGGACGAGGTTACTCTCCTGCGGGATCTAATAATGCTAACTTTATCATTACTCATCATCCATACCCTGAATTTTATAGTCAATGGAAAAATACTGGGCTCCCTTTAACTGTGAGTCCTATCTTATTGGCAAAACAACCCATATTAGCTGGCATAAAACATCTCAATCGACTTGAACAGGTATTGGTCAAAAAAGCGTTATTATCTACATCATTCGACGATGCCTTAGTTTGTGATACTGATGGGGTTATCATTGAAAGTTCCATGGCTAATATTTTTTGGAAAGAAAATCATCAATGGTATACCCCTAATTTATCAGGTTCTGGGGTAGAAGGTGTAATGCGCAATCAAGTATTAGCCGTATTACATGATAACGATATAGAGGTTAATATTGTTAGCCAAAGACCGAGCGACTTACTTAATATTGAAGAAATGTTTATCTGTAATTGTTTAATGGGATTGGTACCCGTTTCTTGCTTATATAATCCATGTTCAGATAAACAAATTAACGTTCCGAAGGTACAACAAACACGTTTATTTCAGTCATGGATAGACAAACACCGCACTGAACAAGGATTGTATATTTAATGAAATTTTATAACATAATTAAATATTTATTCATTTTAATGTTGTTACTAGGTATAGGGGGGCTTTCGGTTGCCTATTATTTTGAACAACAGATACATAAAGCAGTTAATCTAGAAACAGCCACACTGTTTGAAGTGAAATCTGGTCAATCATCTAAGCAAGTGCTTAATAAACTAAAAACTATGGATATCTTGACTGACAATATTGGCCTACAAGTGCGTTTAAAACTACAGCCTGAATTGGCAAATATTAAAGCGGGCACCTATCAATTATTGCCGAGTATGACTGCACTAGAAGCACTTCAGCTGTTTGTTAGCGGTAAAGAAACGCAATTTTCTATTAGTTTAGTAGAAGGACTTCGTTGGCAAGATTGGTTAGTGAGTATAAAACAAAATTCTAGATTAGCTGACAAAGAATATATTGATAACCAAGTTCAAGGATTTATCCAAAGTATTGAATATAACTCTCTTGAGGGATTGTTATTACCTGATACTTATAGTTTTACGGCACAAACTGCTGCAATTGACTTGGTAAAAAGAGCCTATCAACAAATGCAAGTTTATTTACAACAGGCATGGTTTACTCGTGATTTAGATTTACCTTACGAAACACCTTATGACGCTCTGATCATGGCCTCGATTATTGAAAAAGAAACTGGGGTAGCTGCTGAACGACCGAGAATTGCCGGTGTATTTGTTAATCGATTAAAATTAAATATGCGCCTACAAACTGATCCAACTGTTATTTATGGTATGGGCCATGATTTTGATGGTGATATTCGTCGTAAAGATTTGAAAACTGCGACTCCTTATAATACCTATGTCATAAAAGGTTTACCGCCCACTCCTATTGCTATGCCGAGTAAGTTAGCCATAGATGCCGCATTAAATCCTTTATCTACAGATGAGTTGTATTTTGTATCGAAGGGTGATGGAAGTCATCAATTTTCAGTGACATTGCAAGAACATAACCTTGCAGTACGCAAGTATCAATTAAATAAGTAAGAGAGAAAATTTTGCAGGCTAAAGGCAAGTTTATTGTAATTGAAGGATTAGAAGGTGCTGGTAAAAGTACCGCAGTGTCTATTATTAGTAACGCTATAAAATCAGCAGGGCATAATCTTGCGAATACACGGGAACCAGGTGGTACAGCAATGGCAGAAGCCATTCGCGAATGTGTAAAAAGTGATTGGCCTAACGAAAAAGTCACAATAGAAGCTGAGCTGTTATTAATGTACGCCGCCAGAGCACAGTTAGTACAAAATGTTATTTTACCGAATTTACAACAAGGAAACTGGGTGCTAGGTGACAGACATGATATGTCATCGAGAGCATACCAAGGTGGCGGTAGAGGCATTAATAACGAAATGATTGAATCATTACGACGCATTACTTTAAATGGATTTGAGCCTGACTTTACCTTGTATTTAGATGTAGATCCTAAAGAGGGATTAAAACGGGCTAAAGGACGAGGGGAGCTAGATAGAATAGAACAAGAAGATCTGAGCTTCTTTGAACGTACCCGAACTGAATATTTAGCGATTGCCGCAGAAGATAAAAATTGTGTGGTGATTAATACCATGCAAACATTAGAAAAAGTGCATCAAGACATTAGATTAGCAATCAAACAATTTTTGGAGCAATAAGTGTATCCTTGGCTTAGCAAAACGTTTTTGCAACTAAGTGAAAGAATTGCAGGTAAAAAATTACACCATGCCATTCTGGTTCAAGGCCCTTCTGGTTTAGGTAAAACAAAATTTGTGCTGAATTTAGCCGAGCTATTACTTTGTGCCAATCCGCAACTCGATAAAACATGTGGAACTTGTCAGTCATGTCGCTTGAATGCAGCATCTACCCATCCTGATTTACACCAAGTAGAATCAGAAAAACAGATAGGTGTAGATTTAATCAGGGATGCAATTAAAAAATTAGTTGGTTCAGCGCAGATGTCTGGCGTAAAAGTGCTGATTATTCATCATGCTGATACTATGACTGAGTCAAGTGCTAACGCTTTATTAAAAACTTTAGAGGAGCCTACCTCTAGTACTTTTATATTGTTAACCACAGCTAAACCTGAGCGAATTTTACCCACCATTAAAAGCCGATGTGAAAAATTGATTTTACCCAGCCCTGATTTTAATACTTCAATTAACTGGGTTCGTACTCAATATGCGGGGGCAATAGATCCTCAATTTGCTAAATTGTTTGCTGCTAGACCTTTAGCTTTATTAGATGAATTACAGCAAGAACAAAAATTTACTTTTGAGTTGTTCAAACAGGGAATTGTTGAGTTAACAAGTGGCCACAAAAGTGCTACTAGCTTGGCGATTGAGTGGCAAGAACATACTGATAAAGTGATTAAGTGGAGTCAATTTTGGGTGAGAGAACAAGTGAGTTTAGTCAATAATCATACTGTAGTCGTTAATCTCTATGCGGTTGAAAAAAAGGCAACCAAGATATCTCAACAACTTAGAAATCCAGGTGTTAATAAAATACTACAACTCGCAGGCTTGTTAACTGCGATATCTCTCATCCCATCATATTAATAAGCGAAAGGAGTTTTTAAAGGTGTTTGTAGATTCACATTGCCATTTGGACAGATTAGATAAAAGCCCAGAAGAATTGGCAGAAGTTATTAAGTTTGCCAAAAATCGAGGAGTAGAACATTTTTTGTGCGTGTCTGTTTCAGTTAAAGATTACCCAAAAATGCGTGAAACCGTTCAGCATTTTGATGAAGTATCTGTTTCTTGTGGTGTACATCCTTTGCACCAAGAAGATGCTTGCAGTTATGCAGAGCTTTTGGCCATGGCAGACAGCCCAGAAGTGGTGGCTATTGGAGAGACAGGGTTAGACTATTTTTATAGTGCTGAAACGAAAGAAGTACAACTAACATCATTTATTGATCATATTAAAGTGGCCAATCAACTGAAAAAACCATTAATTATTCATACTCGTGATGCCCGTCAAGATACCATTGAATTATTAAAGCAATATAAAGCACCTGAAACGAAAGGTGTGTTACATTGTTTTACTGAAGATTTGGCTATGGCGCAATCAGCAATCGAATTAGGTTTCTATATTTCAATTTCAGGTATAGTGACTTTTAAGACGGCGACGGAACTACAAGAGGTAGTAAAACAAATCCCATTAGATAAACTGCTTATTGAAACTGATTCGCCTTGGTTAGCGCCGGTTCCTTACCGAGGAAAGAAAAATCAGCCTGGCTATGTTCGTGAAGTGGCAGAATTCATTGCTCAGTTAAAAGGTATTAGTCTGGCTGAATTAGCTCAGGTCACCACTCAGAATTTTTATGATTTATTTGATGTTAAGTAAATGATTTTATTTGTAAAACCTCTTAACTGTTTGTTAATGTTAGGCAAAGTAAGCAATCTAATATAAAGTATCGCTTATTAAATTTAGTGAGTCTCTTACGTAACTTAACATCTTGTATATGAAGTACTTAGATCTAACTCTGTAAACACAGATGTTTAGCTTTAGTGAAATGAAAATAATATTACGGAATAAAGGTTAATTAGTGATAGAAAATAGTTACTTCCCTTCAAAAGAAGATGCCCTTGCTCAACTTGAACTATTAACCAATGGTGTAATTGGACGTTCTAAAAATCAGCAAAAATTGCTCGAATATTTATTGAATCGAGAATTGCCTGTAATCGAAGGAAACTCCACCGATTATAATGCGCCAAAAGAAATAGAAATTGCTGTTGATGTCTTTGGTAAAAGTGAAGATTTTAATCCCGCCGAAGATTCAACCGTAAGAGTTAATATTTCAAATTTGCGTAAAAAATTAGAAAATTTTTATCTGCAAGAAGGCAGTAGTGAAAAATTCTATATCTCTATTCCCGTGGGAGCCTACCGTTTATCTTTTAAGAAAAATAAGGATATTGTTCCTTCGCCTTCAATAGTATCTGCTGAGCCGAACATGGCAGCTGAACAACAAGTTGATAATAAGTCGAATAAAATTCTGTTAGTTGCAGGATTACTTTGTATCTCTGTGATAATCAATTTGTTTGCTGTGTTTTATTGGTTTGATACTGAACTTGAAGCAGAAAAAGTCATAGTCAAAAGGCATAATGTTTGGTCTGAACTAGAAGCTTCAGAGAAGCCAGTTATGATAGTGTTAGGGGATATATATAACTTTTCTGAGTTCAATAAAGAACTGAATAGACGCAGGACTGTGCTAGACCCTAATATCAACTCAGATGAAGAACTTAAACAATATCTGCAACAATATCCTGAACATCCCAATGCCACATTTGGTTATCGGCAAAAGTTAGTAACCAAAGGTAGCAGCATTGCTTTAAAAAATGTTTTTAATATACTCGATAGTAAAAAACGCGTTAATTATCGGATCGCGTCAGAAATTAGTGCCTATCACTTAAGGTCTTTTGATATTATTTATCTAGGCCCATTGAATGCAATGGGTATTTTAGAGGAGTACTTTAAAGGTTCGCATTTTAAAATTGATAAACATAATTTAGTGTTAACAAATGCCGATTCCTCAAAAACTTACTCGTCTCCGGACAACATTAGTGAAGGTTATACTGATTACGGATTATTCGCTAAAATGGATGGCCCCAGAGACAACTTAATTTATATTATGTCGGGATTTTCAGATCCATCTATTATGCAAGTTAGTTGGTTTATGACCAATGAAGCTGATTTGTCATCCCAAGAATTTGAAACCCAAATTAGTCAAAATAAGCTTTCTTCATACAATAATTTTGAAATGTTATTTAAAGTACCAAGCATGGATGGTATTGATATCAAACATCAAATTATCTATGGTGGAAAAGTCGATAGCGCGGCTATCTGGACATCGGCAGAGTAGAGTACTTTCTTGGGTTCTACTATTTGCCACAACATTTTTTAAACTTTTTTCCACTTGAGCATAAACAAGGATCATTTCTTTGTTGTTGGTATTTACCGCTGCCTTTTAACATAGTGCCAGTGGTGTAAAGCCACTGGTCATTTTCAAAGATAAAATTAGATAATTCATGCATTAGATAAAGTTGCTGGCCGATTTGATAATATGCTTTAAATTCTACTTGTGCTGTTTTTTGTTTGCTAGAGTGATGTAAAACTTGTAAAGATAACCATTCAGTATCGATTGAATCTTGTTTTAACTGTTCAATGAATAAGTCCTTCCGATTTTTTTCGGCATATGTTTTTAGAATATAATCGTAATTTTGTAAAACATAAGCACTAAAACGAGAACGCATCAGTTTTTCGGCTGTAGGGGCTGCTTTATCTCCGTCAATGTAAGGTTGGCAGCAGGCGATAAATGGTAAATTACTTTGACAGTGACAGGGTTGAGTTGTATTCATTAAAAGCATGGGTAGCTGGGTTATGCGCCCAGCCTAGATGATAAGACTGTTTTGAGTCAATAGTTTACAGTGAAATCCATAGTTAACTAGATTGTAGCCATGGTCCTTTAACTACATTGTTATACATATCTTCTTGGTGTATTAAACTAACTAAAGTGACATTATTTTCGATACAAACTTGTTTGATACGTTTAAAGCTAACTTCATCTACAGATAGTTGTTCAATAAAAATCCGCTCGCATTGACCACTGCTGACTATTTTTTCAACCCAAACGTGCAACTTGGCATTATCAGGTTTAGGTAAACATATACTGTAAGCCTGTTTTTCAGAAAAACGTATATGATTAGCTAGTAAGTAAGTCCACTTTTGAGGTAATGCAAAATCTATATCGAGTTGTAGTTGCGTCTGTTTAGCTGGGATCTGTAATGTAGAAACAATTTGTGTTGTATTTGAAATTGCGTGAACACTTGCCATAATTTAAATCTCATTGGTGATGTTATATACAGTGGTTGGATATACAGTAGTACTGTATAAATAAACATGCAAGTGTTTTTTGTGGAAATTTTGTACTTTATTGGTGAAAGTCTAAGTTACCGAAAAGAGCAGGGCGATTGAATCCTTTAAACACAACCGTTATTTTGATTTTCTAGTCTATTTAACTTTGTTGGCAGAACTTCGATTAACGTATTTTAATAATTTTTTTCTTCTGAGATTGAGTAAAATTAACAATATAGTCCAATAAATCAAGGGCTCGATCATGTCTGATTTAACCGACCAGATAAAATGTAGTGCAACTAATAAGCCTGCTAGATAAACCCAGTTGTGTAATTGTTGCCATTTTCTGCCCATCTTTCGCTGCATGAATTGAGTTGATGTGAGGGTTAATACACTGAGGATTAAAAAAGCCAAAAAACCTACTGTAATATAAGGCCGTTTAATTATTTCTGACAATAACAATGACCATTCAAATTGTAATTCAAATACAATATAACTGACAAAATGACACAGCGCATAAAGAAAGGCATATAAACCCAATAAGCGTCTTATCCTGATTAATAGTGCTTGCCGAGTGAATTTAGCCATCGGCGACACCAGTAAAGACAATAACAATAAATTAAATGCGCCTATACCTGTGAAATGTAGAATGGCCTCTACTGGATCGGCTCCTAATTTATCGTTAATTGCTTGGTAATAAGTGAGCAATATAGGTAATAATGCCAAACAATGAATGACCAATTTCAGACAAATGATATGTATCGGTTTGAGTTTTATCATAAAGAGATTAACTTAATAATTCTTGCGAAGATCCATTCCTGAATATAGGGGGGCGACCTCTTCATAACCATTGTATTTTAAAGTAGGAATACGGTTGCGAGACAATAACCCTCCTGTGGTTATTCTACGTTCGCTGGCTTGGCTCCATCTTGGGTGATCAACTTGCGGATTAACGTTAGCGTAAAATCCATACTCGCTGTCGGCTAATAAATTCCAAGTCGTAGCTGGTTTTTTATCGGTAAGACGAATTTTAACAATGGATTTAATACTTTTGAATCCGTATTTCCAAGGTACAACCAACCTTATTGGCGCGCCATTTTGTGCTGGCAGGGTTTTGCCATATAAACCCACTGACATTAATGTCAAAGGGTGCATGGCTTCGTCTAAGCGCAAACCTTCTACGTAAGGATAATCAATGCCGCCACCGGTAAAGCGGCTTTTTTGTCCTGGCATTTGTTTGGGATCATGTAAGGTTTCAAAGGCCACATATTTAGCTTTACTCAAGGGTTTTGCTTGTTTGATTATTTCGGACAAGGAAAATCCTAACCAAGGTACCACCATAGACCATGCTTCTACACATCTTAGACGGTATATTCTTTCTTCAATATTAAATTTACTGAATAAATCAGCATAATTTAAAGTAATGGGGTTTTCTACTAAGCCGTCTATTTCTAACTTCCATGGATCAACTTTAAATTCTTGGGCATTTGCTAATGGATCGGATTTACTGGTACCAAACTCGTAGAAGTTATTATGGCTGATCACTTTCTGTTTCGGGGTCAAGGTTTCTGTAATTTGATATTGTTTGGGTTGACTAAATTTTAGCGCTTTGGTTTTAAAGGCTTTGGCGTGTTGTTCTTCATCACTACCAAAAAAACTTAACGCATGAGTTTGGCGACTAGAGAGTAGGGCGCTGGCACCAAGAAATCCCATGGTTTTTAACATGTGTCTGCGGTTGTTATACACCTGTTCGTCAGTTACTTGGCTTTCTTTAATGTCGCTTTTTTTAGTACTTTTTATCAGCATAGTTACTTACTCAATTTATTTTTCATGGCCTTTGCTTATATAGACCTTAGACTCAGCCTAAAGATTACATCACAAATGTATCACAAGGCTCAGGATCTAATTTAATGTATCTGGTAGGCTATTACCTGTTGGCATGAACAAAGTAGCATATAATTTTGAAGCAAAACCATCTGTCATTCCTGAAATATAATCAGAAATAACCCTATGCCCATTATTATTAGCTTCTTGTTCTAACCATCGTGTTTTTGTATTGTCAGGTAATAATCGCATTGGGTCTGAACTAAAAGCCTCAAATAATTCCATGACTATTTGTTGGCCTTTATATTCTAATAGTTGTAATTCTGGTTTTAGGATCACTCGTTTGAAGACAAATTGTTTAAAAACCGATATACAAGCTTGATAAAGCTCCGGGAAAACTGCGTTAAAAACTAATAATTCATCTGAAAATTTAGCATCCACTTCATTTATTTCAATATTAGTAATAAAGCAGTTTACTAATGCGCCAATGGCATCTTTGCGAAGATGGTGTTCATTACTGAATAATTTTTTTGATAATTTTACTATGTGATTACTTAACCAGCCCTCACCTAATCGCTGAATGGGGTAAACTACTTCTTGTTCAAATTGTGGTTGATTGACTATACCCATGACTATGGCATCTTCAAGATCGTGAATGCTGTAGGCAATATCATCGGCTAATTCCATAATAGAACAATCGAAAGATTTAAAGCAGGTTTTACTATGCTTACCAGCTGCTTGATTAATAGTTGAAAAACGTTGTTTATCAGATGGGGTCAGCGGCGCTAATAACCAATCAAATATATCCTGATCACAATTATATAAACCTTTTGGGGGATGCCATTGTTGAGCTTTAATTTGCCGTTTATTGATAATACTTTGCCCTGAAGAAACCACTTCTGGGTTGGTTAAGTTATTAATAAAATTAGGGTATTTAACCAAACCAAGTAAAGTACGGCGCGATAAATTCATTCCAGCATCGGCTGTGTAAGGCTCTAATCTAGTGACAATTCTAAAGGTTTGTCCGTTACCTTCAAAACCGCCATGGTCACGCATCATATAATGTAAAGCGACTTCACCACCGTGCCCAAAGGGGGGATGACCAATATCATGGGCTAAACATAGGGCTTCAATTAAAATATCGTTTAAACCTAATCTATTAGTTAGATGTGGATATTTACTACGTAATTGTGCGGCAATACCTTGACCGATTTGTGAGGCTTCTAATGAATGAGTAAGACGAGTGCGATAAAAGTCACTCATGCCTACACCTAGGACTTGTGTTTTTGATTGTAAACGTCGAAAGGCCGCAGAGTGCAAAATACGGGCTTTATCTCGTTGGAAGGGAGTGCGGTGGTCTCCTTCTCGTTCTGTTTTTTTATCTAGAAACCTACTGGTCCAAGGATCCATTAATTCACTAAGCTACTTTGATTGTTTAATATACTAATCTGAACAAAGTTATTGATTTTAATCAAGTTGCTAGTTGATTTAATTTAGCTTGAGTTGGCTTTATTTATCTTCTTGAGTGATTTCGTCAAGACTTAAACTAAAACTCGGCACATAAGCTTGCATAAAATAATCAACTTCAGGGGAGTGATAATCTTTAAGCATTTGGTCTAAGCGTTTTTTAGCCAATTCAAATTCTCTATTACCGGCAGATAATTCTTCTAATGTTTTTAAGTAAGCACAAATTACATCTGCCGCTTTAACAATAAAGATCATGTCATCACTATGATAATGATGATCAATTAATTTGGCATAGTCGTCGTGAAAATCTTTAGGCGCCATATTAATTAGTTTTTGTTCGGCCAGTTTTTCAATCTTTTTATATTCGTCTCTGATCACTGGATTGGAATATTTTACCGGAGTGGGCAAATCGCCAGTGATCACTTCTGATACATCATGAAACATAGCAGTAGTGGCTACTTCATTAGGATCAAGCTGACCATTAAAATATTTATTGCGTATTAAAGCCAGAGAATGGGCCACCATAGCCACTTGTAAGCTATGTTCTTGCACGTTTTCGGTGCGCACATTGCGCATCAAAGGCCAGCGATTAATTAATTTCATGCGCGATAAATGGGCAAAAAAGTGGCTCTTAATGGTACTTAAACTCATGAATTAGTTGACCTGTTGATAGTGTTTGAAAAAATTGGCAATGCCCTGTAATGCGGGCTTAAGTACATCAACACTGGGTAGAAATACCAACCTGAAATAACAACCTGTATGTAGGTTAAAAGCAGAGCCATGAACTAAGAGTACTTTTTCGGTGCGTAATAAATCAAATATCATTTGTTCATCATTATGGATATTAAATTTTTTGGCATCGACTTTTACAAAGCAGTACATCGCTCCTTGAGGAATAATACATTCTAAACCATCCACCTCATTGAGCATTTTGAAGGCTAAATCTCGTTGTACTTTTAAACGGCCATCACCATTGATTAACTCATTAATGCTCTGATAACCACCTAAAGCAGTTTGGATAGCATGTTGGCTAGGTACATTGGCGCACATACGCATTGAAGACAACATATTTAAACCTTCAATATATCCCTTAGCAATACGTTTATTACCACTGACTACTAACCAACCGGCCCGGAACCCTGCGACCCGATAGTTTTTAGACAAGCCACTCAAGGTAATAAAAAACAAATCATCAGCCATAGCCGCTATACAATGATGTTTTGCGCCGTCGTATAAAATTTTATCGTATATTTCATCACTAATAATGGCGATGCCAAATTCTCTGGCGACATCTATTATTTCTTGTAATAAAGAGCGACTATACACGGCACCTGTTGGGTTATTAGGGTTAATTAATACAATAGCTTTGGTTTTATCGGTAATTTTACTACGGATGTCATTAATGTCAGGTTGCCAATTATTTTGATCATCACACAAATAATGAATAGGTTTACCAGAGGCTAAACTGACAGCAGCTGTCCACAATGGATAATCTGGAGCAGGAATTAATACTTCATCATCATTATTTAATAAGCCCTGCATGGCCATTACTATGAGTTCACTTACACCATTACCAATAAATATGTCGTCGATAGTGACGTTCTTAATTTGTTGCTGTTGGTAATACTGCATAACGGCCACGCGAGCCGAGTAAATACCATTAGAATCTGAGTAGCCTTGAGATTTAGGCAGGTTGTGGATCACATCTTTTAAAATATCTTCGGGGGCTTCAAAACCAAAAGGGGCAGGGTTACCAATATTCAATTTTAAAATACGGTGTCCTTCGTCTTCCATTTTTTTCGCTTCGGTCAGAATGGGGCCACGGATTTCGTAACAGACATTTTCTAGTTTATTGGACTTATTAATTATTTTCATGAATTTATATGACGAGACAGCAAGGTACACAGAGTAAACCAACACTTGTATCGGTGTTAAGTGTTATTTACTAAGATTGTTATTATTTTCTCATTTAAAGGATAATTATATTTTTAGAGGGAATGAGGTTTTAATTCTTTAAATTAAATAAGCCTCTGAGGATCTACATCGAGAGGCTTTTTGTATTCGAAGATTGAATTAACGTGGTAGTTTAGTATTCGCGTTGTTATCTTGAATTTTATTAGCCCAAAATGCTTTAACCGAAAAATCAGATGTTTTATTTTTGTTTTTTGGGGCTACGGTTTTCTTTACTTTAGGGTTTTTACTTGCCGCTTTTTTAGGCTTTTCGTCAGTAGCCGTAGAACTTGAAGTTAATTCTGAAATTTGTGCATCTAGCTCAGCTAATCGAACGTTTTTTGCTCCATCCACACTATACCAACCACCTTTCGCTTCAATAGTTGGCGCTTTGCCGTTAGCCTTGGTATAAGCTTCTGTAAAAGCAGCGATTACTTGATCTTTATCCAATTTACTCATAGTCAGGTCTTTGCCTTTTATATGTTTATTTACAAAATACGGTCTAGTTTTATACCTTTTTTTAACTTAAATGTCTAATTTTGCTACGTAACGCTTATTATATCGGCAAAGTGCCATCGTTATTACGCCACATGAGGATAGTCAATGTCAGTGACAAGAATACAATTATTAACTTTTCTGAATAACCTTTTAAAACCCGACAATATTAAGGATTATTGTCCAAATGGGTTACAAGTAGAAGGGAAACAAACTATTAGTAAATTAGTCACAGGTGTTACTGCGTCACAAGCGTTAATTGATCATGCCGTTTCTATTAATGCTGACGCTATTCTTGTACATCACGGTTATTTTTGGAAAGGCGAAGATCCTTGCATAACCGGTATGAAGAAAAAACGTTTTGCAGCCTTGTTAACCAATGACATTAATCTATTTGCTTACCATTTGCCGATAGATATTCATTCAGAACTAGGTAACAACGCTCAATTAGCTAAGTTATTAGATATAGTAGATGTGATGCCATTAGAAGAAAATAATCCAAACTGTGTGGTGATGCGGGGGCGTTTTGCTGATGGTATTAAGCCAGAAGAATTAACAGACAAAATTTTTCAGCAACTTGGACGAGCGCCATTACACGAACCCGCGCTTAAAAAACAAATTAACACGATTGCTTGGTGTTCTGGCGGAGGACAAAATTATATTCAGCAAGCTGCTGAATTGGGCATTGATGCTTATCTTACTGGTGAAGTGTCAGAACAAACTATTCATACTGCCAGAGAAATGAATATTCATTTTTATGCCGCAGGTCATCATGCTACCGAGCGTTATGGTGCTAAAGCGGTAGGCGAACATATACAAAATGAGTTAGGTATTGAGTCTGTGTTTGTCGATATCCCCAACCCCGCTTAAAAATTAGGGACATAATCTTTAATGAAGAATGACCAACAAGATCGTAGCTTTAACGACATCGCAGATAAGTTTCAAAAAAATATCTATGGCTCAACTAAAGGTCGACTACGTCACGAATTGTTACTTGCCCATCTAATCCAACATACCCCTATTTCATATGGCGGGATGACCATATTGGATGCGGGGGGCGGTACAGGTATGATGACAGAATCCTTATTGAATATGCAGCATAAAGTTACATTAACCGATATTGCTATGGATCCCCTTGATATTGCTAAACAGAAATTAACAGGTTTAGGCGATTTTTCGTTAATCAATGCAGACATTTTGTCTTTAGGTGAGCAACAATATGACTTGGTTATTTGTCATGCGGTTTTAGAATGGGTTAAAAACCCACAACAAGTGCTAGTCAAATTAGCAAGTATGGTCAAGCCAAATGGATATTTATCTCTGAGCTTTTTTAACCGTGACGCTCAGTTGTTTGGCAACATGTGTTACGGAAACTTTGATTATGTAGAGCAGGGTATGAAGGTTAAGAACCGGGTGCGATTGACACCTAATAATCCATTACGACCGAGTCATGTGTTGGCTGAGTTTGAGGCTTTACCTTTAACCATAAAACATCAAGCTGGCATTCGTTGTTTTCATGATTATTTACGAGATTTAGACAAACAAGAAAAGCATTATCAACAGCTTAAAAAATTAGAACTAGAGTATGGCTGGCAACAACCATACTTGTGGTTAGGTAAATATTTTCAAATTATTGCGCAGAAAGATTAAAGTAGCGCTTGAATGTCGGCTGCTATTTTTTCTGGTTTAGTGGTCGATGCATACCGTTTCACCACTCGGCCGTTTTTATTGATTAAAAATTTAGTGAAATTCCATTTGATATTCTTACTGCCGAGAATACCAGGCGCTCCTTGCTTTAAAAATGTGTAAATAGGGGCTGTGTTAACGCCATTTACATTTATTTTTTTAAACAATGGAAAATTCACATTGAAGTTTAGACTACAAAATTCTTGTATATCCGAGTCATTGCCAGGTTCTTGATGACCAAATTGATCGCAAGGAAAGCCCAATACTGCAAAGCCTTGATCTTTAAATTCAGCGTACAACTTTTGTAGCCCTTCATATTGTGGAGTAAAGCCACATTTACTAGCGGTATTGACCACTAAAAGCACTTTGTCTTTATAATCTTGAAAATTTATGGTTTCACCATTATTTAAAGTCGCATCAAACTGGTATATGGTGTTTGTCATGATATGTCTCTGCTATTCAATCAGGTTTACATACTGTCATTTTCTGAAAACGGATCAATATATTAAGGAGTCTTTGTGTCACATAAAATTGCATTTATTGGTTTAGGTGTCATGGGGTATCCCATGGCTGGTCATTGTGCTAAATCAGGTCATCAAGTGGTGGTCTACAATAGGACCATATCAAAAGCACAAGCTTGGGCTAAGGAGTTTTCAGCCGAATACGTGTTGAGCCCTAAAGCCGCTGCAGAGTTTGCTGACATTGTGTTAATTTGTGTGGGTAATGATAATGATCTCCGTTCAGTTATGTTAGGTGAAACAGGTGTGTTGGCTGGTATCTCCGAGGGCAATATTATTATTGATCACACCACAGCGTCTGCTGAAGTCGCCCGTGAAATGGCTATCACTTGCAAACAATTTAATGTGGGTTTTTTAGATGCTCCAGTTTCAGGGGGACAAGCAGGCGCAGAAAATGGACAATTAACTGTCATGCTAGGAGGCCAAAAGGTCGATTTTGAGCGAGTTGAAAGTGTGTTGTCTTGTTATGCTAAGTTTAGTCGTTTGTTAGGTGATACAGGAAGTGGTCAATTGGCCAAGATGATGAATCAAATATGTATTGCAGGCATAGTTCAGGGATTAGCTGAAGCATTGAGCTTTGGTCAACATGCTGGATTAGACTGTGAAGCCGTTGTTGATGTTATCTCAAAAGGTGCTGCACAATCTTGGCAGATGGAAAATCGAGCTAAGACTATGTTAGCGGGTGAATTTGATTTCGGCTTTGCTGTGGATTGGATGCGTAAAGATTTAGATATTGCATTATCTGCAGCAAAAAATAATGGTTCTATTTTACCTTTAACGGCATTAGTTGATCAATTTTATGCCGATGTGCAAAACAAAGGTGGTGGTCGTTGGGACACTTCTAGTTTACTAACTCGGCTTTAAAACAATTTATTTTTTGTCACTGCAGTCAAGTTGTTCGTGGACGAATGACGAACAACTTGCTATTACATTTTTGAGGTCAGTGGTTCTAACTGCCATTGATGGTCTGCAAAACAAACTTTTGAGCGGTCATACTCTCTATCGGCTCGCCAAGTTCTATTATTCAGTTTAATTGTCACCCCAGGATATACCTTTTTGTTGGCAATCATTTGAATATTAGCTTGATATTTTTCTTTAGCCTGATGCATTTCTTTGGCTTTGTGGTGTAACCAATTTAACAGTTGGGTTTCTCCTTGATATAACTGATTAGCTTCATCAACTCGGCTTTGCATATCTCTGGGAACAAATTTGGAATTAATGATATTCATTCTTTCCATATGCCTGTGGTTATTTTGTGAAATTTGTTTTAATAAATCATCTAAAGTATCTTTGCGTTCTAATAAACGATTAAAGCCTTCGCTAAAATCAATACTCAAGTTACTACCAGAAACCGCGCCTACAGTGCCAGCTATAAATTGGCCACAACATTTTACATTACAAGAAAAAATATTACCATTTGGCTTATCTGCAGCACCTACTGTGACTTTACCTTTTGATTCAATTTGGCTGTATGCTAATTGACGACCGACAGAGACATTACCATTACATTTAATGTTTAAGCCTTGGCCATGTTGAATGTGTACGCTGCCTTGAGCTACTAGGGTAGTGCTATATTCTGTCATGGCTTCATTCACCTTTCCCATAGCTCCTTCAGTGATAATAATATCACCCCCAGCCTGAATATATGCCGATTCAACAAAACCGTTAATTGTGACATCTCCAGTGGAGATTATTTTCATATTTTCAGTGACATCACCATTAACAAGTACCGCTCCATCATATTCTATATTGCCAGTGCCTACATTGACGCCTTTACAGATGAATACATCATCAACCCACATTTTGGATGCCTTAAATTTAGGCATACCTGTGATATCAGCAATAAGCAAGTTTTCATCATGGTCACTAATTACAGTACCGTCACCTGGTCTAAATTTGAGCCATTTTCCTGGTTTTGCTTTGATTTGAGCTCCAGTAACGGTAAATCCATGGCGTCCTTCTGAAGGTGGTAGCCTACGTAATAACTCGGCTCCTTTTTTTACACAAATTACGGCACCTAAATTGCGCATATCAACTCTTTGATTACCTTTAGCTTGTGGAGTCAATATTCGTTCTAATGCATTTTGTACTAAAGGTTGCAGTTTGGATGAGCTACCAGCTTTAGGAGGCAAGCCTTGAGCGACGGTATCAAACAAAATATCGCCAGGTGATGAATGGTCTAGTTGTTCGACTAATTTTTGTAATCGTTTGGTACTGACACCTCTGGTTACTCCAGCTTGATTTAGAATAGTTATTAATTCATCGACAGATGGGATTTTGCCAGCATAACCAACTATTAAGGTTAACTCTGCAGTTAATTCACCTGCCGTAATAATACATTTTATTTCTGTATCACGTCTTTCACCGATTCTTTGTGAAATGAGGGAATTATCATTGTTTGCTATAGCGTTTTTGTAGTGACTAATCAAATCTATAACATTTTCATCGAATACGAAAAAGTCAGCAAATTCACTGTCTTTTATAATGTTAAAAAGCAGTTTTGCGTCAATAACAGATTCTAAATTTGCAGGTTCAATTTCAATATCTAAATAGGTATCTGTAGAATCAACTTTTAAACTTATTCCAAGCATTTAATTGCCTTTATCTTATATTTTTACCAATTGGGCGAACGAACTTACTTGCCAGTTCTTATAACATCGGCTTAATTGACAGAAGCATGAGCCGTTCACACTTTTACAACATTATTAAAGGTTATTGGCATATATGTAAAGGGTTTTGAGTAGCTCTAATTTTTCTGGATTGTTTTTGTGTTCAATACTTAGTTGCTCAAGTAATTGAAGGTATTCAGTCAGTTTTATACTGGCATTTGATGATTCATCTGTTAATTTGAATTGCCGATATCTTTGCCACTTTTCTGTTTCAGTTTGATTTAAACACTGAGGAAAGTTTCTTGCTCTATATCTAAATAATAAGGTGTTTAAGCGTTCATCTTCAAAGGGTAGGGTTAGTTCTGTTAATTCTTGTAAATTTGCTGTAACAACTTGTTGCATTAAATACTTGTCTGCTGATGAAAAAAAGCCTCCAGTATATAAAGCATAATCAGCATCGAGAGGCTCTCGGTCATGATTATCAGTATATACCTCTTGCAGTTTGGTTAACAATGAGGGATTGTTTTTTATCTTTTGTAAATTATCTAAACAAGCTTGTCTATCAATGTTTAAACGTTCAGCATTATCTGTGGTCAGTGTTTTCGCAGGCGCTAATACTGGGCATTTATTAATATGAATCAACTTAATTGGCAGCCTTTCTTCACCTTCTTCCAACATATTGCTTGGTGTGTATAATTTATCTCTGACTTGTTCAGGATCCAGATTAAATAGAGGAGATGGATCTTGAGCTAAATTTAATACAATTACTGCATTTTTATTGGTTGGATGAAAGCCAATAGGCACGATCCAAGTACAACAGCCATGTTCAGAAGATATTTTAGAAGAGACGTGTACTAAAGGGGTAAGTTGCTCGCAGTTGATTAACTCAAGTACTTTTTTCTTGTTTCTTAAAGTAAAGATGTAGTCATATAATTTAGGTTGGGCTTGTTTGATGAGTTTAGCGATAGCAATAGTTGCATAAACGTCAGACATCGCATCATGAGCATCTTGATGCTCGACATTGTTAGCCTTGGTTAAATCCTCAAGCTTAAAGCTCGGTTGACCAGATTCTTTCAATGGCCACTCAATACCTTCTGGTCGAAGTGCATAACAGGCTCTAGCCAAATCAATAATATCCCAACGACTATTACCGTTTTGCCATTCTCTAGCATAGGGGTCGTAAAAGTTTCGATACAAGGTATAACGAGTAATTTCATCGTCAAAACGAATGTTGTTATAACCCGCTACACAGGTGTTTTCTTTGGAGAATTCATGATGGATTTTAGCAATGAAATCTCGTTCGATTAGTCCCTCTCGCAAGGTTTTCTGCGGGGTAATACCTGTCACTAAACAGGCATATGGATTAGGCAAACAATCGCTAGCAATTTGGCTAAACATCATTAATGGTTCATCTATGATGTTTAGCTCTAGGTCGGTTCTAATACCAGCAAATTGACATGGCATATCTTTTTGTGGGTTTGCTCCCCACGTTTCGTAATCGTGCCAAAAGATGCTTGCAGTATTTTTATTTGTCATATGTTTATTCTGATATGGTGGTTTAAAATTTACCTGTAGTAGTTATTATTTGAACAGGTTTTTTCTTTCTTTTTCTTGATTATGTAAGATAACAAAGTTTTGTGGTGAAATGATAATACTTTCAAGTCTACTTAATTAACTGAAGCTTCATTTTCGACACGACATATGTAAATAAAAGTGATAATGAGTAATAATTCGTAAAATGTCCCTTTGTCATATTATTTTATTTGTAAAAAGTCTGGTTTAACGCATTTTGTAACGATTATGATTAATATTTTTTGTATTAAGCTTACGTTATTTTGGTTAATATTAAGAATTATGAGAGTATTTGGTAACCTAGGATTTTGTTGGTCCCTTTTGTTTCAATTCATCTTTAACTTAGCCTTTTCATACCTGATTGTGCATCGTTTACTAGTTAATTTGAAAATAATAAAGCCAATCTCTTAATTGAACACATATAGTTGTTGGGCAAATAAATATCTTATTGCTGTGAAGATATAATGCATTTGCAGCTGTTTTAAAGGTCAGTAGTCATGTCATTAGAAAATAATTCATCTATGCAGGTAATCACGCAAGAATTCACCTTAAATTATCAATATTCCGTTTTGTTTACGCGCAATTGTTTTGATCTTCAAGACAATACTCTAATAAATTTAATCGATAATTTAACTGAGTCACCTAAGTTATTAGCCATATTAGATGAAGGTGTTGATCAAGCTAATCCCGATTTAGCCGTCAGGATTGAACAATATTGTGAACATCATAATATTGAAAGCTTACCGAGTATGATTGTACCGGCTGGGGAAGATTGTAAAAATGATGAAACTGTTATTGACGATATTTATCATGCAGTAGAAAAGTTTCAAATAGATCGTCATTCTTATATTCTAGTTATTGGCGGCGGCGCGGTAGTCGACGCTGTCGGTTTTGCTGCCGCAACGGCTCATCGTGGAATTCGTTTAATCAGAATGCCGTCTACAGTATTGGGACAAAATGATGCTGGTGTTGGGGTGAAAAACGCAGTGAATTATCACAAGCGTAAAAACTTTGTTGGCACTTTTGCACCACCTTTTGCTGTAGTGAATGATTTTGATTTGTTAAATACCTTAAGCGCAAGGGACAAAAGAGCAGGCATAGCTGAAGCGGTAAAAGTGGCGTTAATTAAAGATCCTACTTTTTTTGCTGAACTTTACCAAAGCCGTTTTGCCTTAGCTGAATTTGAGGAAAAAGCCTCACAACATATGATTATCCAGTGTGCACAATTACATTTAGATCATATTGCTACTTCTGGTGACCCCTTTGAGTTAGGTTCAGCTAGACCTTTGGATTTTGGTCATTGGTCAGCCCATAAATTAGAAGAATTAACGGCGAATGAAATACGCCATGGTGAAGCTGTGGCTATTGGCATTGCTCTTGATACTATTTATTCTTCTTTAAAAGGACACTTGTCTGTAGATAAAAAAGACCAAGTGATTAATTTGTTAGTAGATGTTGGTTTTGTACTTAATCATGCTGTGTTAGAAAAATTGAACATTGTCAAAGCACTTGCTGAGTTTAAGGAACACTTAGGTGGTAACTTATGTATCACCTTGTTAAGTGATATTGGCAGTGGATTTGAAGTGAATGAAATAGATGAAAAAATTATGAGCCAAGCTTTGCAGCAATTAATGACAATTGGTAGTTGTTAGGTGATGGCTAAATTAGTCAATTATCTAAAATTAGTTCGAGCACCAGCAGGATTTACAGCACTTTCTAACATCATAGCTGCGTCTGTGATCATGTCTGCTGGGCATCTAAGTATAAATGTTTTATATTTATTGGTCGCCAGTGTTTGTTTTTATTTTGCTGGTATGACTTTAAACGATTGTTTTGATTATGCTGAAGATTTAGCCGAACGTCCTTCAAGACCTATTCCCAGTGGCGATATATCAATAAAACAAGCTTGGTTATTAGGTACTGGTTTGATGGCACTAGGTTTAATTATGGCTTTCTTACATAACAGTATATCTGGTTATGTGGGTATTGCTCTATGTCTCTCTATATTGGTTTATAATGGTTGGTTAAAAGAAGGACTTTTGGGTTCTTTTTGTATGGCATCTTGCCGTTATATTAATTGGTTGTTGGGTGCCAGTTTTGTTGCCTTATCAGCTAAGAGTTATCTAATTGCTGTACCGATCTTTGCCTATATCACAGGGTTAACCTATCTAAGCAAACAAGAAACTACAGCTCAAAACAAAAATGCAATTTGGTTATGTGCGTTGGCTTTAGTGATTGTTTTGTTGTCTTGTTTGTACTTAATTCAATTTGAATTTGATCTAGCTGGTGTCCACAAATGGATTGCATTGGCATTAGTGGTAATATGGCTTGCTCTGATGTTTAATAAATTAAAACAAGTGTTACAACATTTTTGTCCTGAGAATATTCAAAAAATGATTGTTTTTATGGTCATTGGTGTTATCCCATTAGATGCACTTTTGGTCGCAATTTCAGGGCATTATATCTTTGCTTTAGTGATTCTCGCTTTGCTGCCTCCTTGCCGCATTTTAAATAAACGCTTAAACGCTATAACTTGATTGATAAATAAATGTATTTAACCCAACTTACCGATCTTATTTCCGCCAATTTATCAGCAAATGAGCAGCTTTGGTTTGACAATGCCATGAGTAGTCTTCAGCTAAGTACCGATCCTATTAATGATCTACTGGATATTTCTGTGGTGGTTAAACGTAAAATTCAATCAATTAATCAGATTGAAAATATTTTGTTGACCACTACCGAAGTAAGTGATTTGTTGCGTATAGCTTTATTGTTACAGGTACTCACCAGTCATAATGAGCTAAGTGTCAGTACTGTAGTTAAAGGTTATTATCAAGCCGGGGATAGCAGTGAAAAGGCTGCTATTTTGCGAGGCCTTAATTTGATTGATTCAAAAGGAGAAGCGGTTGCCATTGCTGTAAGGGCAGGGCGCTGCAATAGTTTAGATGAATTTACTGCACTTGCTTTGAATAATTCTTATGCTAGTGAACATTTTGAAGATTTAAATTTCAATCAATTGGTACTTAAAACTTTATTTTTAGGTTTACATATTGATACATTGTTAGGCTTGAATAAAAGATTGTCGGCTCAATTATCTAATATGTGTTTTTCTTATGTGGTTGAACAAGCTTTAGCAGAACGAGTACCTTCAGCCACTATTTGGCTAGCTATTCGTTACTCAGACCTTACGTCTGAACATGAGAATATTTTTGTGCAATATGTTAAACATTTTGCAAGTAGAGACAACCAACATGCCGCTGCGATTAAAAGTTTAATTGTTAAGCAGTCTCTGTCGTTTTTAAATGAAGAATTATAAATCAACGAACACATTCAGTGGAACGTTGGATAAAGGATAATAATGATGAAATATTTTGACCCACATATTCATATGCTGGCACGGACCACTGATGATTACGAAAATATGGCCGCCGCCGGTATTATTGGTGTAATCGAACCTGCTTTTTGGTTAGGTCAACCTCGTACTCAAGTTGGATCATTTATTGATTATTTTGATACCTTAATTGGTTGGGAACATTTTCGCGCGTCACAATTTGGCATCATGCATTTTTGTACTATGGGCTTAAACCCAAAAGAATCAAATGATGTAGAGCTAGCTGAAGCGGTAATGAAAATATTACCTCGTTATTGTCAAAAAGATAATGTGGTTGGTGTCGGTGAAATTGGCTATGACGATATCACACCTGAAGAAGATAGATTTTTAGCTGAACAATTACAAATGGCTAAAGAGTTGAACTTGCCAGTATTAATTCATACCCCACACAGAGACAAAGTATCGGGTACCAGAAGGACCTTAGATGTAATTAAGGAAAGTGGTATTGCAGAAGAAATGGTTTTAGTTGACCATTTAACCGAACAAACTTTACCGTTAGTGCTAGAAACTGATTGTTGGCGTGGGCATAGTATTTATCCGAATACTAAAATGTCTGAGCCTCGTATGGTGAAGTTATTGCAAGAATATGGCACTGATAAAATGATTATCAATAGTGCTGCTGACTGGGGCGTAAGTGATCCTTTGAAGGTTCCTAAAACAGCACAAGCTATGCTTGATGATGGTTTTAGCGAAGCTGACGTAGAAAAGGTGACTTTCAATAATCCGATTAATTTCTTTGCTCAAAGTGGTCGAATTTCTCTAGAAATGGTTAAAAAGCCTCTGATTGACCAAACTAAAACCTTTGAAGATAACAAGGTCTTACGTGGTCAAGAACCCATAGTAGAAAAAGGCTAAACATTAGCATGACATATTCGTTAAATAATCTGGCCTATTGCAGTAATGTGCATCCTGGGGAAGATGTTGAAGCTGTCATCCAGAATATCCAAACACATTTTGTCGCTGTAAAACAGCGACGAAATCTGCAAGATATGGCTTCAGGGCTATGGTTGTCTTATAAAGCGGCTAATGCCTTACGAGCAAAACCAGCCTTATTTAATCGTTTTAAACAGGTGTTAAAAGAAAGTGGCTTACGTTTAACCAGCTTAAATGGTTTTCCATTCGGTGATTTTCACCAAGCGGTTGTTAAACAAAATGTTTATTTGCCTACTTGGGCTGATAGACAAAGACTTGAATATACGCAGTCTTTAGCTGAAATTTTGGCCAGTTGTTTGCCTAGTGATGAAAACAAAGGAGCTATTTCAACTTTGCCTTTAGCCTATGCTGCTGATTGGTCTGACGCTCAGCAACAAATGGCAATATCTCAGTTTATTCACTTGGCTAATTTTTTAGCGGAGCTAGAACAACAAACCAATAAACAAATTGTTATTTGTATTGAAATGGAACCCGATTGTGTTTTACAACACACTGAACAGTTAACCGGTTTTTTTATTCAACAATTATTACCTGCTGCTGAGCAAATAGGTGTGACTAAAGAGACCATTTTACGTTACATCGGTTGTTGTTATGACACTTGCCATCAAGCTGTTATGGGCGAAAACATCACTGAGTCTTTACAACAAATTACCTACAGTGGTATTCAGATTGGTAAAATTCAAATCTCTAATGCTATACAAGCTAATATCGATTCGATAGAGCAGGTTCAGCAGTTAACAGAATTGTTTGCTGATAAAAAGTTTCTTCATCAAACCAAAGTGTTTATCAACAATGAATTAGTTGAAGAATTAGCGGATTTAAGCTTTGAGCAATTAGAGCAAGCTAGAGAACGTAAAACGAATGAAGATCTTCATTCTATTACAGCGACCATTCATTATCATATACCAGTGAATCAAAACGCGGCGGATTTACCTTTATCATTTGTTTCTGCTACCCAAGGTGCCATTTTACAAACTCTGGATTTTTTACAAACTCATCAGCAATATCGTCCATTCTTGGAAATTGAAACTTATACATGGCTGAATTTTTTGCAACAAGAAATTGATAAAAATGCCAGTTTACACGCAGGTTTTGCCGCAGAATTTAGTTGGTTAGAGCAAGCTTTATTACAGCGCAATATGCTGTAATTTTTATCACAATTTTTACACATCCGTTATATCTCAAATTTAAGGTTGAAAGTATTAAATGTCTTCTCCATTAGTGATTTTAAATGTTGTTGGCCTTAGCCCTTATATGATTGGGGATAACACCCCAAATATTAATCGACTACTTAACCAAGGTTATCAAAATCAAGCTCTAGGTGTTGAGTTTCCTGCTGTCACTACCACTGCACAATCAGCTATGGTCACAGGCAAACAAGCGAAAGAGCACGGCATAGTGGGCAATGGATGGTATTTTCATGAACTTGCTGAAGTAGGGTTTTGGAAACAAGCTAACCAATTAGTGCAAAGCGAAAAAGTTTGGGATGTGCTAAAACGAAACAAACCTGAATTAAAAGTATCTAAATTATTTTGGTGGTACAACATGTACGCCAATGTCGATAATAGTATGACACCTAGGCCTCATTATTTGGCTGATGGGAATAAAATATTCGATCTTTACTCATCACCCACGGGTTTACACCAACAAATAGAAACAGAAATTGGTAAATTTCCATTTTTTAGTTTTTGGGGACCTAAAGCCGGTATTGCTGCTAGTCAATGGATAGCCGATGCAGCTAGCATAGAATTTAAGTTAAATAAGCCTGATCTACAATTAGTCTATTTACCTCATCTAGATTATTGCTTACAAAAGTTTGGCCCTAATGGCGACAGTATTCCTAATGAAATTCAAGCGATAGATAAAATTATTGGTGAAATGGTTAATCGATATTCTGATGACACTGAATTTATGATTGTTTCAGAATACGGGATTACCGCAGTAGATAAACCTGTTCATATCAACAAAATATTACGTGAAAAAGATTACATTAAAGTACGTGAGACCTTAGTTGACAGTGGGGCATATAAAAATAAAACCATCGAAAATATGGATTGTGCTGCTTCAATTGCTTTTGCTGTTGCCGATCATCAATGTGCACACGTATACGTGAATGATAAAACTCAGTTAGCAAGCATTAAAGATTTACTACTGAATACTGACGGCATTGAGCAAGTATTAGATAAACAAGAACAACAAAAATATGGTCTAGAACACAGTCGTAGTGGAGACTTAGTGGCGATTAGCCAAGCTAACGCCTGGTTTACCTATTACTTCTGGTTAGACGACAACAAAGCACCAGAATTTGCTCGCACAGTAGATATTCATCGAAAAGTAGGTTATGACCCAGTAGAAATGTTTGTGGATCCAAAGTTTAAATTACCATTATGGCAAGTGGCTAAACGGGTAATAAAGAAAAAATTTGGCTTTAGATACTTGATGGACGTGATCCCCCTTGATCCTAGCCTTGTAAAAGGTAGTCATGGACGTATTACAGATGATGCGAATAAAGGTGCAATATTGATTTCTAAGGCTGAAAAAGTTGAACAAGGAAAACAATACCAACAAACTGATGTATTTCAGTTAATTCTGTCGCACTTTAAATAACCTTTCTTTTAAATCTCTTCGAAACGAGCTTTACAATACTTGTAAAGCTCGTTTCTTGTTATGCTCATTTTTATCTTGGTTTTTAATCTAAATTATACCAATCCATATTGATATTAAATGAACCTCTTCAAGTTTCTAACCGTCTTCTGAGTAACAAACACACAGTTCAATAAGGAAAATAGTTGAAAAATCAGGCCGAAGAATACTTATTAGTCATGGCTGCTCAAAAGGGTAACCACGATGCTTTTAGAGTACTTTTTCAGCACCATCAACCAGGATTAATACGCTTTGCTTATAAACTTTCAAATGACCAAGAAGTTGCGAAAGACGCCAGCCAAGATGTGTGGATTAAAACAGCTAAAACTTTATATAAATTAAACGATCCTAAAGCCTTTAAAAGCTGGATATATAGGGCCGTTCGATGGCGAACATTAGATTTGATTCGGCAAAAGCAAAGACAAAATAACATGTTCGAACATGGTGTTGAACAACAAGAATTAGAGAACAATACAGTCAATACCTCGCAACCAGATTCAGTGGAGACTGATAAAAGTGCTTTAATTGCGGCTATTGATACCTTAGCAAGAATAGAGAGACAGATGATACATCTGTTTTATTTAGATGATATGGCGGTGGCAGAAATCAGCATAGTGTTAGATATTCCAGTGGGCACAGTCAAGTCTAGGCTGAATCGAGCTAGGCAGCAGTTAAAACAAAAATTGGAGAATGATGAAGATGAATATAGATGAAAAAATTAAAAAAGAACTAAGCGATCAAGCATTAGAAATAGACTCTATTTTAGCCGAAGAAAAAGGCATAACTGATTTTGTATTGGGCTCTGTGCGAAGTAGTTTAAAGGGCTGGTTTATCTTGGTTAATATAGTGATTTTACTGGTTTCTGTCGTTTTAGTATGGAGCGGATATGAGTTTTTCACCGCACAAGATACTCAACAACAAATATTTTGGGGCGTGTGCTTTATCGCGACTCTTATTGTACAAGTAGCGGGTAAACAATGGATTTGGGCTGAAATGAGTCGAGCATCAACCATCCGAGAAATTAAACGGCTCGAATTATCCATGCAAAGGCATTTTGATAACTTGAAATAGTTAAATAACCTGAATACTGGATAAGCCGAACCTCTCGGTAACGCTCTTTTTGTGCCTAGCGGCGTTGGATTGCCTAGCAATAACACGTTATTACGTACGACAATCCGCCTTGCTATCCACGAAAAATTTCGTCACCGAGTGAGCATTCAGGTTGATAAATTTGAATAAATATTTATAAGTTATTGAATTGAAAGGATAATATTTAAGTTGAACGATGCTTCTTATCCAGAACTCAGGTTAAATACTTACGTATAGGCTGTTTTATAGAAACAGTCTTTATTGCTAAGCCTGAGCTCGGGATAAGCCGAGCCTCGATAACGCTATTTTTGCGCTTAGCGGCGTTGGATTTCCAGTAAAAGCCCGCTATTACGTACGAAAAACCTCCTTGCTATACACGAAGAATTTCGTCATCGTATAAACCTTAATCCAAATATAACTGAGGGCTTATTTTTAAGTGTTTGAATTATTTATAAAATTTAATTTGAAACGACATTCATTATCCCGAGTTCAGGTTACTTAATTTGTATTGGTTCTGAACTAATAATAAAATTATCAAAATAGGCTACACTTCTATTTTTAGGTCCCCATCTAGCCGTATTGCCACCATGAAAAGTGGAAAAATAGAAACTATCTATTAGTGCGTTATCTTGACCTCTAAATTGAATGTCATTTTTGTTAAGTAACTGTTTATCGTTTATCCAAACCTGCAAATTTCCGTTACTTTTACCTAAATCATTTACCTTTATATACTGAGTTAGGGTATACCATTTGTCGGTTTCAAAGTGAGAGTCTCTCAAGGATAAATCTTCTCCCCATTTTCCAGGCATATCCATATAATATAGATAAATAACCGCTTCGCCGTTTTCACGCCACATATATCGAGCACTCCAACCTTCACCTTTGGTTGGAATGTTTCCCCCAGTAAATTTACCCCCACCGCTGCTGAGCCCGGGTAACTTGCCGCCTAATCTAAAATCAAAATCATTAGAAAATTTTAATTGATATGATAGCCATAATTCCTTTACTGGTTTTAAAGGTACAACAAATTGACTTCCACCTTCCTCTGGGCCCACTGATCCTTTGGGGTAGCTAACTTTTAATACATTTTTATGTTGGTAATCATTGCTTCTAACAATTTCTGCACGACCTGCAAGTTTTTGCCATTTTAAGCCTGACCAATCATGTTTTACTATTTGACCTTGATATAGACCTAATGGACTTGAGTCGAAATTTACTTTAAATAAAGGGGTAGCATACAAGTTAAAACTAACAATCATTAAAAAACTAACTAATTGTATTAAATACATAGTTACACCAATTAGGTTTTGTGTATTTTTAAGTCTATCTTTAATCATGCCGATATCAAAATATATACCAGTTCTGATGCAACGAGGATAAACATATGGAATCTTTACAAGTTAGTGATTACATGAATTTACGGCCCGTGACTTTTACTCATACTTTGTCTGTGGCGGAAGCGGTTGAGCGTTTATTACAATCTAAACAAACAGGGGGGCCAGTAGTCGATCAAAAAAATAAAGTGATTGGATTTTTATCAGAACAAGATTGTATCGTACAAATGATAGAGTCGAGTTATTACCGTGAACAGGTTGCACAAGTAAAAGATATTATGAAGACTGAAGTGATATCTGTTAAACCTTATACCTCTGTTATAGAACTTGCTCATAAAATGATGGTAGAAAAACCAAAAGTTTATCCTGTAGTCGATGATGATGGTTATTTGTTGGGCACAATAAACCGCTCATCTTTGTTACATGCTATAGATTTACAGCTAAATGACGGATACAAGCGAGCCAGTTAGGTCTATAGCAGTTGAAAATAGGGCTGAATTGTTATGCTAACATTATCAGCCTTAATTTTTACTGGTATTTGTGCCATGCATCTTCTAGGATCCTTGCTCGTTAAATATCGAGCTAAAAGAAGAGCGTTTACCCTTGTCGTTACAGCAGTCATCCCCAATCGTTAGTCTCAAACAATTATCTGAACAAGTTTCAACTTGCATGTCTAAAGATAAGTTTAGGTTTAAATCTAGAATTCGCCGTTTTTCGACCATATCCTCTGAGCAACAAGATGATTATTTAGCAAAACTTAGCGCTGATATTGAAAAATCATCTTTATTGGTTACCCAAAGGCAACAGCAATGTCCAGAAATAGAATACCCAGATTTACCGGTTAGTGAGAAAAAAGATGAAATAGCTCAAGCTATTGAAAGCAATCAAGTGGTTATTATTGCTGGCGAAACAGGCTCGGGGAAAACTACTCAAATTCCAAAAATTTGCCTTGAATTAGGGCGCGGAATTAATGGTTTAATTGGCCATACACAACCAAGGAGACTGGCCGCTAGAACAGTAGCCAATCGTATTGCTGAAGAATTAAAAGGGCCTATTGGTCAACAAGTTGGTTTTAAAATACGCTTTTCCGATCAGGTTTCTGATAATACTTATATCAAACTGATGACCGATGGTATTTTATTGGCAGAAATTCAGCAGGATAAATTTCTTAATCAATATGACACTATCATTATTGATGAAGCTCATGAACGCAGTTTGAACATCGATTTTATCTTGGGTTACCTGAAACAATTATTACCAAGGCGTCCTGATTTAAAACTTATTATTACCTCTGCCACCATAGATCCGCAAAAGTTTTCTAAACACTTTAACGACGCGCCTGTGATTGAAGTGAGTGGTCGAACTTATCCTGTCGAAATGCGCTATAAAGAAATAGACAGCAGTGAATATGACCAAATCCAAGCCATTATTGAAGCCGTTGATGAATTATTAGTTGAACCTCGTGGTGATATTCTAGTGTTTTTAAGTGGTGAGCGAGAGATTCGTGACACAGCTGATGCATTAACCAAACAAAAATATCGAAATACTGAGGTGTTACCCTTATATGCAAGGTTAAGTAATAGCGAACAAAACAAAGTCTTTGCCAGCCATACAGGACGCAGAATTGTATTAGCGACTAACGTAGCCGAAACCTCGTTAACTGTGCCAGGGATTAAGTATGTTATTGATCCTGGTACTGCTCGTATTTCTCGTTACAGTGTACGTAGTAAAGTACAACGGCTTCCAATTGAGGCTATCTCTCAAGCATCTGCTAATCAAAGGGCAGGGCGTTGTGGTCGTGTCTCAAACGGGATTTGTATCCGTTTGTATTCAGAAGAGGATTATCTGTCACGAGATTTATTTACAGATCCTGAAATTTTAAGAACCAACTTAGCCTCAGTTATCTTACAAATGATGTCATTGGGCTTAGGTAAAATAGATCAATTTCCGTTTGTGCAGCCGCCAGATTCAAGAGCCATTAATGATGGTTTTAAATTACTCGAAGAGTTAGGTGCCATTGATTTAGAGCTGGGCCGTCAACAGTTGTCTAAGCTAGGTAGGCAACTTGCTAGGTTACCTGTTGATCCCAGATATGCCCGCATGGTAATTGAGGCTGATAAGCAGAATAGTTTACATGAGGTATTGATCATTGCTGCAGGCTTAAGTATTCAAGATCCGCGAGAAAGGCCACAAGATAAGAAACAACAAGCTGATCAAGCTCAGGAAGACTTTTTTAATAAAGAGTCCGATTTTTTAGGTTTCTTCCAACTCTGGCAAATTTTTAAAGAGCAACAACAAACCTTATCTTCTAGTCAATTACGTAATTGGTGTAAGAAACATTTTGTCAATTTTATGCGTATGCGTGAATGGCAAGATATTGTCAGTCAGTTAAAGAAATCTGTGGCTGAATTAGGCTTTGGTATTTCTTCGCAGACTGCAGATTACCAAGCTATACACCAAGCAATTGCGTCTGGATTGTTATCCCATATAGGCAATAAAGATAAAGACCGAGAATATTTAGGCGCGAGAAATAGCCGTTTTATGATTTTTCCAGGCTCGGGTTTAGCGAAGTCCCAACCTAAATGGACTATGGTGGCTGAACTGGTAGAAACCGCTCATCTATTTGGTCGCGTGGCGGCAAAAATAGAACCTGAGTGGATCGAGTCTATCGCCGAACATTTGGTCAAATCGGAATTTTCTGAGCCTCACTGGTCGAAAAAACAAGGTGTAGTACAAGCTTTTGAGAAAGTAACCTTATATGGATTGGTTTTAGTTAATCAAAGACGTAAAAACTATAGCCAAATTGATCCTGTTGTCAGTCGTGAAATATTTATTCGTGAGGCTTTAGTCAACATGGATACTAAGCTTAACTTTGCTTTTTTAGCCCATAATCAAAATGTTATTAGTGATATAGAAAACCTTGAAGATAAAAGTCGCCGCCGAGATTTGTTAGTTGATGAAGATAACCTGGTGGAGTTTTATAGTGAGAAAATCCCACCTTACGTATGTTCTGAAGCTAGCTTTAAAAAATGGTGGAAAAAACAATCGATAGCGAATGCTAAAATTTTAGATTTTGATCCAGCCGCGTTACTGAAAAAAACGACCACTCATATTGATGAATATTCATTTCCTGAGTTTCTTAAGCAAGGTAATTTAACTTTGGGGTTAACTTATCACTTTGATCCAAAAGACGAAGACGACGGTGTGAGCTTAATGGTGCCGTTAGCTTTGTTAAATCAGGTGACCACTCAAGGATTAGATTGGTTAATACCAGGCTTACGCCACGAGCTGATTGTAGCTTTAATTAAAGCCTTACCTAAATCGTTAAGACGTAATTTTGTGCCGGCTCCCAATTATGCAGAGGCTTGTTTGGCTGATATTCAGCCTGTAGATAAAAAGGGCAATGTTTTAGCATTTTTGCCGACTCTTTCTTTGAAATTAAAACGCATGACTGGTCGTGAAGTAGAAGTCGCAGAGTGGCCAATGGAAAAACTACCTAAACATCTGATTTTTAATATAAAAGTATTAGATGACAAAGGACAAGTTATTGCCCAAGGCCGTGATTTGAATCTGTTACAACAACAGTTACAAGGCAAGGTTAAACAAAATTTGCAAAAGGTTGCCACACCAGAACTAGAGCAAACAGGATTAACCGATTGGACAATAGAGGCTTTACCTAAAGAATTTATTAATAAAGCAGGGGGCTACGAAGTAAAAGCGTATCCAGCATTAATTAATGATGGCAAAACTGTGTCGGTTAAGTTATTTGATCGATCTCATATTGCCGAACAAGCTCATAAACTTGGCTTACGAAAATTGATTATTTTAGCGATCCCATCTCCGGTTAAATATTTACAGGATAAGTTACCTAACAAAGCCAAATTAGGCTTGTATTTTAATCCTTTCGGCCAAATTAAGGCATTAATTGATGATTGTATCGATGCTGCTGTTGATCAACTTGTGAAGCAATACTGTGAAGAAATGCAAACTGATATTCGCGATAAAGCGCATTTTAAGCAGTGTAGTGAGTTCGTTAGACAAGAGATTAATGATTATGTCTTAGATGTAGCCAAAAAAGTGGAAGTGGGTTTAACCATAGCTCATGAAACAAAGAAAAAAATGAAAGGTAGCGTCCCTCTTAATCTTATATATGCTCATGGACATATTAAAGCTCAGTTGGATTCCTTAGTGTATAAAGGTTTTGTTGCTGATGTTGAAGTAGCTCGGCTTAACGATTGGCAAAGGTATATAAAAGCGATTGCTAAACGTTTAGAAAAACTACCTATAGATCCGACAAAAGATAAGTTACATCAATTAAATGTAGAAAAAGCTCAGCAAGCTTACCTAGCAAAATGTAAACAGATCCCTGCGAATATGCCACAACCTAGTGAATTAAAGGAAGTCAGGTGGTTATTACAAGAGTTACAAGTGTCATTTTTCGCTCAACAACTAGGTACATCATCGCCCATATCAGTTAAACGAATTTTAAATTACCTAGATTCAATTTAGATTGGGCAATATCAATCGTTGACTTTAGATTGCCAGCACCCTATAAACACAGTGTAGAATTTAAACACTAGGGGTATCTTTGATGATAGGTTACGATGACAAGCGCAACTTTTTTCGTATGATGGTGAATTCTGTTTGTGAATTAAAAATTACTGATGAAGGCGCTGAACGTACAACTCAGGCTGTGTGTAAAGATATTAGTGCTTCAGGCATGTCCTTTGAATTAGCAGAAAGCGCTTTGGAGTTAGGTACATTAGTTAATGTTTATATCGAATCTACTAGTTCTCAAATACCTTCTTTGACTGCTGATACTAAAGTTGTTCGTTGTGACAAAGTAGATGACAATACTTGTGCTGTAGGCGTTGAAATAATTGAAATGAAATAAAAAGCGGCAACGTTAATTTACCGCTTTTGTGTTGTGTGTGTTTGCTTATCCATAAGCTATAGCACTCTGCACACAAACCCTTTTAAATAAAACCCTTCAGGGTAATTACTGCCAACCGGATGATCCGCTGCTTGTCCCAATCGTTCAATGATTTGCACTGTTCTTCCTGCATCTAAGGCTGCATCTGCCACTACTTTTTGAAATAAATCAAAGCCCAACAAGCCAGAACAACTAAAGGTGCATAAGATGCCACCAGGTTTCATTATTTGCATAGCAAGCATGTTGATGTCTTTGTAACCTCTACACGCTCGGACTAAGGAAGATTTTGAGTCGACAAATTTGGGGGGATCCAAAATGATTTGTTCAAACTCTCTGCCTTCTTGTTTAAAGTCTCGAAGGGCTTGGAACACATCTAGTTTAAGAAACTCAGACAGGCTGGTGTCGAGGTTATTAATTTCCATATTGCGTTTTGCTGTCGCTAAAGCTAAATCTGATACGTCAAGATTAGTCACAGACTTGGCACCGTTAGCGATAGCATAACTACCAAATGTCCCAGTATAACTAAAACAATTTAATACGTTTTTATCTTTGGCATATTTTGCGGCTATAGCGCGGTTATCACGTTGATCAAGGTAAAATCCAGTTTTATGACCTTCTTTTACATTGACGATTATTTTTACGCCATTCTCTTCAATGGTAACTTCGTCTGGTACATCACCGTGTAAGGTTTGGGTGATTTCCTCTAGGCCTTCTTTTTTACGCACTCCCACATCACTACGTTCATAAATAGAGCATTCTGGAAATTGTTTAGTCAGCGCCCAGACAATTTTGTCTCTATGTTTTTCTGCGCCTGCAGATAATAATTGGCAAACTAAAACATTGGCATATCTGTCTATTGTGACACCTGGCAGCCCATCAGACTCAGCGGCAATCAGCCGGTAACCTGTTAAACCATGTCTAGCAATAAGTTCCTCTCTGGATGCTTGTGCAGTCGCTATTCGTCTTTGGAAAAAAGCATTGTCAATACTTTCACCTTCTTCAAAGGTCCATATTCTCACTTGTATTTGTGATTCAGGAGACCAAGCACCACGACCTAACCAATTACCATCATGGGAATATACATCAACTGTATCGCCAAAGTTGGTGCGCCCAACTGTTTTTTCAATACCTCTAGAAAATATCCAAGGGTGGCGACGTTGTAAAGATTTCTCCCGACCGGGCTGTAAAATAACACTAGATGCCATAACTTCACTTACTTATAAATTTTGTGCAATTGTACATGAGGTGAAGATGATTTTCCGATTAAACTAGGTGAATGACTTAGATATAATAACAATCTAGTTAAATAATTGGTCGCTCAGCGATAATTTAAAAGGGCTTAAATAAGGCGTATGACTGACACTCTTTATTATAATAAAGTCAGTGCTCTTTCGAGTTTATGCAACGCAATGCAAGCCCTTTTAAAACTCGCCTGAAAGGAATACCCCAGTGCTTTCTGCTCTACGTTCTCGCTAATTAAAAGGGAACAACCATTACTGTATAGCGACGCCTTGATCAAAAAAACTGGACGCATCCTGAGTAACTAATAATTTAGCTAGAATGGAATAATTGCTATTAAAAATATTCCATTGAAAAGCTTAAATGGCCCCTTAATTAAGTATAATCGTCGGGTAATTAATTTTTAGGAGCAAAAGTGTCAGTGAATTATGAGCAATATTGGTTAGAGTTTCTGACTATTGCAAGTGTGCATCTATTGGCTGTTGCTAGCCCTGGTCCTGACTTTGCTGTAGTACTAAAGCATAGTATTAAGTTTGGCCGTAGGGCTGCTATGATGACAAGTGTGGGTGTTGGTTTAGCAATTTTACTTCACGTGTCATATTCATTATTAGGCATTGGTATTTTGATTAAAACCACACCCGGTTTATTCGAGGCTATTAGTTATTTAGCTGCTGCTTATTTATTTTATATCGGCTGGGGAGCGATTCGAAGCCCAGCGGTAAAGGTAGATGGCCATAATGAAATAGGCACTGAACTTGTTGCAATTTCTGATGCTAAAGCGTTTTCAATTGGTTTTTTGACCAATGGGCTTAATCCTAAAGCGACATTGTTTTTTTTATCAGTTTTTGCAGTGGTGGTGTCAGCAGATACTCCAAATGAAATAAAAGCTATGTATGGTTTGTATTTAGCTGTGGCAACGGGTCTTTGGTTTTGTGCTTTATCGTATTTTTTGAGTACAAAAAAGATAAGGGTCTTTATTAGTGCTAAAGGATATTGGTTTGATCGTTTTATGGGACTAGTTTTGATTTTGTTAGCCATTAAGTTAGTGCTACCTGAATAACTGCTTATTACTATCCTATATCTAGAATGGCATAAACCTGTATAATTTAAAAAACGTTGTTAAAAGGTGATTAGTGGAAGAGCAAAAGTTTGAAGTGATAGGTGGTAGTCTGGACAAATCTTTAAGGGGCGAAACACAGCTCGATCTAAAAGAGTTGGCTAGAGAGTCATGGGAATTAACTAAAAACCGTAAGTCTGAAGTATTACAAGGTGTATTATTTCTGTTTTTTATCGCTATTATTTTAGCTTGGGCGTTACAGTCAGTATTTGGTGTGACCAATATTGAGACTGCTCCTCCACGTTTATTAATGATGATTAAAGTAGCAGGTATCATTGTCACTGCGCCAATCATTGCCAGTATGTTAATGTTGGGCATTTCACATAGTGTCGGCAGTAAACCGCCATTTTTTTTATTACTTAAAAAAGTATTAAGTTCGGTACTCGTTATTTTATTAACCCTTGCCATTGCGGCTTTTACTGATTTAAGTTCATCATTGATCTCAAGTGTTAATGTGTTGGTTGGTTTTATTGTGTTAATTTATTTAGGTATGGCAACAGGATTTTCTATGATGTTGTTAGTAGAAAAAAAACTAGCCCCTAGCCAAACCATTATTCAATCTTTTAAAGTATATAATCGTTATATTTTACCCTTAAGTTTTTTCTACTTAGCATTTGTTCTGTTATTTATATTAGGCATGTTTACCTTTGGTATTGTGTATATTTGGTTAATCCCTTTTTACTTTAATTTTAAAGGTGTTTTATACCGAGAACTGTTTGGCGTAAGAGTCGCAAAACTAGACAATAATAAATTAATAAGTGAATCAATATTCCATGCATAAGAGCCTCAAAAACGTTTTATTTGTCCTCATTGCCATAGTAGTAGTCGTGGTGTTTATTGTAGAAATTCAACATAAGCCAAGATTAGAAAGTGAATTTAATATAGATAACCTTAATCAAATTCTTTTAGAGAATTTGTACGTTACGCCTTTACCTAGTAGCAGTGCGCCGGTCCCCGATTTTTCTGCCTATAAGAATGTTACTGAAAAGAAAAAAGCTTTTTTTGCCTACTTATTACCTGAGATCCGTAGACAAAATTTTATTGTTTTGAAAGAGCGCAAAATGGTATTGGCCTTGTATGAGTTGATCAGTAGTGATGAACCTTTGTCTGCCAATCAACAAGCTGTATTTACCCATTTACTTAAAAAATACCAGTTGTTGAAAAAGAAACATATGTCCAGAGAATATCTTTTGTCTCAGTTGATACAGAGAGTGGATGAAATCCCTGCAGAACTAATTTTGGTGCAAGCTGCAAATGAATCTGGTTGGGGAACGTCTAGGTTTGCACAACAAGGTTACAACTTTTTCGGTTTGTGGTGTTTTAGAAAGGGTTGTGGTTTTGTGCCGAGCAGAAGAGAAGAAGGCTCAGATCACGAAGTTGCCAAGTTTAAAGACTTATCCCATGCTGTGATGACCTACGTTCGAAATATCAATAGGTTATATGCTTACCATGACTTAAGAGAAATACGTATGAAACTTCGCAGACAAGGTAAATCAGTGACTGCAGAGGCGTTAGCCAAAGGTTTGTCCAAATACTCCGAAAGAGGGCAAGAGTACATTAATGAATTACAAAGTATGATACGTGTCAATAAAAAACATATGGGATTAAATCATTGATTTACAAAACTTTAATGCTTGGGGCATTATTATTTAATAGCCCGCTATTTGCTGAGACCTTAAATGTTGAATATGCCAGTTTTTATAGCCATGTAAAAAAAATTGATAAAGAGGAAACTAATAAACTTAGGTTCGCTTTTGGTTTTAAACATATTGCTTATGATCGTTTGTGTAAGGTGGTAGAGGCTAAAATTGTCACTCAGAAACAGATACTGCCTTTAACAGTCGAATATGCCAACCGCTTTACTGTGCCTAGTGACAAAATACTTAAAATGGCAAAAGCTTTGGTTTCTATTAAATTAGATGATAATGCTAACCAGTGTGATATGTCGGTTCAATTAGAGACAAAAGCTGAATATTTAAAACAACATTACAGCCATGCTGAACTGGTTTCTTTGCTGGTACAGTACCAAGCATTTTTTTCTAATATGGGCAGTTTTATGTCATTTATGATGCCCTCGGCTGAAGGCTTAAAAATTCATTTTGATCAGCATATGACTTTAGGTAAAGATCTCGATAGCTTAGCAGATGAATCTGGCAACTTAGTTTTGGGGCAAACTTGGTTTAAGCAGGGTAAAAGTCTAAATTTACCGAGAGTACCGTTACGCATAACCGCTTTGGTCGAGAAGTAGACCTTTATTTTCTCGGTATTTTAGTGATTTAGCTATCTTCAAGTCTAAGTTGATATTTAATTTGTTCGGCTATCCTATATACGCTATTTCTACCTTCATTAATCAGTTCCTGGGCACGATAAAACTCCATCATGCCAAAGTCTCTTAATTGGGGCTCGATAAGTATATCAGGTGGGTCACCTGCCAAGCGTGAGCGAGTAACCCTAGCTTGTAAAATGTCTAAAGAGCCTGTCATGGCATTAATAATTGAAGGGGCAGGTGGTACAGCTGGATTAGATTGTAATAATTCATCTTCTTCGGTATTGACTGGATCAAGTACTTCCAAACACTCTTCATTCAGTAAAGTATCCACAGCTAAATCTTGCTCGTCTTTTTCTACTGTTTCTTTCGGTTCACCTTTTGTGAACCATTGTTTAATTTGGCCTTTACTTCGTTTAAAGAACTCAGAGGTTTTTTTCTGGTTATTACCGTGGTCTATTTGATTATCTGCTAATGATTGTGGCCTAAAGTCTGCACTTAAATTAACTGCAATAACAATATCGGCACCTAATAACCTGCACATGTTGACTGGCACTGGATTAACTACAGCACCGTCTACTAACCAACGGTTATTATGTAATACTGGTGGAAATAATCCAGGAATAGCACATGAAGCTCTTACCGCATCTATAACTGATCCCGCTCTAAAGTCGACTTCTTTGCCACTATATAAGTCAGTAGCTACAGCAGCAAAAGGTTTGTTTAATTGCTCAAAGGTTGCATACGAAAAATTATCTGCTAGAGCAGTAAATACTTTTTGCCCGCTAACTAGCCCACCTCTTTGGAAACCAACTCCCATTAAAGCGAAAACTTGCCATTCAGTGAGACTTTCTACCCACTGGGCTAATTCAGGTAGTTTATCTGAAGAATATGCCGCACCTACATAAGCTCCAATTGAGCAACCTGCTACCACATCTATCTTAATATTCAATTCTTCTAAAGCTTGAATGACACCAATATGTGCCCAGCCTCTAGAAGCACCGCTGCCAAGAGCTAATCCAATTTTCATTTATGCGACTACCTTTATAAATTATTGATATTAATGGCAGACGCGATATTCACACTCTTGTCTGTGCGAGAATCTGTGCTAGAAAATTCTGGAGGATCAAAGCCTATATCTCCATTTACAAATGGTATGTCTTGCGTTTTTAAATTAGCAAAATCAAATGTTTGATTATCAGCCAAGTGTGAAGGCACAACGTTTTGTAAGGATTTTGCCATGGATTCAATACGGCCTGGGAAACGTTGATGCCAATCTTGTAACATGCCTTTAATCATTTTTCTTTGTAGATTTTCTTGAGAACCACAAAGGTTACAGGGAATAATTGGAAACGCCATTGCTGTTGAATATTCGCTAATATCATTTTCTGAGCAGTAAGCTAAAGGTCTGATGACCATTTGTTCACCGTTATCGCTAACTAACTTAGGCGGCATAGATTTTAATTGACCACCATGAAACATGTTTAAAAATAAGGTTTCTAACATGTCATCTCTGTGATGACCTAAAGCAATCTTGGTGGCTCCCAGTCTAGAGGCCGTTTTGTATAAAATTCCTCGCCGCAAGCGAGAACAAAGAGAGCAGGTGGTTTTACCCTCTGGAATGATATCAGTCACAATTGAGTAGGTATCTTCTTCAATAATCTCGAAATCTACAGCAAGTTTTTGTAAGTAGGTTGGTAATACTTCTTCTGGAAAGCCAGGTTGTTTTTGATCTAAATTGACTGCGATGATACTAAAACTGATGGGGGCTACTTTTTGCAGATACATAAGAATATCCAACATAGTGTAACTGTCTTTTCCGCCAGAGAGGCAGACCATAATCTTATCGCCATCTTCTATCATGTTAAAGTCGGCAATAGCTTTACCAGTATTTCTACGTAGACGTTTTTGTAATTTCTTAAATTGATGTTTTTGCGTGTGTTCTAGAACGACTGTTTGACTCATTAAGGTGACTTTAATTAGTTAAAAAATGCATATTAAAAGGTATAACTACGATTATACCTGAAATATTTCAGCAATGGCTAACAGACTCTTCAGATTGTCATAAGAATTAAACTAAAGCCTAATAGGGCATTCAAAGCCTTTCGGTTTTATAGCTAGCACGTCACAATTGAGTTTATCAATAACATGTTCAGCTGTATTACCAATTAATGCGGCAGAAATCCCTTGTCGACCTACCGTGCCAAGTACCACTAATTCTGCATCAAGTTGTTGTGCATATTTAGGAATGATATCTTCAGGTAAGCCTAGTTCTACATGGCAAAATTGTGCTGCAATATTATGTGTCTGTGCATGTTTTTGCATACCTTGTTTATGATGATTTAACGATATTTCATCATAGTTGGCTGAATTAAACTCAGGTATTTCTATAACAATATTGGCTGGTGTGCCAGGAAAGGAATTGACCAAATGTACGTTAGATTGCAATAAACTAGCAAAGTGTTTGGCTTGTTTGGTTATCTCTTGGTTAAGGGACATATGTTCTTCTATATCTACACCAATATTCACAGCCGCCACTATTTGTCCATTTTTACGCCAAGCATGATCTTTTACCAATAAAACAGGGACAGGTGCTTTTCGCATAATATGCCAATCAGTTGGTGTAAAAATAACGGATTTCAGTGTGTCGTTTTGTTGAGTACCTTTAACAATAAGATCATAACCATGTTCGAGTACTTCATAAATGATGCTTTCGTAAGGACGGTTATGCCAGACAATTTTTATGTCAATTGTCACACCTTCTGATGGGTAATGGGTCGTCACTAAATTAGTCAACCAATCGGTTCTATCATCTATTACAGCATTACGCATGTTTTCACGTTCGTCTGTAGTTAGCATACTAGTCATTTCATATGAGAAGTCATAAATGGTTAATAACGCGGTGACATTTGCGCCGTTGATTTTGGCTATTTCAATGGCTCTAGATAATGATTTTTGTTGAACTAATTCTGGTTCAATAACAGCCAGAATATTTTGATAATTCATAATGCTCACCTATTTGTAGACTTTATCTAAGCTTACGAAATTATCTAGTTGGCCGCCAGTTTTAGGGCCATATATTAAACAGACAAAGACATTAATTTGATAATTTGTAAACCTGCAAAAACGAGCAGGAGCAGACCAATTATTAATTTAACTTTGGGGTGTTGCACCATTTTCTGAGTTTTGGCAAAACCCAAAGCCATTAAAACCATTATTGGCAATGTTCCTAGACCAAATCCAAACATAAGTAGGGCACCATTAATTGCTGAACCGCTGGCTAATGACCAAGTTAAACTTGAATATATTAAACCACAAGGTAACCAGCCCCATATAATACCGTAAGGCAGGGCATACAGAGGATTTTTAAAAGGAATAAACTTAGTCGACCAAGGTCTGATTATTTGCCATAACTTGGTGCCAATTTTTTCTATTTTGCTTAATCCACGCCACCAACCCGTAATATAAAAAGCAAGTAATATTAAAAAGACACTGCCAATAAACTGTAAAATGACAATACCTTGATTAATTTGATTGGAAAATATCTGACCTAGCCATCCTGTAAGCCCCCCAGCTAGGGTGTAGCTGAAAATTCTACCTAGATTATAGGTAAGGGTGTAAGCAAATAAATTAGAACCCTTAGGCAAGGCATAACTAAAGGCGCCAACAATACCGCCGCACATACCTGCACAATGTACTCCTCCAGCTAAACCAATTAGCATGGCGGAGAAAAAACTTAATTCATACATCTGTATTATTGTTTTGTTTACTCTTGGTACTTTTATGATTCACATCATCATCAAATAAAATACTGCTACCTTGTCGTTCTAAATCTTCAAATTGATTAGATTTTACAGCCCAAAAGAATATTGCTATGGCAAAACAAACTAATACGATAGCGAGAGGGATTAATACATATATTATGTTCAAATAGATACCTACTTTATTTTAATAACCTAATGGAGTTGACCACTACTATCAAAGAACTGACCGACATACCTATTACAGCTAACCATGGGCTAAGATGTCCAGTAAAAGCTAAGGGTAAGACTAATAGATTGTATGCTATAGCCCAGCTAATATTTTGGATTATTTTTATTCGACAACGTTTAGCAAGATTAAAAACCAAGTTCAGTTTATCTAAGCGATTATCTAATAACACAATATCAGCAGAAGATTTTGCCAAATCTGATCCCGCACCTAAAGTTACTGAAACATCAGCTTGGGCTAAAACCGGACCATCATTTATGCCATCTCCAACCATTAGCACTATATTATCTTGAGCCTGCGCTTGTTTAATCAAATCGAGTTTAGTTTCGGGTGTTTGCTGTCCATACCAAGTATTAATACCCAGTTGTTTAGCGACATCTTCAACTACACTAGGCGCATCCCCACTAATTAGCACTAATTCTTGTTGCTTTATATTGTTGATGAAATTACTGCTCGATTCTCGGATTATATCTGTCAATAAAAGGCCGGCTAGCAATTTTTCATCGGATTGCAGAAAAACATTACAATGTAATAAATGATCTGGAATAGGGACGTTCATATAACCAGCAGCACCTAATTTATAGTGATTCCCTGATATAAACCCTTGTACCCCTTGGCCAACCTCGGCTGTAAAATCTGTAACTGGCTGGATATTATTGTATTGACTGAATGCTTGGGCAATGGGGTGAGATGAGTATTGTTCTAGACTAGCCGTGATACTAAGTATGTCATCAGTGCTGAGTTGAGTTAAATTTATACACTCTTTAAGGCTAAATTTACCTTCTGTTAAGGTGCCGGTTTTATCTAAACCAATCCAATTTACTTTGGTTAGTTTTTCAAGTGCGTCAGCTCGCTTCAGTAACACCCCATTTTTGTTCAAGTAGGCGACAGCACAAGACAAGGCAGAAGGAGTAGCCAAACCTAAGGCGCAAGGGCAGGTAGCTATAAGGACAGAAACCATAACCCATAATGCTTTTGATTCATCGATATTTAACCAAACGAAGTAAGTCACAGTGGCGATAAGCAAAACAGCAACCACAAAATATTGGGCAAATGTGTCAGTAATACTGGCAATTTGGGGTTTGTTTGCCATGGCTTGTGTTTGCAGCTTGCTGATTTCGTTGAGTATTGAATGTTTAAGGGGGGTTAATACTTCAACTGTTAGGGTGCCAAGTTGATTGATTGTCCCTGCATATACTTGGTTACCAATTGTTTTATGCACTAAATCAAACTCACCGGTTAGCATTGCCTCGTTTAATTCACCATTTCCATGAATGATAATGCCATCAATTGGCACCAATTCACCTGCTTTGATTAACACTTGTTGCTTTACTTTAAGTGACTTTGCTAATACTGGAATATGTTGAGAACCATTGATCACAGTGGCAACTGTCGGCATATACTCAAGCATGTTGGCAGAAATTTGCGAAGCTTTATATCTAGCACTGTGTTCTAAATAACGACTAATTAGCAGTAAAAAAACGAACATACAAAGTGATTCAAAGTAAGTTTGGCCAGTCTGTTGTGCTGTAGCAAAAAGGCTAGTGAAATATATAACTGTTAAAGCTATAGAAATGGGCACATCCATATTCACTGCTTTTGCTGCTATTGCACGAAAGGCACTAGAGTAAAACTCAGAGGCTGAATAAATAATGACAGGAGTTGTTAGTAATAAACTAATCCAATTAAAGTATTGTTTAGTGTCCGCTTCAATATGGCCAAATAAGTCAAAAAACACGCCGAGATTTAGCATCATGACTTGCATTGTCATTAAACCAGCTAAGCCAAGTCTTTTTAAAAAAGCTTTATTTTCTATGCGGTAAGACGCTTCATGTTGTTCGGCTTGAAAGGGTTTTGCATGGTAACCAATTTGTTCAATATGATTTAATATCTGGCTTAACTTTAATTCTGTGGTGTTCCAACTTACTGTTGCTCGTCGAGCGGAAACATTGACACCAACTTTTGTGATCCCCTGAAGTTTGATTAGTTGTTTTTCAATTAACCAACCACAAGCCGCACAATTAATACCACTTATCGTGAGTTGTATTTCACTGTGATTTTGTTGAGTATCTACAAATTCCTCGATAATAGAATCGTCATCAAAAACTGCTAAGGTTTTTAATATATCATCAGGTTTGCTGTCGACCTTTTCAGCAAATTCATTACGATAATGGTAATAGTCTTCGAGTCCATTTTGGGTAATCGCTTCTGCCACAGCCAAACAACCAGGACAACAAAAATTTTGCTGTTTACCCGATATTATGGTTGAGTAGCTTTGATGCGGGGAGTTGTCTAAACCGCAGTGAAAGCAATGGCTGGTCATAGTCTATTAGGGCTTAAATTCAAATGTTTGTTGCCGCGGAAGAGATACCATCTGTTGAATTTTCCAATCGTCGTTAAAAGGATGAAGACTAATTCTCCATTTACC
The DNA here is from genome assembly GCF_009796765.1 of Paraglaciecola sp. L3A3. NCBI lineage: Bacteria > Pseudomonadati > Pseudomonadota > Gammaproteobacteria > Alteromonadales > Alteromonadaceae > Paraglaciecola > Paraglaciecola sp. L3A3. Next base: position 2,364,626 of record NZ_CP047023.1, read on the forward strand.
TGCCACATCATAGTCATGTGGTGCACGATAGATCCCTTTTGCATCTTTAAATAGCGTCACAGAGAAGTCTTTAAAATCTTGGGTGGCATGGTGGAAATCCATAACTAAGGCTGAATCATCCTCAGGCAATCCAGAAACAAAGCTGAGCTCAATTTTATTATTGTTGATTACTAACTGAGAAACGATATTTAACTCTTTGGCTTTTTGAATAGCTTTTATTTTAACATTAATTGCTTTGCCTTCTTTATAGTAATCGTCGATGACCATACTGTCTTCTGTGGTGAAGGCTAAATACATCATGGTAAAACTCAATACCATAGATGTCAGTGGCACTATAATTAAAAACCAAGGCCAAAATTGTTTATACCAAATGATAGAATTGGAGGTTTGCATGTATCTGAAATACTCTTTGAATAAATATCGAAAATAAAAAAGCCCCGTTTTTACACGAGGCTTTTAGTATATCATTTGTACTAGTTAGGTTGCGATAAACTATAAATATAAGATGCAACTAAATGTATTTTCTTTTCACCCAAAGTATTTTTGAAAGAAGGCATGACACCATTCCTTCCATGGGTGACAGTTTCAATAAGCGCTTTTTCAGTACCACCATATAACCAAGTTTGATCGGTTAAGTTAGGGGCACCAAAGGCGTGATTTCCCTTTCCATCAGGTCCATGACAAGCAACACAATTAACGAACTTTTCTTTACCGGCGGCTACTAGTGCAGGATCTAAGTCAGGTCTATTGCTTAAACTGAGTGTATAAGTTATGACCTCTTTAACGCCTTTTTCGCCTAAACTATCAATCCATGCAGGCATTAAAGCTTGCCTACCATTGACAATAGTTTCTGTGATTTTTTCTGGGGTACCGCCATATAACCAGTCATTATCGGTTAAATTAGGAAATCCACGTTGTCCACCCGCATCAGAACCATGACATTGTGAACAATTTTGGCTAAATAAACGTTGACCAATTTTTAAGGCTTCTGGGTCTTTAGCTAGTTCAGTAATAGGTTTTTTATAGTATGCATCGAAAATTGGTGCAAAGGCTGCATCGGCTGCAGCTACTTCACGGTCATACTGGCTAATCATACCGTTTGACTTTAGGGCTTCTACTGCTGCTTTTGACTCAGCTAAAGAACGAATATTTTGATTCGAACTTTGCCAATTTAAAACACCTTTGAAGTTACCTAAACCTGGGTAAAGTATTAAATAGATGACGGCCCAAATAATACAAATATAAAATAAGATGGTCCACCATCTAGGTAGTTGATTATTTATTTCGACAATACCATCAAATTCATGATGCATATCTTCGCCTTCACCAATACCTGTTTTGTTTGATAAACACCAGCGAAGTAACAAAAAACAACCTAATATTGTTCCCAGTGTAATAACTGAGATCCATATGCTCCAAAAACTACTCATCTACCTTAGACTCCCGCTTGCTATGCTGAGGTTCATCATCAAATATAAGCTTTTCTGCTTCGTCAAAATTTGCTTTTGATTTGTTACTGAAAGCCCACCAAACAACACCGATAAAACTAACAAATACCACGACTGTGTATATGCTACCACTTGTTGCGTAATCCATATTATTTCAACGCCGTGCCAAGTGATTGAAGATAAGCAATTAATGCTTCCATTTCAGTCTTACCTTTGACTGCGGCTTTGGCATTGCTAATGTCTTCATCTGTATAAGGTACGCCAAAGTCTCTAAATACAGATAATTTTTTGCTAGTAAGTTCGCCATCTAGAGTATTTTCCATTAACCACGGAAAGCCAGGCATATTTGATTCAGGCACAACGTTTCTTGGGTTAATTAAATGCACTCTGTGCCAGTCGTCACTATATCTACCACCTACCCGGGCAAGATCTGGCCCGGTACGTTTAGAACCCCATAAAAATGGGTGTTCCCAGACCGACTCTCCAGCCACTGAATAATGACCATATCGTTCAGTTTCAGCTCGAAAAGGACGGATCATTTGACTATGACAGCCGACACAACCTTCACGAATGAATATATCACGGCCTTCCATTTGTAATGCTGTATAAGGTTTTAAACCATCTACTGGTGTCATAGTTTGTTGTTGAAACATTAGCGGTGTAATTTGTGCCATTCCACCTAAACTAATCGCAACTAAAATTAGAACAGTCAAAAGACCAACGTTTTTTTCTACTAACTCATGTATGTTTTTCATTAATTGGCCCCCTTACGCTGCTTGAGTTTCAGGCTCAAAAGCCGGTTCTTTTAAACTATCGCCTTTGATGGTTCTGTAACAGTTATAAGCCATGATAAACATACCTGTAACTACAAAAAGACCACCAATAAATCGCACTAGATAGAAAGGTTTAGAAGCTTCAAGAGACTCAACAAAACTATATGTTAATGTTCCATCAGCGTTGATAGCACTCCACATTAAACCCTGTAATACCCCTGATATCCACATGGCAACTATGTATAACACAACACCAATTGTGGCTAACCAAAAATGTACGTTAATTAGTTTAACACTGTACATTTTAGGTCTATCAAATAACACGGGAATTAAATGGTAAATAGCACCAATTGATACCATAGCTACCCAACCTAGCGCACCTGAATGAACATGCCCTACAGTCCAATCAGTATAATGGGATAGGGCGTTTACAGTTTTGATGGCCATCATAGGACCTTCAAAAGTAGACATACCATAGAATGATAAAGATACTACTAAGAAACGTAGTATTGGGTCAGTTCTCAATTTATGCCATGCACCAGATAATGTCATTATACCGTTTATCATACCGCCCCAAGATGGAACAAATAGGATAATAGACATTGCCATACCTAAAGATTGTGTCCAATCAGGTAGCGCTGTGTAATGTAAGTGGTGAGGACCAGCCCAAATATAGAGGGAGATTAAAGCCCAAAAGTGAACTACTGATAAACGATAAGAGAAAACAGGACGGCCAGCTTGTTTAGGTACAAAATAATACATCATACCTAGAAAACCAGCTGTTAAGAAGAATCCCACAGCATTATGCCCGTACCACCATTGGATCATGGCATCGACAGCGCCTGAATAAATGGAATATGATTTGGTCAATGACACTGGAACAACCATGCTGTTGGCAATGTGTAGTACTGCAACAGTCACCATAAATGCACCGAAAAACCAATTAGCTACATAAATATGTGACACTTTACGAATAACTAATGTACCAAAAAATACAATGTTATAAGCAATCCACACAATAGCAATGAGAATATCAATTGGCCATTCTAATTCAGCGTATTCTTTAGTGCTGGTTAATCCCATTGGTAGAGTAATAACAGCTAATACTATGACCAGTTGCCATCCCCAAAAAGTGAATGAAGCAAGTTTGTCACTGAATAACCTAACCTGACACGTACGTTGTACAACATAAAATGATGTAGCCATGAGTGCACATCCACCAAATGCAAAAATAACTGCATTAGTATGTAATGGCCTTAGCCTAGAAAAGGTTAACCATGGTGTATCGAAATTTAATGCTGGCCAATATAATTGGGCCGCAATTAACACGCCAATCGACATGCCAATAATTCCCCATATTACGGTCATTACCGCGAACTGCCGAACAACTTTGTAGTTATATTCGGGGTGTACTTGAATAGCTTCACTCATTTAATGAATCTTCCACTCTATTAACAATTATTTCACTGCTTCATTGCAAGTATTTAACTTGATTAACGTTATCTTTCAAATTGCTGTGTAAGCAATTGAAATTACTTCTGTTTCACTTAATAACCGTACGTATATTAAGGTTATATGAGTGAAAAAGAAAGGGATAACACGCTTGTTAGTTATCTTTATTTAAATCACACTTAACAATAGTTTAGTTTAACCGTTGTGTGATTTTGAATCTTTCTTTTTTTTCTAAAATATTAATTATATTGCTTGTTTTATCATCAATCTTTGGTGTTTTTTTATATTTTCATAATGACAAGTACATAATTCCATCGAGTCAATGTGATATTGATGGCATGCGTGTATGTCGTTTAATTAATGATCAGAAGATACTATCCGTACAATTTACCCAACCAATAGAGTTGGAAGAAGAATTAAATTTGCTTATTAAAGTACCAGAATCTGTTGTTTTACATCAAACTTGGGTGCAAGGCATTAATATGTACATGGGAAAGAGTGCGGTAATGGTTGAGTCAACATACTCTGAAGCAGGCGGACTGGCGTATCAAAGTAAATTATTTTTAGGCGCTTGCAGTGAGCCAGATATGAAATGGCAGTTAGTTGTACAAACAAAAGATAGTGAGCAAAATATTCAATCATATTTTTTTAACTTTGAGACTCACTATTAAATTTGTTGTCAGTTATTTACACAACCACCATCTACTAGGGACAGAGTTAGACGTATTTTATAATTGTGATTGTAAATAATTGGCTAAACCTAATCTTTTGATTAAACCCAGTTGTTGCTCTAACCAGTGTGCATGATCTACTTCAGTGTCATCTAGTAAGACTAACAACATATCTCTTGTCACATAATCTTGTTCAACTTCACACAGAGCCATAGTTTCTCTTAAAGCTTGTGCTACTGCATATTCTACGCGTAGATCGCTTTCTAGCATAGACGGTACATCAGTGCCAATATGTAAACCATCTCGGGTCACCATGTCTGGTGTCCCTTCTAAGAACAACATACGCTCTATTAGTTTCGTTGCATGGCCTTTCTCATCTTCAAACTCATGGGATATGCGTTCATATAACTTGTTTAAACCCCAATCACGATACATCTCTGAATGTATGAAATATTGATCCATGGCGGCTAATTCGAAAGCCAGTAAACCATTGAGTTTGTCTATAATGACTTGTTTGCCTTTCATAATTAGTCCTCTTCTACTTGTGTTTGTAGGTAGTTTTCTATACCCATATTGGCGATTTGATACTCTTGTGTTTCAATCCAATCAATATGGTCTTCTTCATAACTTAGAATAGATTCAAGCAGATCTCGGGATACATAATCTTGTGTGACTTCACATAAATTTATGGAGTTTTTGAGTAACGGTATTTGGTTGTTTTGAAATGACATGTCACAACTCAACATTTCGACTGTATCTTCGCCTATCATTAATTTACCTAACATCTGTAGGTTAGGTAAACCTTCAAGAAACAGGATCCGTTCAATTAACTCATCGGCTTGTTTCATATCTTTGATCGATTTTTTATAAGATTTATTGTTTAACTTTTCTAATCCCCAATTTTTATACATGCGGGCATGTAAAAAGAATTGATTGATTGAAGTTAACTCATAAGTTAATACTTCATTTAATGCTGCAATGACTTGCTTATTACCTTGCATGTTTTGACTCTAAACTATTAATTCATTTGAACCAGTATAGTGTATGGTTTTATATATATCTAGGTAAAAAATAATAAAAACCTATTAAAAACAATTAGATAAGGAATGATAACTATTCTTGTTTTTATATCATTTAATATTAAGGTTGTTTTGTTATTAGCTGCAAACTTTCTTCAGCAAAACCTGTTCCCGCTTCGGTAAAAAAGTTAAAGACTTTATCTGCTCCTGCTTTTAACAACGGTTCTATTTCATCTTCATAGCGAGCAATTGCTGCTATTTTACCTTTATAATTAGCATGTTGTAGCTGTTCAGTAATGTTACAAATATCGTCTGTTGAGGGAAGGGCGAGTAAAACAAGTTTGATGTTGGTCAAATCCATGTTTTGCCAAAGATCAACATCTTCCCCATCTCCCGTCATCACCTGTAACCCCATTTCTTTTAACATTTTGATTCTGACTGGGTCTGCATCCATTCCCCATACTTTATTACCAATAATAGAATGTAATGAGGTATAAGCACCTTTTCCTACTCGACCAAGACCAATTACTATTACTTCGGCATTGATGGGCTGACAATGCATATCTTCAGGAAGAATAGTGGCGTGTTCAAATACTCTTAGTCGAGATTTTAAATGGTTATATTGATTGTGTGATGTTTTATAAACAAAGCTAGTGAGTACAAAGGAAAAGGACACTGCCATAGCTAAAATTACTAACCAGTCTGCAGTCAACCAACCTAAACTTACTAATAATGCAACCACGATAAGACCAAATTCACTGTAGTTAGATAGCACTAAACTAGCTAGGTAACTGGTTCTTGCCCGTAACTTTAAGGCGGTAAACAATTTAAAAAACAACATAAATTTGATGGGAATAAACAAACATAAAATTAATGCGGAGAGGGTTAATTGTAAATTAGGCAGTTGACTTAAGCCTATAGTCAAAAAGAAGCCAATCAAAAATAAGTCTTTAAAGTTCATAAGTGACTTTGACAGTTCTGTGGATTTATTATGTGTTGCGACGAACATACCTATTATTAAAGCACCTAAGTCGCCTTTAATACCGACTAGCTCAAATAACTCATATCCGCCAAAAGCCAACATGAAACCGGATAAAATTAACAGCTCACCATGACCAACTGAATCAAGGATTTTTGACCAAATAGGTTTAACAAAAAATAATAATAATAAGGCTAAAGCCCAAATTGACGGGATTTTCCCTGTTGCAACCACTAAGAAAAGTACTGCAAAGATGTCCTGCATGACTAAAATACCGATAGCGAGTTTGCCATGACGGGTTTTGATTTCACCACTTTCTTCAAGAATTTTAACGATACATACTGTGCTGCTAAAGCTTAATGAGAAAGCAAGTAAAGCCTGTGTTGTCCATGTAAGAGATGTGAATAGATTTAAACCTATCCAAGAAAAAGCAATCAACACAAGATTGATAACAGTTACCCAAATTAAGGTGTGAGAAATACTGCCTAACCAAACTTCTTTTTTGTAAAGATCCCTGATGTTTAATTTTAAGCCAATGGTAAATAACATTAGGGTAATACCAAAATTAGCAATATTTTTAAGCGCGTCGCTTGCAGTAAAGTCAAAATAATTTAAGACAAAACCTGCCAATAAATAGCCTATTAATGTAGGTAATCTGAGAAGTTTAAGACCTAGACCAAAAATAAAAGCTAAAAGAATAAATGCGAAATCCATATGTATTGATTCGTTGACGGGATATATTTATATGTTAATGATTTTACTCTGAAAAGCTAGATACTTAGTGTATTCATATAGCTAGAGAATTATATTTGTTGGTTATTTAGAACGGGTCGTACGGTAATTAATCAATCAATCAATCAATCTAGTGTGATTGCACCAAGTAAGTTCCAGCAGGACTGTTCATTGGGCAGTAATATTATTAGAAAATACTTTTTATAGCTTTATGTCTAATTGTTAATTAATAATGTACTTATTCTTCACTAAAAACAGATTTAGTAAATAATAATGATAAAAAAGGAAAGTGTTATGAAAACTCTTACAACAACAGCTTATATATTGGCTTCCGTGTTTATTACTGGTTGTTCTGGTATACAGTCAACCAATGAGCCTTTAAAAGTCTTAATAGTTGATGGACAAAATAATCATACTGTATGGCCAAAATCGACTCAAATGATGAAACAAACACTTGAACAATCTGGGCGTTTTGATGTTGACGTGTATAGAACGTTAGTCACTTGGAAAGGTGGGAAGTTATTGGAAAACTTTCCATTAAATGATGGAAAGGTTTATCGTGATTTACCACAACCGCAAACGGATCCTGCATTTAAACCTGATTTTTCTAAATATGATGTAGTGATTTCAAACTTTGGCTGGAAAGCTGCTCCTTGGCCCGAATCTACTAAACAAGCTTTTGAAAAATATGTATCCAATGGTGGAGGTTTTGTCACTGTTCATGCTGCTGATAACTCTTTTCCTGAATGGAAAGCTTACAATGAGATGATTGGCTTAGGCGGTTGGGGCAATAGAAATGAAACTGATGGTCCTTATGTCTATTTTGATGATGCAGGTAATAAAATTGTTGATGATAGTAAGGGGGGGGCAGGTGGACATGGTAAACAACATGAGTTTGCTGTGATTACCCGTGACAAAGCCCACCCAATTACAGAGAATATGCCAGATACTTGGATGCAGAGTAAAGATGAACTTTACAACAGATTGCGTGGACCTGCTAAAAACATGACGGTTTTAGCCACTGCCTTTGACGATAAAAAATTTAATGGTTTTGGTCGACACGAACCTGTGCTTATGGCTATTACCTATAAAAAAGGTAGGGTATTTCATACTACTTTAGGTCATGCTGAGCCAGCGTTTACCAGTTCTGGATTCACTTCTAGTTTATTGAAAGGCACTGAGTGGGCAGCGACTGGAAAAGTCAGCCTTTAAAACAAGTTGTTTAGCTACCCTGATAAAAATAAGATTTTAATAGGGTAGCTATAGTTTTATTTTTTTCTTTTTTGTAAAGCATTCAATTTGTTAAACTCACGAACAATAAGTAATCTTTATATATTAAATTTTTTTACTATTTTTATATACGGCTGCAATCTTTGTATGTGATATATCTCGCCTAAGTATGAATATTTTTTGTTCATATACTTGTCCATATTTCTTTCCATCATTTACCTAATTCCCTATATAAATAGAGATTAATCAATTGTTGCTAATTGAAATGTTAATTTGTTGATTAATTTCCACCTGTTTTGTATATAAATAGTCGACAAAATAAACTTAATGATTACAATGGTCGGCAGTAAGTTTTTCGTATATAAATTTGTAATGCTTATCATTAAGAAGAGCATAACTAATAAAAAGAGAGTGATTATGGAATCTAAACCTCAAAAGAAGTATTCAGCTCCAGCCTTAGAGAAAGGTCTCGATATTTTAGAATTACTTTCAAAAGATTCTACACCTATTGGTACCACGACTATTGCAGAACGCTTAGGGCGTTCAAATGCGGAAATTTACCGCATGATATTAGTGCTTGAGCAACGTGGATATATAGAAAAAGAAGAAGATAGTGAAGGTTATCTAGTCAGTCGTAAACTATTACAATTAGGTACTGAACACGAACCGGTTAAAGATATATTAGAATATGCTTATCCTGTTATGCGTAAGTTAGCTGATGTGACCTCAATGTCTTGTCATATAGCTGTAGAGTCTCAAGACCAAATAGTGGTGATTTCCCGTGCTGAGTCGCCTAACCTTATGTCGTATTCGGTTCGAGTGGGTTATCGTCGACCTATTATATATTCAGCCTCTGGACAAATTTTGTTTGTGCATCAAGTAGCTGAAAGGAAAGAATCAATGTTGAAAATGTTGAGTAAATATCATTCTGAAACTGAAATTAAAGAATTTTTGGCTAAATGTAAAAAAGTAGCTAAACAAGGCATTTTAAAAGCTCCTAGCCGTTATGTTACAGGTGTTGTTGATCTTGCCTATCCAATTATGGATGGCGATACGGCTGTTGCTTCTTTAACTGTGCCATATATTGAAAGAATCCCTGCAGAAAAGTCTATAGATGAAGTCATTGAGTCTTTGAAAGCCGCAGCAGGTGAACTATCTAATGCTCTGACTTATGGGATCGTTCGAAAATCATAAATTTACTAGCCGTTTTAGATGTCTAAAACGGCTAGTCTAATTTTTCTTGTTATTTACACCCTTTGCTTCCCTCTGGTAACCCCACCAATTGTATATTTTTTATTTGTATTTCTAACTTACCCTGGGTGGCAATACTTAAAATATTGGTTACTTTTGTAAAGTTAAAATTGTTATCTTTATTAAAACAATTTAGAGGAATGGGTAATTGTTGCCAAGTATCTTTTTCTAAGTTTTTAAGAATGTTTTTAATTGGAAATTTTCCACTACACTTATTAGAATATTCACACCCCATAGAAAGCATGACATTATCATTTGGACTTCTCAGTACCTTAATATCAAAGCTCAAAGCTGCAATATCTTCTACTGAAGATATATCTATGATGTTTTTACCAAGACTAAAAAATGTATCTCCAAGTATATTCCCTCCCCATTCATTTTTGACTTGTTTACCCGCCCATTTTAAATTAAGAACTTTAATCTCACCTTTTTCTTTAATAGGTGTGACAATTAAATTTTTTCGTTCTGTTCTCGCTTTGCCGTTTTCTAGTGAAACAAAGTAATTCAGAGAATTACCAACATAGGCGACCCAATTAGGCACGGCCTTACCATTAATAATATATTGACTGATTGGATCTGGTGCTGCTGAGGCGGAATATGCGCTAATAAGTAGGGCAAGAGCTGCAAAACATTTACCTTTTATTGAAATTGATTTTATGTGTTTTGACATGATATTTCCTCGTTTTATTGTTATTTATTTAATTGTTATTTATTTAAATTTAAAAACACTGTTGCGCTAATTTAATTGCTTCATTTATATTAACTTTCTATTCTCAGATGATTTAAATTTCTGTTTTAGTTTTATAAGTTGATTTCAAGGCGCCTTGTAGAACACTTCTAGTGTAAATTAAAAGTAAATGATTTGTAAATAGCCGGCTTGTGGGCTTAAATATGAAACGACCCATTTATATTCAAAATTAATACTGGAATTATTTGGTGTTGCCGTTTAGAATTAAGTTACTGAGTTAAAAATCAATTTTTAGAAAGGGAGAAATTACACATATGAAAGCTGTAGTGTGTGTTAAACCAGGTGTTCTTGAATATAAACAAGTAGAGAAACCGCAGCCAAAAGCTGGCGAAGTTCTGGTAAAAATTAAATCAATTGGTGTATGTGGTACTGATATCCATGCATATGGTGGCAATCAACCCTTTTTTGAATATCCACGAGTTCTTGGCCATGAGCTATCCGGTGTTGTTGAAGATGCAGGATCAGATGTTGACCTTGAGAAAGGTAAAGCTGTTTACATCATCCCTTATATCAGTTGCCAAGAATGCGTTGCTTGTCGAAATGGCAAAGGTAATTGCTGTACGAACATCGAAGTGTTAGGCGTTCACCGCGATGGCGGTATGTGTGAATATATCTGTGTGCCCAAAGAATATGTAGTGCAAACCGATGGGTTAAGCTTTAACGATTTAGCGGTTGTTGAATGTTTCTCAATTGGGGCTCATGCGGTTAACCGTGCTGAAATTAAAAGCTCTGATACTGTTTTAGTGTTGGGTTCTGGCCCTATTGGAATTGGCGCTATTCAATTTGCCAAAATGTCGGGGGCTAAAGTATTAGTGTCTGATGTGGCACAAGAAAAGCTTGATTTTTGCCGTGAAAAATATGCTGTTGATGGTCTTGTTGATGCACTAGGCGATGTGACAGAACAATTAAGAGTACTGACAAACGGTGATTTCCCTACCGTCATTATTGACTGTACCGGTAATGTTAAAGCAATGGAGTCTACTATTGGTAATTTGGCCCATGGTGGAAAAATTGTTTTTGTTAGTGTTGTGAAAGCTGATATTTCTTTTAATGATCCTGAGTTCCATAAACGTGAAACTACTCTTTTAGGTAGTAGAAACGCCACTCGAAAAGATTTTGAAAATGTGGTTGATGGACTTAAAAATGGTACTTTAAAAAGTGAAGGTTTTATTACTCACTCGACTAAATTCAGTACAATGATTGAAAGCTTTCAAGATTGGACAAAACCAGGTTCAGGCGTAATTAAAGCCGTAATTGAGATGGATAATGCTTAAAATTGATTCACACCAGCACTTCTGGGTTTTTACAGAACAGGACTATGGTTGGATCGGTGAAGAAGAACAAGTTATCAAACAAGACTTTTTACCAGAGCAACTATCAGGATTATTAACCGAAAATAATTTTGATGGTTGTATTGCGGTTCAAGCTAGACAAACAATAGAAGAAACCAATTGGTTAGTTGAATTAGCTGAAAATAATAATTTTGTTAAAGGTGTAGTGGGGTGGATTAATTTAAAAGCTGATGATCTAACTCAGCAGTTATCTCAATATCAAAACACCCCATGTATTAAAGGGTTTCGCCACGTTTTACAAGGTGAAACCGACCCTAACTTTATGTTAGAAAGCAAATTTGTAAGGGGACTTAATACCCTAGCTCAACTTGGCTATCGGTATGATTTATTAATTTTTGCTCATCAACTCCCTCAAGCTTTACAGTTAGTTAAATTAGTTCCGAATTTAAATATAGTTGTGGATCATATTGCCAAACCTACGATTAAGTCTGGTTTAGCCTTTGATGAATGGCAAACCGCTATGTTAGCTCTTGGTCAATATGAAAATGTATATTGTAAAGTGTCGGGTATGGTTACCGAAGCAGATCCCAAAAATTGGCAGAAAAGTGATTTCACCCCTTATTTAGATACCGTTTTTCATGCATTTGGTGAAAATCGGATTATGTTTGGATCGGATTGGCCAGTGTGTTTATTAGGCGGTTCATATGTCGATATTAAACAAATTGTGGTTGAATATGTTGAGTCTCATTGTCCTGAAGCATTCGACAAAATCTTTGGTACTAATGCAGTAGAATTTTACCAACTGTAAATTACCGTTAGATATAAAATATTAGACATAAAAAAGCGATCTTCTGATCGCTTTTTAGTTCGTGAAATGTTTATCACCTAATCAGAAAGAGAGTAGGTGATTAGTTTATTTATAGTGTTACACCATTTTTCCAAATGGCGACTTCACGATTATCGTTGATTTCATTATTGGTTAATTTTCCTGAGGCCACCTCTAAAATATAATCAAATAACTTGTCTGCACATTCATCTACGTCTAACCCACTATCTAAAATCTGACCGGCGTTAAAGTCAATCCAGTGTGCTTTACGTGTAGCAAGATCAGAGTTAGAGGCTATTTTGATTGTCGGTACCGGAAAGCCTAAGGGGGTTCCTCGCCCTGTGGTAAATAACACTATATTAGCGCCAGCAGCGGCGAGAGCAGTAGATGACACAGCATCATTCCCAGGGCTTTGTAAAAGCGTTAAACCAGGATTAAGTGAGGCTTTCATTCCGTAACCAATAACTTCATTGATAATAGCTTTCCCGCCTTTTTGAATTGCTCCTAATGATTTTTCTTCTAGGGTAGTCAAACCGCCAGCTTTATTACCAGGTGATGGGTTTTCATATATAGGTTGATTATTTTTAATGAAATATTGTTTAAATTCATCTACTAACTCGACGATTTGCTGGAAAACCTCTTTAGTTTGAGCTCGGTCCATTAATACTTGTTCTGCACCAAACATTTCAGGAGTTTCGGTTAAAATAACTCGGCCGCCATAGTTTGTTAATTTATCGGTTATTCTACCCACAATGGAATTAGCTGTCAGACCACTAAAACCATCTGAGCCACCACATTTCATTCCCAAAGATAACTTTGATACTGGCTGTGGGGTACGCACGTCGTTAGACATTTCCGCTAGTAATTGTTCAACGCAGTTTATGCCTTCATCAATTTCATTGGATACTTCTTGGGAATTATAATAACGAATGCGACTTTTATCTAAGCCAGTCGTTGAGGCAATAAGACTAGATAGTTGGTTGTTCTCGCAACCTAGACCAATAACTAAAACACCACCAGCATTGGCGTGTTGGATCATACTAGCCAAAATGTTTTTAGTGTTAGATAAGTCATCACCTAGTTGTGAGCAACCATAAGGGTGAGTAATGGCAATAAAGTCATCAGCTTTACCTGCAAACTTTTGTCGGCATAAGTCGGTAATACGCTTAGCCGCTTGGTTGACACATCCGACTGTATTGATGACCCATATTTCGTTGCGAATACCAACTTGACCATTTTTACGTAAATAACCATTAAAAGTCGGACAGTTTTTTTCAACTACAGGAATATCTGGTTGAGTTGAATAGTGAAATGATTCACTACCATCTAATTTAGTTGCTAAATTCTGACTGTGAACATGTTCACCAGACTTTATATCTTGGGTTGCTTTGCCAATGGTATAGCCATATTTAATGACACCTTGGTCTTGTTTGATGTCTGCAATTGCAATTTTATGTCCGGGAGTAATATCTTCACTTAATTCGATCTCACGGTTTGCTATATTCAGTTTAGCCCCTTTGGATAAGGGTTTTATCGCTACTATGACGTTATCATCTGGATGAACTTGAATGATTAATCGTTCATTAGTATTTGTAGTATTTGTTAAGTCTTGCACAATATTTCCAACAATAGCCAAATCTTAGGTTGAATATACCATTTATATTTGAATGTGTTAATTTATAAATGATTAATTAATTCTTAACATTTGTTAACAAATGGTGCATAGTTCTTTTATAACAATTAAAAAGTCATCATGGAGTAAATAATGAGTGTAGGTTCTACCAAAAATGAGCAAAATTTAGCAAGTGGCAACACTAAACCTAAAATATTAGAAGCTAAATATATTCTACCTTTTATATTAGTAGCCAGTTTATTTCCTTTGTGGGGATTTGCTAACGATGTGACCAATCCTTTGGTTAAAGCATTTAAAGATATCTTTTTGATTTCCAATGCTCAAAGTAGTTTAGTCCAGTTTGCTTTCTATTTAGGTTATGGTGTTATGGCAATACCAGCGGCTATTTTTATTCGTAAATATTCTTATAAGTCAGGTATTTTGCTAGGTTTAGCTTTGTACGCATTGGGCGCGTCTTTATTCATTCCTGCTTCTTTATATATAGAGTTTAATTTCTTTCTTGCAGCACTTTGGATCTTGACCTGTGGATTAGCATTATTAGAAACTACCGCCAATCCTTATGTATTATCAATGGGCCATCCAGATACATCAACTCAACGATTAAACTTAGCTCAGGCATTTAATCCAATTGGCTCACTAACCGGCATGATGATCGCTTCTAGCTATATTTTGAGCGAGTTAAAAGTTGCAGAGTTTCGTGCTGAAGAGCAAGCCTCTAATCCAGAATATGCCAATATGTTACCCTCAGTGGTTGACGGTAAATTAACTGATGCTTTAGTCAATTTTGCACAAACTAATCCTATTGAACATCAAGCAATGCAAGCCGCTGATTTGATAACGGTTCGTGGGCCATATGTTGCTATAGCAGTTGTTGTCGCTATATTGTTTTTTGTATTCTTATTTAACAAGTTACCAAAAACTATCTCCCACGAGCATCCATTAACCGGCAAAGAATTAAAAGAAACGTTTGCTCGATTAATTGCCAATAAATGTTATCTAGAAGGTGTTGTTGCTCAAGCATTTTATGTGGGGGCACAAATTATGTGTTGGACCTTTGTTATTCATTACGGAATGACATCTGTTGGTTTAACAGCTTCTGAAGCTCAATCTTATAATATTGTTGCTATGTCTATTTTCTTAGCTAGTCGCTTCATTTGTTTCTTCTTACTTAGTTTTATACGTCCTGGGCAATTGCTAATGATATTAGCCGCAGGTGGTTTTGCTTTAACTATCCCAACTATTTTTGTTGGTGGCATGACAGGTTTATATTGTTTAGTGGGAATATCTGCTTGTATGTCTTTAATGTTTCCTACTATCTATGGTATTGCATTAAAAGGTATGGGAGACGATGCAAGTTTAGCTTCAGCAGGACTGGTCATGGCTATTGTTGGTGGGGCGCTAATGCCACCCATGCAAGGAGCATTAATTGATAGTGGTGAACTAATATCAGGCGTTCCTTCTGTACAGAGTTCATTTATTTTACCTGCAATTTGTTTTGTGATGATTTGTCTCTTTGGGTATAGAGCCCATGTTAAATATAAAATATAGTTAATTGTATACAATAATTCTTTATGTTGTTTTAATATGATGAAGGGCTTTTTTGGGGGAGTAAATTTTGACAATTAAAATAAATAAAACAACTGTTTCGGCGTTAGCATTAAGTCTGTCTTTACAAGCTTGTATTGTGCATGTTGATGCTCATAAAACGGATAATACTGAGAAAACCTATGCACAGTATTCTCAACAAGATTTAGATTATCTAGCCATCAGTAATCCGAATAAAATGAGTGCGGCATCTAAACGAGCGCTAGAGCGTAATTATCATAAAAATGAAGAATGGTTCGGTCATTTTAGAAAGCAGACATTAAAAGGTGATTTTGCCTATGAGCCAGGAGTTGTTCGCCGAGATCCGAGTAAAGTCTTATTTATTGATGGACTTTATTACACTTGGTATTCCAAATCTGTAGGAGAGAGTTACGGCTTTGGCACAGGTGATCCTGATGCAAAAGTGTTTCCTTGGGATAAAACACAAATTTGGTATGCCAGTTCAAAAGATGGAGAAACCTGGAAAGAGTTAGGCATGGCAGTGGGTGAAGGACAAAAAGGGGATTACGATGATCGATCTTTGTTTACTCCAGAAATACTAGCGTACAATGGAAAGTATTATCTGGTCTATCAAACTATTAAAGCGCCATACACTAACCGCGTTAAGAACCAAGTAGGTATGGCCATTGCCGATAGTCCTCATGGCCCTTGGAAAAAACTTGATAAGCCAATTTTATCAGCTGCGGATAATGGTATATGGGATGGCAATGAAGACAACCGTTTTTTAGTTAAAAAACAGGGCGATTTTGATAGCCATAAAGTTCACGATCCAACACTTGTAATCCATGGTGATAAGTTTCACTTGTACTACAAAGGCGAACGTATGGGGGAGCGCACTACTGCTGGCGGCAGAGAGATCCGTTGGGGAGTAGCCATTGCAGATAATCCCCAAGGTCCCTACATTAAGTCTGAGTCTAACCCCATCACCCAAAGTGGCCATGAGTTAGCCATATGGAATTACCGAGACGGCGTCGCTATGATCTCTTGTAAAGATGGGCCAGAGCAGGGCACTATGCAATATTCAAATGATGGGATTAACTTTGAAATTATGTCGTATATTCGCGAAGTGCCAGATGCCATAGGTACAGTCATGTCACTTGATGGTGATAAATACCCTGGGGCGGCCCTTGAATGGGGATTATCACACGAGTACCACATTCCTGAAGGTAAGCAATGGTTCGAAGGCTATAACTATATCACTAAGTTTACTTTCAAACCTAACAGAGGCTCAAAACGAAGTGAGTCTGTTATGGTTCAAAAGGAAAAAGATTAACCATTATTCCATCAGCGTTTGCAAATATTCAGCATGACTCGGTAAGATATTAACTTGCGCACCGATTGATTGGTTTACAGATTGAAAAAACGCTAAGGCTTGTTCTTTTGAACAGGCCTTATTCTTTTGCGACAGATTACTGGGAAACACATTTTGCCCAGTTAATACTTGTAACCAGCTTTGGTACGGGAAAATGCAGCCATTACTTAAGGTAATTTGACCAGTGGTATCGTACTGTTGCAATTTATTGTGTAAGGAATGGGGTATCTCCATCTGCTGGCAATATCGCCAAAATTCAGAATCATTCCGTTTTGTGGTGCAATAATGCATTAATAAAAAATCTCTTATTTCTTCCGCATCCTGTTGATACTCTTTATTAAACTTATCTTTTATCAGCTCTTTGTTAGCGGGAGAGAGTAACGCATCTTTTAAAGCAAAAGCATGTTTTTGGATCATATGAATACTTGTAGATTCTAGTGGTTCAAAAAATCCACTGGACAAGCCAATTGCAATACTATTTTTAAACCATGGCTGTTTTAAGTGGCCGGTGTCGAATTTTATTTCCTTAGCATCAGTGATTATTTTTTCCTTTTCTAACGCTCGTTCTAATTCACTTAACGTTTGTTCATAGGTAGAAAACTCACTGGCATAAACATAACCATTACCACGTCTATTTTGTAATGGTATTTGCCATCTCCATCCGTTTTTCATTGCAGTAGAACGGGTATAAGGAACAGGGACTTCATCAGATTGCGTTTGAATTGCAATGGCAGAATCGCAAGGTAAATATTGCTTGTATGAAATAAATGGAACTTTAAGCGCATGTTTATTTAATAAACCTCGAGTACCCGAACAGTCTACAAATAGTTGGCCGTTAATATATTGTCCATCGGATAGGATTAAACTTTGTATTTCACCGGCTTGATCAAGAGAAACAGATTTCACCGTTCCATTGATGTGTTTAACATCATTATCAACGGCAAATGTTTTTAGCAAGGTCGCTAATAATGAGGCGTCAAAATGAAAAGCGTAAAACAGCCCTGCTAAAGGATAATAATCACTTGCGTTATGGTTTAAAGGTAAAGTGTGAGGGGGATTAAATTTATTACTATAAGCCGCTAAAGCAGTAGGCGAAAATGCATTCAAAGGAGGCAAATCAAGCTCTTCTCTGAATTGTAACCAAAGATCGGTGAAGGTTGAATCTTGGTAAGAACTACCTACTAAACCAAAAGCATGCATATAAGAAGCGTTGATTTGGTGCCAATCCTGGAAGTGGATACCATATTTAAAGGTAGCGTTGAGTTGTTTAACTAAATCTTGTTGCTCAATTTCTAGATAGGACAATAAATTGACTATCGGAGGAATGGTTGCTTCACCGACACCAACGGCAGGAATGTCCGAGCTTTCGATGAGCGAAATAGAATAAGATTCTTTAGGTAACGCTTTAGCTAATACTGAGGCAGTGATCCAGCCTGCTGTGCCACCACCTACTATAACTATATTTTCTTTGTTCATAAAATGTCTTCAATCAATAAAAAAGCCTGCAATTGCAGGCTTTTAGTTTCGACGATAATAGTATTACTAGTTTATTACGTCTTCAACCAATTCTAATGAAAGGTTATCCATATAGGCGTCTACTTCACCCCCATTGTTACCTATAAAGTACAAGTCCATACGACCTGCGGCTTCAATTGATGACCAATCTTTTTCATCAAACAGAACTTCCACATGCACCCATTCTTGATTAACATATTTATTGGGATTATCTTGATCAGTTATGATTGGTGAATGCCATTTTTCAATACGGTCTGCCCAAGCCCCAGCTGGAACAAAATAAAGACGCATCGGATAGGCCGAACCAGTGTAGTTATTAATTCTAAGGTCGTAACTGAATTTTAAGTTACGATTCTGGCCTTCGCCTACTACTTGTGGCGTTTTGACATCAGGTAATGTGATACCAGCATGTTTAGTTCGGTCGACATTAATGTGTAAACCATACATACCATCCTTTGCCGCATCTGTTGATACTTCAACGATTGATGTTTCTGGGGTTTCCCAATATCTGGTCCAAGCGCCAAGTTCACCATTTTCAAAGCCAGGATCAAGGCCATAAAAATAGTTTGCACTAGGACCAACTGTAACCTGTATTGGTGTGCTAATTGATGGAAGCTCTCCAATAGTGGCAGTAACAACGACTTTATTAGCTGCAGGGTTTTCTGCATCATATTGTAAAGCTTTCATCTCACCTGTGAGGTAATCAATTTCCACAATTCCGGCAGGTTCTACTGTCCAAGTAACTGAATTATCAAATTCAACGGTATCAGGAACAAAACGCGAACCTAATTGAAAAGTAGATTCAACAGGAATAGTGAGTTCAGTAACTGGAGCACCGTTGTACATGACATCAACACCTAACGGATCGACTAAATCTTCAACCACTGCTGAAATCGTCTTAACTACTTCACCATCAGCTGACGTTATGGTAAATGTCACATTTCCGTAATCTATACCGCTGACGAGACCAGTACTAGAAACCGTTGCTATGGTTTCGTCTGAACTTGTATAGGTTCGGTTTTTATAGGTTGCGTTTAAAGGCATTACAGTTGTATTTAACTGGACTGTATAGCCTTTTGCCACGGTAAAACCGTCAGAGTGGTTAATGACAATGTCTTCAACCTTATCTTCAATACCTTGAACCGTAATAGTAAAATTACGCTCTATCGTTTCTTCAGCGCCGTTGTCAATCAGGTAGGTGAATTTGTATATCCCATTGCTGTATAACATTGGTGTATCATTTTCTGGATCAGAATCGTTGTTGATAGGTAGCGCATTTCGCGCTGCAACAGTATCTGGGTGGACAAGTACTTCCTTCCATGAATCTGTGACAATAAACATAGTATCAACAGATTTGTAGATACTTCTAAAGGGCAATTCAGCTCCTTCCCAATTAGGTATTCTTTGACCATTTTCGTCCAATAATGGCTCACCGTCTGCGTCTAATTGATCACGCAGATATGTGAATTTACGGGTGAAAATTTGCGACTTACCAGGATTTGTTACACCATCTAACATATCGAAAACAAGTATTCCACTTTCTTCATCTACGACTATATTTCTGTCGCCGTCATGGGTTGGCGGTGACAAGTTTTCATAATCGATATTATCCCCTTTATTACCATCTCCACAGCCTAAAAATATTAAGGATATTGCGGTGGCTAATGTAAGCTTTGTAAGTATTTGAGTTTTCATCTTACAATTTCTCCAATTTTCTAGTTAAACCTGAAATACAATTCAGGCTTATTTGATTAGTGTTATAAATTTAGAAGTTAATTCGTGCTGTTAAGCGGAATTGGCGACCAGTTTTCCACTCACGAATAGTTCTGCTTGTATCAGCATCTCCATCCATTGCGTTACCTTCGTCCAGTAAGACAGGTAATCCTGCAGCATCTACCATTCCTAAATCCATTTCTGTGGACGTGAAGAATGTACGAGATGTTTCGTCAGTTAAGTTTAAAGCGTGGAAACTGAAGGTAATATTTTTATCAAATTTATAACTCGCACTAAAATCTACTTTGGTACTAGCGTCTAGCCATTCAGCACCATTAGAAAGGCCACGGTTGACCAATTGGATGCCTTTATAACGATGTGCTAAACGTATTTGATGGCCATCTTTTTCCCAATAAATAGTAGTATTGGCACTATGTTTAGGCGTGTAAGCTTGGGGCAATGCTTTAAGTTCTCTTCCCGTTAATTCGAGGATTTCTGCATCATTTTCTGAGTTAGCATAGGTATAGTTAAAACTAGTGCCTAAACCTGAAAGTACACCCGGTAAGAAACTGAAATCTTGAGAATAATTAAATTCAACACCTTGTGTTACATTGCCTTTACCATTACGAACTATGGATGCACGCATGGTGTCACAACTTAAGTTAATAGGATTTTTAATACTGTCTTGCACTATACGATAGGGCATACAATCTGAATTTTGTGGTGTCATACCTTCTTCGATAGGTATGGCAAATTCACCCCAAGTTAAACTTTCACGTTCATATTCATCTCTAATATCTAACCAATAAATAAAATCGTTGACTCTTTCAGAAAAGTTTTTCATGTCTTTTCTAAAATAGGCTAGTGATAATAATCCAGTTTTATCAAAATACCATTCGAGTGATAAGTCAAAATTAGTCGATTCAAGCGGTTGAAGGTCTGGATTATAAACGGTCGCTCGGCTTACACCGTCTCCCCACACAGTTTCATTTGCACTAAAACCTGGACGCATATCATCAAAAGCTGGGCGTGCCATGGTTTTAGAGGTTGCAAAACGACCAATTAATTCATCACTGATAGCATAATTCAAGTTTAAGCTAGGCAATAATAAACTTGACTCCCCGCCGTCTGCTCCAGAATAGGTACGTAAGAATATATCTGTTTCATTTTCAGCACCAAAAATGCTCTCGCCGTAACGTAGTTGGGTACTAGGATCCGTATGTCTGTAGTTCCACCACCAGCTTCGAGTAGATTGGTTGTTTTGATCGACGCTAACAACGTTGCCCGCATCATCGTAGGTGACCAATAATTCACCTTCTGGATTCATGTAGGGTTCGTAACAAGGGTATTCATTAGGAATACCTTCTGTACCATCTATTCTTGTGCCTTGATTTCCGCCGACAACAGGTAAACATTGAGCCAGATCACTATTTGCTAATTGCCAATCATAAATAAGCTGATTACCGTCAAATATGCGATCGCCATTAAAGAAGTTAACTACTGGTGAGGCAAAAGATGAATTTTCAGTTTTTACGTAACGTAAACCTAAGTTACCGGTTAAACGATCATCCATGTATGAAAAGTTAACTTTTGCATATAAAGATATATTATCTTGTTCAACTACGCGGCTACCTGTTTCATTTTGTCTTAATTTGGCGTCTTCTATTTGAAATATCTCTGCAAAGGCTTTATTGGGATCTAGTAGTCCCCAGCCTTTTAAATAATCTACATTGTAACCAGACGATGCCCCTGGGATAAGTCCTTCCATAAAGTCGTCAACTGGCAATCCTGTTCCTGTGGTAACGTCTGCAAAACTAATGTCCCCGACAGATTCGCCTTTAAGAGGCAAGCCCGTTTCTGGGTCAAATAAGGTAATACCTGCGCCAGAAATTGTTTGATAATCTGTGTACACATCTTTAACTCGGTTAGACCATTTGGCCCCAAATTCGAGTTTATGTACACCGGCAAAATCAACGTCATAATCAAAATCTAGAAATACAGACTTGTTAGTATCAGAGGTTTCTTCTTCAAATCGAGACACATTGGCTAAATGTTGAGCATGGGGATCGAGTGGATTAAATCCTCCAGATGCAATGTTTTGTGTTCCATTTGTATTACCGTCTGGGGCAAAGATAAATGGTTGTGTGGCAACCACCATTTGGCATTGGCCTGTGGTGCAGTCATAGCCCACAGGCTCTAATATATCTAGAGGTGTGTTTTTAGTGACACTAACAGGAACAGTATTCCAATGAGCCGTACTTAGACTTGCATTGGGTAAAGAGTTATAATTTGTGCTTGAATATCCCGCTTTTAACGACACACTTAGATCATCAGTTAATAAATGCTCGATGGTTAATGTTGCTACTTTATTTTCAGTCTCGTTGCCACCGATGTTCCGGCCTAAACCACCGGAGCCATTTCTATTTAGTGCTTTTACGATAGTGTGATTAGATTCATCGACTGTCCACCAAAGTTCTTGTGGATCGGTAAAATCTACAGGGTCACCTTGTGGATCTATATCACCTTCAACGTAATTTCCATTATTAATTAAATCTGGTTTTCTTATGTTTATTCTATGGGAATCCCGTTCTACGACTTGTTTTGAATAACTTAAATCAAGTTGTATATCGGTATCTTCAGTAGGCAAAAACTGAAAACCTGTATTTACAGTCTTTCTTTTTCTAAAGTTTAAATCAGTTGCATAGGATTTACCATTAGCAATGATTGCCTTTGTGGCTTCAGTGGTGGGCAAACCGGTTTGAAGTGATGTTGCGCCACCAGCCCTAACGTCTACTACTTCATAAGGTGTTAGCCAGTCGCTACCTAAAGAGTCAGAGCGGGTGGCTTGGGTTTCGTCAGATGCGGTTATGATGAAACCAAAGGTTTCATCAAAGAATTTTTTAGAAAATGTACCTGAGAACTTTCTATCAGTTTCATCGGCAAATTCATTATATCGACCTTGTACTTCAACAATACGTTTGTCGTTGGCAATGTTCAGTGGTTTTACTGTTCTTAAAATAACATTAGCCCCTAATGAACCTTCATCATGGTCGGCGGCAGATGTTTTAACGACATTTATTTCAGCTAAAATATCAGAGGAAAATGTACTTAAATCAACACTTTGATCAGATACAGAACTACTTCCTCCGCCGCCACTCAAAGAAGAAGTTAAAGCGACACCATTTAAGGATACTTGGTTTAGTGAGGCACCAGCTCCCCGCACAGATATACGTGTACCTTCACCATCAGACTCTTGAACGGTCACCCCAGTGACACGAGAAAGAGCATCTGCGATATTTTGATCCGTTGACTTACCAATATCTTCTGAAAATATAGAGTCGGTGACACTATCCGATAATCTTTTTTGAGCAATAGATTTTTGTAAACTTCCTCTAAAACCGGTTACTTCGATGACTTCAGTTTCTTCTTTAGATTTTTTTTCTTCACCATCTACTTGTGATTGCGCAAATACACTACTGGCATGTGCAACACACAATACCGGAATCATGGCAAGTACTAGAGGCTTTAATTTAAACCTTGCTAACATATTGTGTTCTCCTAGCATAATTTAACTAACTTGATTGTTAATAACTGTTAAGAAGTAAATCATTGTTTATTAACATCATGGTTTTTGTGGTTGTTATTGAGTTACATATAAAAAGTGTTTTTTATATGCACTCATAGTATTTGTGTTTTACTGATTTGTAAATCCCTTGTTAAATCTAGTTGTGTACGTTTGTCTGGGAATTAAATTTTGTTCTATACATAAGTTTAACATTGAGAACATATGTTTTGTGGTTGGTTTATATTAAGAGTATGTTTTTATTATATTTATTTTTAATTGGTAATGCCTCTTTGTTGAATATCTACAATTAACTGTGTTTTTTTGCTTAACAATAAAAAAAATTAAATTTTTACTTTTTGAAGAGTTTTTCTTTATGATTCTTATATAAATTATTCTTTTTGTATGTACTAATGCCGTAGTTGCACCTTCTCACTTTAAAACCTTGTTTTAGCTTCCATCTAGCCTTTTAATTTACGTATGTGGGAGATATACTCCAACATTGTGTTAACAAAAATATAACTACATAATGGATTTACATATGAAAAATACTGCTTTATTGATAATTGGTTCTTTATTTTTACTTTCTTGCCAGTCAACGACTAATTCAGCAAGTAATTTAACTAACGAATGGACTGATTTACTTGATAAAGATTTAAGTCAGTGGGAGTTGTGGATGGGGATCCCTCATGATTCAGTGAAAGGTTTACCGGCAGGTACAGTAACCGAAAGCAACCTAAATGTGCATGGCGATCCTAGTAATGCCTTAGGTTTAAATAATGACATAAAAAATGTATTTAGTGTCATTGAAGAAGATGGCAAACCTGTTTTACATATTACTGGTGAAATTTATGGCGGTTTAACCACATTAAAAGAGTTTGAAAACTACCATTTAAGTTTGCAAGTTAAATGGGGTGAGAAAAAGTGGGCTCCTAGATTAAACGCTAAACGTGACTCTGGCGTCTTATTTCATTGTAAAGGAGAACATGGCGCATTTTGGAAAGTATGGAAAGCTTGTCAAGAAATGCAAATTCAAGAAAAAGATTTTGGTGATTACATTCCTTTGTCTGGGCCGAGTGGGGTGATCCGTACAGCTACACAAGGTGGTAAACAAACTTATGATCCTAAGGGACAGTATTTATCAAAAGTCACGGGGTATAGTCATGCGTCACACGAGCCTGATTATGCTAACGGCCTTTGGAATCAAGTCGACTTATATGTTGTGGGTGATGATGCCGTTTTTTCTGTAAATGGTGAGGTGGTCATGGTGATTGCACAATCCAAAGATAAACAGGGTAATCCCTTAACATCAGGCCAATTACAAATTCAATCTGAAGGGGCCGAAATTTTTTATCGTGATATAAAAATAAAAGATTTAAAAGCAATCCCTGCTTTTTAAATAATAATGGCTGAGTCATTATTTTTGTCTCAGCCTGTTATTATTTATAAAAATTATTTAATTAATATATTTACAGTCGCTTTTCTAGCTGTATCAAATGAAGCAGTAATATTTGCTTTTCCGGTTTTATTCTTACTTTGAACAATCAATAATGCTCGACCTTTATGGGTAGTGAGTTTATTGTTTTGGTGTTTTTGAATATTATCAGAAGCCCCATTATCTACGCCTAGATTGCTAAGTGCATCACTAATATTAAATTCTATCTGTTTATTTTTGTGATAAACGGAGAAGCCATTTTCATCGATAAGTTGAGCGGTAATAGTTGAGCGGTAATATGTGCAACATCATAATTATCTGCATTCAGCACAGGTTTATCGACAGACAATTTTACCGCCACAGGCTCGCCAGCCGTATTGATTTCATGGCTGTACTTTCCATTGACAGTTTTGGCTGTTAACTTTCCTTGGTTGAAAGGTACTGACCACTTCAGTATGTGATCTGGATTATCTTTTAAATAACGTACCCCTAAGGATTTATCGTTCAAAAATAGTTCAACCCCAGGCTGGTTGGTGTAAACCTCTACAGCGATATTTTCATTATTTGAATAATTCCAATGATGGTTAACTGATGGCCAGCCCCATTTAACTTGCTTCCAGTTTCCGGACTCTTTTTCAATAACTTTATCATCAACTACTTGATATGCAGAATCGGCTAGGGGTTGTGTAGTGATATATATATGAGGTTCGTCGCTCCAAATACTTTTCATCATGTGATAACTAGGTTTAGTAAACCCAGCAAAATCTAACATGCCAGAGCCGCTCCCTTTAGTGGGCCAATCTCCGTTTGATTCTCCAAGGTAATTAATACCCGTCCAGACAAAAATACCTGGAATATAAGCTTTGTCTAAAATGGTTTGCCATTCATGCCACTGCACCCAATTTTCTGTGCCCATAATCATTTTATTGGGGTAGTGTTGATGGCCCCTTTCATAAATGGACTGACGATAGCTATAACCAATAACGTCTAACACTTCAGCATAACCTGAAAAGTGGCTAACCGAAGGCGTGACTAAATTAGCGGTAATGGGGCGAGTGGTATCTACTTCTCGGGTCCACTTCGCTAAATTAGCTGCTGTTTTGGCTAATTCTGCGCCTTTTACGGCAGAGGCATTAAAACGTTTTTCGATTTCTGCTTGAGAGTAGGGGGGCTCATCCCAGTAGTAGTTATATTTCCCTGAATTGTTTTTATCCCAATAACCAGTAGCGCTAGTATATCTTGGGTAAGTCCATTCAATTTCATTACCTATACTCCATTGAAATATGGAAGGATGATTACGATCCCGATAAAGCATGGCCTTTAGATCACGCTCTGCCCACTTTGCAAAATATTGACTATAACTTTGGGTAATATAATCCAGTTCACTTGTTTGGTTAAAGTTTTTACGTTTGTCTTTACGGTTATCCCATTCATCAAACGCTTCAGCTTGAACTAAAAAGCCCATTTCATCGCACAGATCTAAGAATTCGGCAGACGCAGGATTATGTGCTGTTCTAATGGCGTTGACACCTGCGTCTTTTAAAGTTTGTAATCTACGTTTCCATACGCCTTTAGGCACGGCTGCCCCTACTAAGCCTCCGTCGTGATGAATGTTGACGCCTTTAATTTTCATAGACTTTCCGTTTAAGAAAAATCCTTGCTGTGGATCGTTAACGAAATACCTAAAGCCAGTGGAGACTGTATTGCTGTCTAATATGTTTCCGTTTTCTTTTAAACGGATGACCACTGAATAAAGAGTAGGGGAGTCAGGACTCCAAAGCTCAGGGTTGTTTACATCAAGTGTTTGGTTGATTTTAGTGCCGTCAGTGCTTGATACAGTGACGGGGTTTTCAACTGTCGTTAGGATATTACCTGCGGCATCTTTTAGTTCAGTTACTACCATTAATTTTTTGTTGGTAATGGCGTCATTTTGAATAGTGGTTTTAACTAACACAGTGGCCTGTGATTTACTGACATCAGGCGTGGTGACATAGCTACCCCAAATAGGAATGTGAGTCTTGTTAGTTGAAATTAATTTAACATTTCGATAAATACCTGAGCCTGTGTACCAGCGAGAGTCTACATAACGAGAATGATCTACAAAAACGGCAAGTACGTTTTTTTTACCATTAGTGTGTAAGTAGGGAGTTAAGTCATAATAAAAAGGCGCATAACCATAAGGTCGTTCACCTAAAAAATAGCCATTTACCCATACTTTAGAATGGTTATACACGCCATCAAACACTATCTGAGTCTTGTTACTGTCATTAGGTGTGGTGAATGTTTTTCGATACCAAGCTGTGCCACCGGGTAAATACCCAGTAGCACCGGCTCTACCTTGTTCAGCATAATCAGCTTCTATACTCCAATCGTGGGGTAATCGAACTTCGCGCCACTGGCTATCGTCATACTCAGCAAGATAGGCTGTATCATCAGCTGATAAACTGAATTTCCAAGCAAAATTAAAATCTATCTCCTGTCGTTGATTTTGCACTTGTTTATGCCATACCTGACTAGTGCAACTGACAATAAATATGCTGATAATCAGCAGTAAATATTTAACGGCATGAGACATTCTATTTCCTTAAGACAATATGCCTTTTACAATTTTACCGTGAACATCCGTTAGCCTGAATCTTCTACCCTGGTATTTGTAAGTCAACTGTTCATGATTAACCCCCATCAAATGTAATAATGTGGCATGAAAATCGTGAATATGTACCGGATCTTTAATAATGTTATAACCAAACTCATCGGTTTCACCGTAGACCCCTGGTTTAACGCCAGCGCCTGCCATCCACATAGTGAAACAGCCAGGATGATGATCTCGGCCATATCCAGTGTCTGTCAGTTTACCCTGAGAATAATTTGTTCGGCCAAATTCTCCGCCCCAAACCACTAAGGTGTCATCTAACAAACCTCTTTGTTTTAAGTCTTGTACTAAAGCGGCTGATGCTTGATCAGTATTTTTACATTGGTTTTTAATGCCACCTGGAAGGTAATCATGTTGATCCCATCCTTGATGAAATAACTGAGTAAATTTAACATTACGTTCAGCTAAACGTCTGGCTAATAAACAATTGGCGGCATAGGTGCCAGGGATCCTCGAATCAGGACCATACATATCAAACACCCAATCTGGTTCATCTGACATATCTGTGGCATCAGGGATGGAAGCTTGCATTCTCTCAGCCATGTCGTATTGAGCAACCCGAGATTGAATTTCTTGATCTTGCCATTGTTGATATTGTAAATCTTGTAGATTTTTGAAATGTTTAAATAGATCTCGTCTTGATGCAGTAGAAACCCCTTGAGGGTTATTTAAATACAAGACCGGCTCAGCTCCACCTCTAAATTGCACACCTTGGTGAATGGAAGGTAAAAAACCATTGCCCCACAATCGCGCGTATAAAGGTTGTCCGCCACCATTGCTCGATACCATTACAATGTAAGGAGGTAAGTTAGGATTATCAGAGCCTAAGGCATAATTCACCCAAGCGCCGATACTTGGGCGCCCGGCAATTGGAAAACCACTTTGCATGAAAGTAATAGCAGGATCATGGTTTATTGAGTCGGTATGCATAGAACGCACGATACATAAATCATCCACTATTTTCGCAGTATGAGGAAGTAACTCGCTGACCCAGGCTCCCGATTCGCCATGTTGCTTAAAATCATAAACACTACGAGCTAAAGGGAAAGAACTTTGTTGCGCACTCATACCAGTTAATACTTGTTCGCCACGTACTTCAGCAGGCAGTTCTTCACCATGACGTTTATCGAGCATAGGTTTATAGTCAAAGGTTTCCAGTTGTGACGGGCCGCCACTTTGGAATAAAAATATGACACGTTTAGCTTTAGCTTGAATATGCGGGCTACCAAGTAGCCCCCCTAAATCTTTAGCTTGTTGTGCCATGGCTAGATTAGGCATACCCGTTGCTAATGCTCCAGCGCCTAATAAACTGTGACGTAAAAAGTTTCTGCGATCCATAATATTATCCTCTACCTTTGCCTTAGCGTTTAATGACGGCTGCGTCGTGGTTCATTAAAATGTTTGTCACAGATGTCAATGCAGCAAGTTCTGCAGTGTTTTGTTGTTCAGTGACCTTACTGTCACCTACATCCAATAACTGAGTGACTTGCTCAGGAGTATTAGTAAAGTCAGCTAAAGTCTGTTGATACATTTGTTCAATAATCGTTAATTCTTGCTCTGAAGGAGTGCGGCTGGTGATCTTGCGATAAGCTTGGCGCAATATATCTTTGGGTAACTCATATTCAGTCATAAGTTGAGCCGACAAGACCTTAGAAGCTTCAATGATTTGTGGATCATTCAATAACGCTAATGCTTGCAAAGGTGTACTCGTTTCTTGTCTTGTGCCTACACTGTAACTTCTTGATGGTGAATCAAAAGCCATTAAGTTAGGTGGTGGTGCACTTCGTTTATATATGGTGTACATACTACGACGATATAAATCTTCCCCATGGCCTCTTTCATAGGTTTTATTGTTCATTTTCCATATGTCTTTAGGTTGATAGGGTCTGACACTTTCTCCGCCAATTTTATCGATTAATAAGTCACTGGCTGCTAGTGCGTTATCACGGATCATTTCGGCACTTAATCTGCCACTAGGGCCATAAGCATATAGACGATTTTCAGGGTCGATTTCCTTTATTTGTTGACTAGGTTTAGACGATTGTTGATAGGTTGCTGAAGATGCCATGAGTTTAATCATGTGTTTAACATCCCAACCTGATTCAATAAACTCAACGGCTAACCAATCTAATAATAAAGGGTGGGTCGGTAGTTCACCTTGGTTACCAAAGTCTTCAGGTGTTCTAACTAAACCTGTACCAAACATCAGCTGCCAATAACGGTTAACAATCACTCTAGCAACCAATGGATGTTTAGGTGCTGTTAGCCATTTAGCTAAGCCGAGCCTGTTTTTAGGCCAAGCAGGATCGTAAGGGTAGAAACGTTCAGGCACGCCTGGTGATACTTTTTCGCCATGATTAGCATAGCCACCTCTTTCTAATAAATAGGCCTGTCTTGGCTTGTCCATTTCTTTCATTACCATGACTTCTTGAAACTGTTCAATCATCTGGTTTTGTTGATGACGCAATGCTTGTAATTGATTAGATGTATTGATGTAGTCTTTGTTTACGGTTCGGTTAAATAAGGCTAATAACTCATCCATGTTTTGCGTAGCAGGCTGGCCTAAATAAGCGTTATGCATTTCGATTTGTGTCAAATCTCGGTTGTAAACTTTAAAGTTATCAACCAATACATTAGGCAGTCCTTTACTACGCCACCTAGCACCTACTTTTAGACCCATTTCATCTTTTACTGATGTTCTGGTATGTTCGATTTCTTTGTATAAATTATCTCTTTCAACAACAGTTTGGGCCAATTCGCCATTAATATACAATTTCACACCGCTGGCTTTAGATGAACCATCGTATGTTATCGCCACGTTAGTCCACTGCTCACGGATGACGGGTTGAACTGCATCTATCTTGATGGCGTTAAATGGGTAGTTGTGGGCAAAACGTACCATCCAATGCCCCTCTTCTATACCTAAATCAAAGCCTTTAAAGTTATATAAAATTCCGGCTTTGTTATAGTGAACAAGTACACCATCCTTTGCATCTTCAGGGATTTTTACATCTATGCTTAAACTAAAGGGTTTTGCTCTGTTATAGCCATTTAAAGTTGGGAAGAATAATATGTCGTCTCCGTTCAACTGGATGGCACTTCTGTTGGTATCTTTTATATGAACCAGTTCAGGGCCTTTGGTCTTTTTCGGTTTACCACCAAACATAACCTTACCCGACGCTTTTTTGTCTATTTTGTTATGTATGGTTTTTGTGCTGTCTTTTGAATCAAAATCAAACTGGGCGATGAGTGCATCGTCGCCCTTGTTACTGACAGTGCCATTATTTTTGTCAAGCCATTGCTTAAATTCAGGATTGACAGCTTTGAAAGATTTTAAGCTATTTTCTAATTCAATTACCTGCGCATTTAGCTGCTCTGTTGTTTGTTTTTGTTCCGCAGTAGGCAACATTAACGTAGGGACAGGCATATCATTTGGATCGTAGGATATTTGCCCTGACTCATCCAAGTTATTAAAAAATGCAAAGGTTGAATAATAATCTTTGGCACTAATTGGGTCGTATTTATGATCATGACATTGGGCACAGTGCATTGTCATACCTAATAAACCTGTGCCTATTGTTTGTACCCGGTCTTTTACATATTCAACTCTAAATTCTTCGTTGACTATGCCACCTTCACCATTTTGTGCATGCACCCGATTAAATGCTGTGGCCAATATTTGCTCTTGGGTAGCATTGGGTAATAAATCGCCAGCTACTTGCCAAGTGATAAATTCGTCAAAAGGACGATTTTGATTAAATGACTCAATCACCCAATCTCTGTAGGGGGACATATCACGATAAAAATCCATACTGTAGCCATGAGTGTCAGCAAAACGAGCTACGTCTAACCATTCAGTGGCTAACCTTTCTCCAAAAGCTGGAGAGGCGATTAACTTGTCAATTAATTCTGAGGTGGCCTTTGGACTGTCATTGTTTAGATATTCATCTAATTGCTCTGTACTAGGCGGCAAACCAGTTAAATCAAAACTAAGACGTCTGATTAGGCTTTCTTTATCTGCCTGGCTGTTAGCTTTTAGGTTTTTGTTTTCGATCTTTTTGCTAATAAAATGATCAATTTCATTGTTTGCCCATTCTGGCTCTTTAAGTGTCGGTAAATTAACTTTTTCTGGCGTGATTAAAGCCCAGTGTTTTTTATATTCAGCCCCTTGATTAATCCATTTTTTGATAATGGCTTTGTCTCTTGATGATAACGTTAGATGTGAATTAGGCGGTGGCATAATGACATTTTCATCATCAGACATCATACGCTGAAATGCTTCACTATCTTCGGCATTGCCAGGAATTAATGCGGGGACACCATTATCGGTAATGTGTTTGGTGGCATCTGCAAAATTAGATAATGTGAGTCCTGCTTTTGCGTTTGATTTGTCTGGCCCATGACAAAGATAACAAGTGTCAGATAATATAGGTTTAACATGAAAGTTAAAATCCACTACTTCAGGTAATGGTTCGGCAAAAGTTTGTTCTGGCTCTTGACTACAAGCTGTTAGTAACAGGCTAGTAGAAATTAGGCTTAATAAGTAAGTCGATTTCATTACACCCGCTCCAATTTAATTGGGTAACATTGGTTGGCGTTCCATTGCCCTACATATAAATTTTCATCGTCATCTACACACACAGCATGACAATGATTAAAGACATCATAGGTTGATTGCATGGGTTGTAATTGACCATTTTTATATACAGGTTGTGTACCACCTGGATTAGAAACAACTTTATTGTTTTTATCTAAAATGGTGATAAACCCAGAATTTGGCGTCATCTTATTATCGATATGCGACCAGCAAACAGGAGCGTAAAAGTTCTCCCCTTTAAATATCGGGCCACCCACATAAGCACCTGGTAATTCTATGGCCCCTAATAATTGACCATCTAGGCTGTATTTTTTGATTTGACGCTCAGCACGTGAACTCACTAACAAGTGGTGGTTATTTGGATCTCGGGTATCTACACCAATACCATGGGTATTTTTCAAATTTAAGTTTTTGTCTTGGTTAGCATGGCCACCCCAGTGGCGAATATATTTTCCATTGTGATCATAGTGAATGACGAAATCTGAACCATAACCATCTGTGACATACAAATCACCATTAGGGGCGATACAAATATCAGTAGGTTGATAACGCATTTCAGGGGTATATATCCCTAAAGTGACAGGGTGTCCTATGGTATAAACTAATTTGCCGTCTAAGGTCAGTTTGGCGATAAACCCACTTTGTCTATACCATTTATTTTTCCACTGATTGTCTGGACGATTTCTATCTAACACCCAGCCACAATCGACTATATAGATAAAGTCTTCACCGTTTTCTTTTGACAACTTGACCGAGTGGGCGCCAGGATATTGTGTACCCCAAGCATCAATTAACTTGCCATCTTGGTTGTAAATAATAAAGTTATTCACGTCACTATCTGTGACCATAACAATCCGGCCTTGGGAGTCAAAGTCTAATCCATGACAGTTTTCAACTGGCACTTTACTCGGATCTAAGTTGCCCCATAACATATTAACTTTGTATTTAAAGTCGCCATGACCAACAATTTTTCCATGAGCGAGATCACGGCCAGCTTTGGGTAATGGTTTCTTCTCAGGCTCATGGGCTTTGGATGAACTAGCCATACCCGCCATTAACAGGGTTGCACCTAAACTAGTGGATTTTTGCATAAAACTGCGTTTGCTTTGATTAATATGTTCCATAGTTTTAGGCCTCTTTATTTGGGGTTGAAGTGGGGACTGGTGCAATACCTTGAACAGTTATTTTTGATTTTTTCGAAAACTCATTTATTTGTTCAGCAGTGACATTGGTTTCACCTATGTACACTTTTTCAAGAGCATTGAAGGTGTTTAATATGGGAAGTACCGAATCATCCACATTCGATTTATACAAATTTAAATAACTAAGTTTAGATAAAGAGGAGAGGGCACTTACGCCTGAAGAACTTATTTTATTTCGTTCAAGTCTCAGTCTTAGTAAATTGGTTAATTTAGCAATCTCTGGTAATTGTTCATCAGTTACTTGATTATTACGTAAATTTAGAGAGACAACGTGTTCTTTTACAGCTAATAAGGCTTGAATAGCTGGATCTGTTAATGGCTGCCTTTTTACAGATAAGTCTAAATCTAAATAATGGTTAGTTTGAGACAAACGTTTAATAATAAAGCCTGTATCTTCTAAGGCTTGCTCTTGTTCTGCCGTGATAGGCTCGATTGGTACTAAGTTAAATCCATTGCTACTTAAACCAAACAGTTTATTGAGTATCTCTTTGTCTTGTTTGGCAATAGTAAATTCGGTCACATTACCTTCGGTTGGGGCGCCAGTTTGTATCCACCAAGCTATAGCTCTAGTTTGTTCATCGGTTAATGGAGTTTTACCTTCAGCCGGCATAAAGCCTTTTTTCTCGTGATCCATGGTAATACGTTGATACAGTTCACTTTGATTTAAATCATTAGCGACTATGGCTTTACCAGACTTACCACCCTTAAGTAATCCATTAATATTACTAAGGTTAAGTTTGCCCTTTTGTTTACTGTCGTTATGACAACTCACACAACGTTGTTGTAACATAGGTTCAATCACGTCTAGGTATACATCAGCCTGCTCTAGGGATGTTATTTTTCCTCGTGGAATGGCATGTTTTTCAAAGCCCAATATAGTACGTACTATGTTCGGTGCTTTATCTACCAGATAGGTTTCACCATGGGTCATATTCGCCCCATAATGACCAGTACTAAATAGCAAAAATAGTTGGCCGATAGATAAAATCCAAACGACTGTTTTAAGATGACTTTTAACGAATGTGAAATAAACAAAAGCGATGATAGCTGTGACGGCTGTAAGTATGCCAAAGGTGCGGTGAATAAATACCGCATCTACTGAATACCCTTCTCCTTGAGAAAGCATCCAGCCAAGAACACAAGCTGCTATTGCAGATATAGCACCCCAAAACCAAATGACATTGAGTAGTGGGTTACGTTGGTTTTGTTTGATAGAGGTATATATTTCAAGCAAGGCAGCTAACATCAAAATACCAACAGGCAAATGTAATACTAGAACATGAAAGCGGCCGAAAAATTGGATAATGTCCATAAATGATAATAGTTGTTTAATTATGTAAATTATTTTAAGTAAAATTTAACAACTAAGGTAGGGTGAAACTTGATGCCTTTTTGTGTATTATTGATAATTATGTACTTAAAGTTAATGATTTTATGATTCCAGATAGATATGAGACAGGTTCGGGTGGTTTTGTTTGGGAAAACCTAATGCCTGATGAAGTGTTCAGTTTGACTCAATTTCATGTTTTTGCCGCGTTTGATATGCGCATGGGTGAAGAATGGGCTGGCAGTGAGTTTATTAATCATTATAACCG
This sequence comes from Paraglaciecola sp. L3A3, assembly GCF_009796765.1. Classification (NCBI taxonomy): domain Bacteria; kingdom Pseudomonadati; phylum Pseudomonadota; class Gammaproteobacteria; order Alteromonadales; family Alteromonadaceae; genus Paraglaciecola; species Paraglaciecola sp. L3A3. The sequence continues at coordinate 2,399,869 of NZ_CP047023.1, forward strand.
ACTTTATTATGTTAGGGCTGGAGAAGGAGTTTTAAAATTTAAAGATAAAGAAATCCAATTAAAACCAGGGCACATGTATCTGATCCCCGCCTATCAACTAGTATCACATTCTTGTGTGGGTGAAATTGATTTTGTGTGGGTACATTTTCAAGCTCAAATAGATACCGGCCTGGATTTATTTATGCTTTACGGCGAATCTACGGCCATAGATTGTTCGGCCTTACTTGGTATAGAGGATTTTTTTTTACAGTTAGTTTCTTTGTGTAAATCAGATAGTCCAAGAACAACTTTTGCTCGGACACGTGTGTTGTTGTCATTGTTAGATCCCCTGATGCAAGAATTTGAGCGCACAAACAAAGGGCTACATACCTTTCGTCATCAATCTCTATTACCCGCATTAGCTTTAATTAATGAAAACGTAGTGAATGCGCCAGATGTGAAAGATATGGCTGAAGCGGCCAACTTTACTCCAGAACATTTTTCTCGTAAGTTTAAAGCCGCTTTTAATATATCGCCGAAACGATATATTCTACAAAAACGTATCGCACTAGCTAAACAAAAACTGTTGCTGGCTAATGTCAATGTTGAACAGATTGCTGAGCAATGTGGCTTTTGCGATATTTTCTACTTTTCTAGGGTATTTAAACAAGAGATAGGTTTATCTCCTAGTGCTTTCAGAAAAGAGTATTTAATTGCTAATAAATAAACTAAGGTTAGTATTTTACTCTTTATAAACGTTTTAAGCTTGTCTTTCACTGAGCTTTTTTTGAGAGTAAAACCTTGATTTTTTATTTAATTATTGGAAATAACAGAATACAATGAAAAAATATTTACATTGTATTAACGCCTTGGCTGCTAAGAAGTTTATGGATAATCTCGCAGAACAAAATCGATGGAAAAGGTATTTTAAAGCTACTTTTTTAACGGTATTTATAAGTACTCTCTTTTTTAGCAAAATAGTTTCTGCGAAACAATACCAGTTGCAGTTGTTAACTAATTTTAATGAACTAAATAAAGAGCAAGATGATTTAGTCTGGCTAGAGCCAATTCTTTCCCCGGCTAAAGACGAACAAATATTTGTGGCCAATGATCAAGGTTATATTTATTTATTAGATAAAAGTAATTCAAATAAGCAAAAGTTAGCTTTAAACATAAATACAAGTACCAATAAAAGCGCTGCTATTCGCCTTTCATCAATTACATTACATCCCAGCTTTATTCGTCCTGAAGAGTTAGGTTATGCCACTTTATACACTGCACACAACGCTAAATTGATTCAGCCAAAACAACATGCAGTATCTCTACCAGACAATATTGAGACTGTTTTTTATTATGAAACGGTTATTACTGCTTGGCAATATGATTTTGATAAACAAGAAATTGATATTCATTCTGCAAGAGAAATACTCAGTATTCCTATTAAAAGTTTAGATGAAGGAATTAACAGACTTTCATTTGATCCCTATCAAAAGTCATGGGGTAGGGATTATGGTCAATTATATTTTTCTTTAAACGCATCATACGAACTGAAACATTACCCTTTATATTCGGGCTCAATTTTACGTATTCATCCTCAAGATTTTGGTGATAGTCATTACACTATCCCTTCGGATAATCCTTTTATCAAAGACACAAAAATAAATGACGAAATAGTGGTGACGGGTTTAGACAAGATCGAACAATACTTTTGGGTTAAGAATAAACAGGGAGAAATCTTTGTACAGCATCATAATAATGAGCAGTATTGGTTGAGTAAATTGCAACTAGGGGATAATTATTTGGCAGACTCTGCGCAAAATCACCTAAAACAGCAAGATGATGTGATGCCTACAATTTTGCTTTATCAGGGGCGTCAATTTTTAACCCTTAAAAATCATTTTATATTTTTGTCTTCTTATGATGGTAAATGGTTGTTGAATTATTCGTCGATAAACAATAATGAACCAGCATTAAGTGCAGAAATTCTTACAACAAATAATTTACTGACACCTGCCTTTGTTGATCTTGAACAAGATGAAAATAGTCACATATTTATTTTTGATATGAAAAATGCAAGTTTATATATCTTACAAGAACCCCAAGAAAAACTGCTTGATCCTGCTATTCCTAGCCAAGTAGAGAGTGATACAGGCACTAGAAATTACCTTTTGTATATAATCTTGGTAGCTGTTCTGCTGTTTGTAGTTTTGATTTATGGAAAAAGTAGGAATAATAAAAATGGCGTTAACAAGCTAGAGAAGAACTTGTTTCGTTTAAAATATGAATCCAGTTCAAACAAAATTTTTCTCTATCTATCAGAGCAACGAGAGCCTATAAAATCTATAGATCTAACTGCTATAACCGGATGTGAAGTCTTGTTAAATCATCAGGTTATTGCCATGGTTAATGGTCAAGCAGAACACATTTTTAGTAATGCAATTGAACAAGATTTAAGAGAGTTATTTGCTGAAGAACATTTTGAAAAAATGCTAGATTGTAAAACTAGAACAATCGAACTCATTTTGACGACTAAAAAAGAAAAAGTCACTGCATGTCTCTATTTTAGAAAAGGAAAACGTAGAACCACCGGTGCAAAGTATCCTGATGTAATTGATATTATTATGGATTTTTGTTGGCAACTGTCTCGCCAAATCAATCCCAATAATACTGAAGAACGCTCGGTTACTTTATCTGAAAAAATCTACCAGACGCCCAGGTATATTGTAACTCCTACAAAACCGCAATTTAGTCGTCATAACTCACAAGACAAGATTTCAGTTGACCCCAACATATCGCCTTTGGCACAAGATAAACCCACAGATAAGGATGATATTACAGCTGAAATAATATCAACTGAAGTGGTTGATGCCTTAGAAAAGTTAGCGAATTTACATCAACAAGGCTTGTTAACTGATGAAGAGTTTACTGTGGCCAAATCTAAATTATTACAATAATACCAACTCCATTAATACTAAAAAGCCAGCATAATAGCTGGCTTTTTTATGCTAAAAAGATGTCGTTTAACGTTTGGTTTTATTGATCACGCTCTCGATAATCTTTTTATGTTTGCTCAGCATTTCAGGATTACTGTTGGCTAAATTGTGTTGCTCTGCCATGTCGTCAACCAAGTAATATAGTTGCTCACTAGATTGGAAACCTCCTTCAATATTTTTGTTATCACGGATCCAATCATTCGTACCTTTTGAAGGTGTAATATATTTCCAGTCTCCAACACGTATAGACAGAGTATAAGACTCTTCGACTAATTGTGTACGTCCAGTTTGAGTATGATCTAACCAAGCGGCAGTATGGATTTCACTGTCGATAGCTTCATTGTCAGCCATAGGAATATTCAACATATTGGCAACAGATGCATATACATCAATTTGACTCATTAATGCGTCACTTACACCAGGTTTAACTTTATTTGGGTAGTGCACGATAGTTGGCATACGAGTCCCTGCTTCATAAGCACTATATTTGCCACCTCTAAAAGGCCCTGCAGGTTTATGCTCACCTAATAATTGAATCGCTTCATCATCATAACCATCAGTTAATACTGGACCATTGTCGCTGGTGAATATAATTAAGGTGTTATCAAGTATCCCTTGCTCTTTTAATTGATTGACAACTTGGCCTGTTATCCAATCCATTTGCACAATAGCGTCACCGCGAACTCCCATGCTGCTTTTACCTTGGAAACGTTTGTTGGGTAAACGTGGCACATGAATGTCGTGGAAAGAAAAGAATAAGAAGAAGGGGTTGTTTTTATTATCTGCAATAAAAGTATTGGCTTTGTTAGTAAACACAGAATAAAACTCTTCGTCTTTCCATTCAGCTGATTTTCCTCCTTGCATATATCCAATACGACTGATGCCATTAACGATAGTGTCAGCATGCTGATTATCTGCAGGTTGGCGTAATAATTCAGGGTGTTCACGACCCACTGGACGGTTACCTATCTTTTTTACGTAACTTACACTTAACGGATCATCAACTGATAAGTTTTGTACTGTATGATTCTCTAAATAAACTGAAGGTACACGATCGCCAGTAGCAGGCAATAAGAAACTATAGTCAAAACCTATCTCTAGAGGACCTGGTTTAATGTCTTTGTTCCAGTCGATTGGTTTAATGCCATCACCTAGCCCTAGATGCCATTTACCAATTACAGCGGTTTTATAACCGACCTTTTTAACTAAAGACGCTAGAGTAGGTTGGCCTGGATCAATTAACATTTTAGCATCACCTTCAAGAACTTTAGCTTTTTTACGGAATGCGTGTTCACCAGTTAACAAGGAATAACGAGAAGGGGTACAGGTTGCTGCCGAACTATGGGAATCAGTAAAACGGATGCCATTGGCAGCTAAGGCATCAACATTGGGTGTTTTTACACCTTTGGCACCATAAACGCCTAAGTCACCGTAACCGAGATCGTCTACATAAAAGATGACTATATTGGGTTTATCTGCGTTTTGATTTGAAACCATCGTTTCGCTAGTTGTAGTATTACAGGCACTTAAAATGGCACCTGTAATTAAAGCTAACAATGGTTTTTGCATTTTTATATTCATAGTGTTCCTTAGTGTTTTCTATACCTATATTTGAGCTGTTATGTATAAATCATGTTTAAATTAAATGAAGGCAACCTAGTTTTAACTGTTCAAAAGGTTACCTTAGTAAAAAGAGCAATAATGATTATTTTAGTGATAGGGTAAAGCTGTATTGATAATTCCCAGCAGGCACTTGATATTTTTTAATTGGTGCTGCTTTTGGACTCCAACTATCAATACCACCAATTCCTGCTTGAATTAGATCAATGTTCACCGTGTTAAAACTATTTTCGATTAAATCATAAGTATGTGCACTGCTATCTAAATTTTCGGCGGTCCAGGGCCATACCGACATGCTTAAGGCTTGCTGACCATCCACTTTAAAGGTGACGCCTTGAGAATTGGTTAAGGATAACCAATCAATATCAGTGCGGTTACCACTTTCTTGGGGACGAACATATTGATAAGCAAAGCTATCAACCGTGCCAGAATACAAGCCTAAGTCAGCGCCTTGATTTCTGTCACTGTAATTTTCAAAAGGACCACGCCCATAAAATGACATATCGGCAAACGCTGCATTCACACCTGTGGTCATTCCCACTCGTAATAAAGAAGGTAATGATTTATCGGCATCTAGCTTCATGGTAACGTTTATTTCACCGTTGGCTAAGATTGTATAATTTGTATTGACTACAATCTTATTAGTATGGTTATGAACTGTTTTAATACTGACAGTATTATTTACTGATTCTATATTAAAACTGACCAGCTTCATCGACTCAGAAGCCGCTTTCCAAATAGCCATATTAGTATCGGTTTTCCAACCCAGTCTGTCATTATCAGTTTGTGGACGATAAAAATTAGCTTTTAAAGGTTGACTGATAACATTTTGGTTCTTGAAGTTGTATTCAGTTAGGTAGCCCGTTTGATTACTAAAGGTGGTAGAAAAATCCTGTCCTCGAATGATAGCGAGATCACCCTTACTGGATACATTTAATTGACCACTCACTTTGTTCGGTTTAGCGGTTTTGCTAAAGGGCAAAACAAATTGTTGTTTGGCTATTTCATGACCTGCTACAGCCCATAGCTCATCTCTTGTAGTACGTAAACTAAGGTTCAGTGCGTATTGTGCACCAGCTTGAATATTGGGCTTATTAAAAGGTACTTTAATGGATTCAGTTTGCTCTGGGGCAATATCGATATCAGCGATATTACCGCTTTCAATAACATGACCATTTTCAGTCACTGTCCAGTGAAATGCATATTCATTTAAATTAACAAAGTCATGTCTGTTCTTAACCGTTATTTCGCCTTTATTTACTTGCAGGGCTGAAAACTTAACAGGTTGGAATACATACTTTGCTTCCCACATTTGTGGTTTAGGTTGACGATACGAATCGACTATGCCATTTAAACAAAAATTAGAGTCATTAGGCGTATCGCCAAAATCGCCACCATAGGCTAAGTAGGTTTCGCCTTTATCGTTTTGTGTTTCTAACCCTTGGTCAATCCAATCCCAAATATAGCCGCCAATGACATTTTTTCGCTCTCGTACTATGTCCCAATACTCAGCTAAGTTACCTAACGAGTTACCCATAGCGTGAGCGTACTCACACATTAAAATAGGACGATTAATGTAAGGGCTATCACTCAGTCCTATTAGATCATCTAAATTTGGATACATACGACTTATCACATCAACAAATTTTGGATCTGTCGGGTTTGCCAAAGGAGTATGATAAAGTTTAGCTTCTTCTTTGGTTGTCCAGCGAGTGGATAAACCGACATATTTGGGGTGGTTAGGATCGCCTTGCGCACCTTCATAATGAATAAAACGTGTGGGGTCATAATCTTTTATCCAACCAGCAGCCGCGGCAAAATTAGGTCCAGTACCTGATTCATTACCCATAGACCATGAAATGATAGATGGGTGGTTTTTGTCTCGTTCAACCATACGTTGGATTCGATTGGTCATGGCATGATTCCATTCAGGAAGGTTAGCCAATAACCCACCCACACCATGAGATTCAATGTTAGCTTCGTCCATCACGTAAATACCATATTCATCGGCAAGTTCGTAGAAATAGGGATCGTTAGGGTAATGAGAGGTACGAACAGAATTAAAATTAAACTGCTTCATTAAAATAATATCGTCGCGTAAATTCTCTCGAGATAAAGCTTTACCTTTTTTGGCATCATGGTCGTGGCGATTTACCCCGATAATCTCAACACTTTCACCATTAATTAACAATTGCCCTGCATCATTGATTTTAACATCCCTAAAACCAATTCGATTGCTACGGGTTTCTACGAGTTTTCCTTTGTTATCAATGAGCGATAACACTAAAGTATATAGGTAGGGGGTTTCTGCAGACCACAAGTTAGGTTGTTTTACTGTGGTGGATAATAAGCCGAACTTGAAATTATCTCTTTGTGGATAGATCACTCGAGCTGGTAAGCTAGCATCGACTAGCATGTTTGTATTTTCAACTGGTTTTAAATCAGCATCAAACAGTTCTGCTTTGATCGACCAACCTTTTAAGTTTTTCCGCTCAATATTGGATAACTTAGGGTTAATTTCTAATACTGCGGAATCGTAACTATCATTAAGTTTGGTTTTTACAAAAAAGTCATTGATGGCTATTTTAGGTTGAGCCATTAACATGACTTCTCTGTGTATACCACTAATGCGCCAGTGATCTTGATCTTCTAAATAACTGCCATCACTCCAACGCATCACTTGTATAGCAAGTTTGTTTGACCCAGTTTTAATATATTCTGTAATATCGAATTCTGAAGGCAGACGACTACCTTGTGCGTAACCAACCTTTTCTCCATTTACCCATAAATAATAAGCAGATGTGACACCACCAAAATGAATAATAATTTGTTGCTCTTGCCAAGCTTTAGGCACAGAGAATTCTTTGATATAGGAACCAACAGGATTGGCTCTGGTAATTAATGGGGGAACAATTTCATTGACGTTTTCAAACATTGGGTAAGTATTGTTGGTATAAATTGGGATTCCGTAACCTTGTAATTCCCAGTTTGAAGGCACAACTGTATCTTGCCACTTTGAGTGATCAAAATTAGTTTGATAAAAATCTGTGGGCCGGTCTTTACTGTCAGCAACAAAATTAAACTTCCAAGTTCCGTTTAAGGATTGAATAGTAGATTGGTTTCTATCTCTGGTTAAAGCTTGATCAATATTATCAAATGAATAAGAAGTGGCTCTTGCGGGCATTCGATTCACTTGGATAACTTCTGGATTTTCCCAATCATTCGCTGCCTTAACGATAGGACTAACTAAACTCACACAAATTGTGGCGATAGTCACTATTAAGGCTTTTTGTTTATAGACAGGTTTAATTAAACGCATTATTTTCTCTATTTTATAAACATTTAAGAAACATAAATGATATATTTTACTAGCATTTATTGCTAAAGTTTTGGTTTCATATTTGATTTAGATTATAACAAATAGATAAAAACAACAATGAATTTCACGAATACACAAAGAGAGAACCATGAATAAAATAAACAGATATTGCTTAGCTTTAGACTTACAAAATGATGAAAAATTGATTGCAGAATATATTGAATATCATAAGCCTGAACACGCTTGGCCGCAGATTACCACAAATATGAAAGAGTTAGGCATTTTGGATATGGAGATTTACCATTTAGGTGACCGATTAGTGATGATAATGGAAACTACAGAAGACTTTGATCCAAATGAACCACCCAAAACTGAACAAGGACGTAAAGAAAGTGATGAGTGGGAACAATTGATGTGGAAATATCAGAAGCCTTTAAAATGGGCGAAAGATGGAGAGAAATGGGTCAGGATGAATAAAATTTATGACTTAAAAGACGCTTTAAATTAATTTTCAGTAAAAGGGTGGTGGTTGTGTTTTATCATTTTTACACAAATACCTGTCAATTAATGCCATTGTTATTATAGTGTTAAATATAGTTAACTATATATAACCAATTCAATGTCTTTGAATTTCAAAACTGTATATAAGGTGTAAACTAGTGAAAACAACAGCCCTTCTATTTGTCACTGCTTCCATGACTCTTGGTTGCACAACTCCAGATAACAAAGCTTCTATAAACTCTTTGGTAAATCCACCTATTAAAGAGTATCAGGCTACCTGGGATTCGGTGAAAACCCACAAAACTCCTGATTGGTTTGTGGATGCCAAGTTTGGCATATATTTTCATTGGGGACCTTATACAGTACCGGCCCATGAAACAGAATGGTACTCAATTTGGATGTATCGTGAAGGTCATCCTATTCGTAAATATCATGAAGAAACATACGGCTCGTTAGATAAGTTTGGTTATAAAGACTTTATTCCTATGTTTACTGCTGAAAAATTTGATCCAAACGAATGGGCTAAATTATTTAAAGACGCGGGCGCCCAGTTTGCAGGGCCGGTAACAGAACATGCTGATGGTTTTGCTATGTGGGATAGTGAGTTGACCAAATGGAATGCAGCTGACATGGGCCCGAAAAGAGATATTGTAGGTGAAATGGCCAAAGCTATTCGTGCCCAAGACATGAAGTTTATCGCTACTTTTCATCATCAATGGAAATATGCTTGGTATCCAACCTGGGATGAAAATACTGATACCTCAAATCCAGAATATGCAGAGTTATATGGTCCAAAAGTACCCAAGGGTACATTTAACTTCAAACATATGACCGAAGCTGATCCTTTGCCTGACGATAAATTTAATCAACAATGGTTGGATAAAATTATCGAAGTGGTTGATAAGTATGATCCTGATCTGGTGTATTTTGACAATAAGATGAACATCATTGATGAAAAGAAACGTCTGGAGTTTTTGTCTTATTACTACAACCAAGCAGCCAAAAAACAACAAGATGTTGTGGTTACCTATAAATTTAATGATCTTGAAGAAGGTAGCGCTGTATTGGATTTGGAGCGTGCTCGAATGAGTGAGAAAAAAGAATTCCCTTGGTTAACTGATGATTCAATTGATTGGGATTCTTGGACTCATGTGGCGAATCCAAATTATAAATCGGCTAATAGACTGATAGATTTTTTAGTGGATGTAGTCAGTAAAAATGGCGGCGTACTGTTAAATATTACCCCTACGGCAAAAGGTGAAATACCACAGCCCGTTAGAGATAGGTTATTAGCAATTGGTAAATGGTTAAAAGTGAATGGTGAAGCTATATATGGCACTAAACCTTGGACTATATATGGAGAAGGTCCGGCCGAGGTGATTGAAGGTCATTTAAGTGAACATAAAAATAAAGATAATACTGAAAAAGATATTCGTTTCACCACTCAAGGAAAAACCCTGTACGCTACTGTTATGGATTGGCCCACTGAGCAAATACATATTCGTGCTGTCACTTTAGATAAATTGAAAGTAGAAAACATTAGTTTGTTGGGCAGTACTGAAACTATTCAATGGAAACAAAATGCCAACGGTTTAAAGATCCAAGCTCCAAAAGTTAAAACCGGTGAACATGCATTTGTATTTAAAATAAACCAGTAAACATTAAGAAGTAAGGAAATGTGGTGATGAATAAAAATAATAATGTGTTGCCACAAATTCTTTGGCTAATCCGATACACAGTAGGAATGCTTTTACTTGCTGTTGTATTAAACGTGTCAGCTAAGGATAAAACATTAGAAGTAAATACGTTTCAGTTTCCTATTTTAACTGAGCGCTCTAGTCCAATGATAAAGTTTGGGCAAAGTGTTTTACATACTGAACTTGCTAAATTACCGGTAAGTTCAGACGTTAGCTCGATTAAGTTAGAGTTTGATAAATCGATTAAAGAACAAGGATTCAATATAGAATTTGTTGGCACTCAACTGATAATCAAAGCGTCTGATGATCATGGGTTTATGTATGCTCTATTAGAAATAAAAGAACAAGTTAGTTTTGCCGTGCCTTTAGCTAAAATTAGTGCCTCTCAACAGCCTCACTTTACAAAGCGTGGGCTTAAATTCAATATCCCTTTAGATGCAAGATCGCCTTCTTATGATGATACGGGAAGCTCAGCGCAAAAAAATATTGAAGTGGTGTGGGACTTTGATTTTTGGTGTCATTATTTGGACCAGATGGCACTTAATCGTTATAACCAACTCACTTTATGGAACCCTCAACCTTTCACCTCTATGTTGAAATTAGCAAAATATCCAGGGCTTGCTTTAGATGATGTATATAAAACTACAGCTGAGTTAGATGCTCGTATAGCTGTCTGGGGTGAAGCGGGGGGCGTTTCTAATCAAGTGCTAGATAATTTGCAGAAAGTGAAGTCAATTTCGATTGAACAAAAAATTACTTTTTGGCGCAAAGTCATGGCCTATGCAAAATCTCGCGGCATAGATATTCATCTAATTACATGGTCAATTTATACCAATGGTATTCAGGGCCAACATGGCATCGACGAACAAATTGACAATCCTAAAACCGTGGCTTTTTTTCGTGAAGCAGTAAAAGAATTAATTTTAACTTATCCAGATCTTAAAGGGGTAGGGATCACCGCTGGTGAACGTATGCCAGCAGATGGTGAGGTTAACAACTGGAGTCGTGAAAAATGGTTATGGGAAACCTACGGCAAAGGTTTAGCTGATGCTAAAAGTATTCACCCAGAAAGAGAAGTCAGCTTTATTCATCGCTTCTGGTATTCAGGTTATAAAGGCATTGCAAAATATTGGGCAGATTATCCTGACCAATTTTCCTTTAGTTTTAAGTATCTTATGGCTCGTTTATATTCCTCTCCTGAACCATCACATATTGCGCAAAAGGTTATACCTACCATAGAGCGTGCAAATATTAAAACGTGGTGGAATTTAAGAAATGACGATATTTTTGTCTATCGATGGGGAGATCCGGACTATGCCCAAAATTTATATCGAAATATCCCCATTGATATTACTGAAGGTATACATATGGGCTCTGATGGTTATGTGTGGGGAAAGACCAATGCAGATAAATTTGTTGATGACACTAACCGTTATGAAATAGATAAACATTGGTACCGTTTTATGATTTGGGGACGATTAGCCTATAACCTTGAGTTAGATAAAACCTTTTTTATTAATCAGTTAAAAGTTAAATTTCCTAAGGTGGATGCCAATCAATTGTATCTTGCATGGCAAGCATCTTCAAAAATAGTACCAGCGGTGAATCGCTATCAATTTGAGCCTGGTGATAGAAATTTTGCAGCAGAAAGTGTTTCGTCTAGAGAAACCTTTAGATATGTAAATGATTTTCAAGTGGCTAAAAGTATGCCTCAAAGTGGTCAAATAAATGCCAGGAAATATGTTGAATTGAGCTTAGTAGAAAAAGATTTAACCAACTTAGTAACGCCTGTGCAATTAGCCAATACCTTAACGATTAACGCAGATTTTGCTCTTCATACAGCGAAACAAATTAGGGTAAAAGAGGATGACCTTTTATTGACTCGCACTTTAGATGATATACGAGCCTTTTCTTATCTAGGTTTGTATTATGCGGCAAAAATTGAAACGGCCGTTTGGTTAGAATTTTATCAACAAGATAAGCAAAAATTAGAATACGCCACTAGTGCGAAGCAAAGTATTGCTAAAGCGCTAGAAGCTTGGCATGCGTACCGTAAGGTTTCAGAAAAACATTATCAACCACAAATGTTAGCCAGAGTGAATATGATGGATTGGCAAACTTTAGAAAAAGAGGTGGAGTATGAAGTATTTATGGTGGATAGAATCATTCAACAACCATTTTTAATTCCTATTACTCATGATCCTGAAAACTTATTAAGTCTTAGTTATGACATTAATCTTACTGGAGAAGCCCGTCATGAAAGATTACAAATAGTCACCCCTGATGCAGGTGAATACCGACTGGATGTGTATGAAGAAAATGGTGTTTGGATCAATAGTTACCACAATAAAAACAATGGCCCGGCTAGATGGGAATGGTTTCAAGAACAACAAACAGGGGTCTATTACTTGAACCTCAAGTGGCGGAATATAAATCGCGTACTACGGGTGGATTGGAATAATAATGACTAAATTGTTTGTTAAAGTGAAGTGTCTGATAATTTTTTTGATGGTATTGCTCAATGCTTGTGCAAGTACCCAGATAAAAATCCCAAAAGAAACTAAACGCATTGTTTTCATTGGGGATAGCATTACCTATGCAGGGCATTATGTGGCCTATGTTGAAGCTTACTTGAAAGTAGCTCATCCAGAAAATGAATACGAAATTATCAATATTGGTTTACCCAGCGAAACCGTATCGGGCTTATCGGAAGTGGGTCATGCTGGTGGCGCTTTTCCCCGTCCGGATGCAGAGGAAAGGTTACAACGCAGTTTAGATGAGCTTAAACCGGAACTAGTCTTTTCTTGTTATGGAATAAATGATGGTATCTATTTACCTTTTGATGAAAATCGATTTAAGGCTTATCAACAAGGAGTAACCAATTTACACAATACGGTGACGGCAGAAGGTACTGAGTTAATCCATTTAACACCACCCGACTATGATGGAGATACTAGCCAAAATTACTCTGCAGTATTAGATCAATATTCTGTTTGGTTGCAAACACAAAGTGTCAAACAAAACTGGCAAGTGATCGATATTCACTTTCCTATGCAGAACAAATTACAACTAGAACGAAAGGTCAACCCTGAATTTTATTACGCAAAAGATGGGGTTCACCCAAACATTGAAGGTCACTGGCAGATAGCTAAAGCTTTATTGCAGGGATTAGGGGAGCCCGTACTTGATACATTTGAACAAAGTATTGGGGCGTTAAATCCTAAGATAGATGCACAGCAGTTATATACATTAATAAAACGCCGTCAGTCTTTATTATCAGACGCTTATCTCACTCAGATTGGCCATAAACGCCCCAGAATGAAAGTAGGTTTACCTTTGCCCCAAGCTTTAGCAGCAGCCCAAGCGATAGATAATGATATTGCTAAATTATTTGTTGAATAAAAATCAATTAATTGAGCAATGTTAAGAAATCTTCAAGACTCAGGGGCTTAGATAATAAATATCCCTGAGCCATATCGCAGCCATTAACTTGCATAAATTCTAATTGCTCTTGTGTTTCTATACCTTCAACAACCGTCTGTAATTTATAAGTTTAGCTATAGATAAAATAGCGTTAAGCATAATGATCTTTTTGTCATCTGCTAGGGTGAAATTATCAATAAATGACTTATCAATTTTTAAGGTGTTAACTGGGTATTTAATGAGTTGGTTGAATGCTGTGTAGCCAGTACCAAAATCATCTAGTGCTAACTTTACGCCTAGTTTTCGGATGTCTTGTAAGTAATGAATACTTTTTTCATTCACATCTATAAGACTGGTTTCTGTTATTTCTAATTCTATTTTATTGGGCTGAATATTGTAGGTTTGTAGTAATGTCTGAAATTTAGCGACAAGTTGTTCGTGGTTTAATTCACTGGCAGAAATATTGATACAAACTGTTATATCTTGATTCGCTAAGTTTTTTCTTGTTTTATGGTTTTGAAGGTCATTTCAATGACCTACATGTCTATATCGTGAAGTAAATTGAACTCTTCAGCGATAGGAATATAAACGTCAGAACCAATGCCTTGCATATTTTCATCATCACATCTAAGTAACCTGAGTTCTGGATAAGCCGAACCTCTCGATAACGCTCTTTTTGTGCTTCGCGGCGTTGGATTGCCTAGTAATAACATGTTATTACGTACGACAATCCGCCTTGCTATACACAAAAATTTGTTACACCGAGTAAGCATTCAGGTGACGTGATTTAGGTGAATATTATTAAGCTATTGAATTGTAATGATAAATTCAAATTAGACGATACTTCTTATCCAGAGCTCAGGTTAAGTAAAATTGTAATAGCACAATAGTTATCTTTAGCATTAAAGTGTACTGAACACTTTAAATAAATATTGTCTTCATTTATTTGAAAATCTTCAGTTATATTGTCAGTCGATATAGGGTAAATTGAAGTGTGATTGGCAGGAGATAATAAATTTAACTTAGTTGAAAATAGACCTAATTTATGCCCAGCTACCGCAGAAATAGAAACTAAAACTAGGATTATTACGTTACGAACTTTAGAGGTCATACAACAACCTTGATTAAATCTCATGTATAAACAATTAGTTAACACTAGTTGTTATCCGCCTATTTTGTTGTGAAGTCAAGTCAGCTAGTTATCATTACTATGTTTTATGTACCACTTTCAATTGTTTTTTGTTCCTATTAACCCATCAGTTTAACTGACCTATTTAGAAGGGATTTATGATTTTTGATTTAGAGCAATTATCTGCAAATCGTGTTTATCATACAATGATCCAAACTCTCACACCTAGACCAGTTGCTTGGGTATTAAGCGAAAATAAAGATAATGGATTTAACTTAGCTCCATTTTCCTATTTTAGCGCAGTGTCTAGTGATCCGCCTTTGCTTATGCTTTCTATTGGTAAAAAGTCGGATGGAGCACTTAAAGATACGCGATTTAACATTATCGAACGTAGCCACTTTGTGGTGCATATTGCCCATAGAGAACTTGCCTCACAAGTCACTAATAGTGCTGCGGAATTAGCTGAAGGTGAGTCCGAGATCGAAACGTTGGGTCTTGAAATGGTTGAATTTACAGGATCTAGTTTACCTAGATTAAAAGATTGTCGTGTAGCTTATGCTTGTGAAAAATATCGAGTTGAAGATATCACTGCTAAACAGGCAATGATTTTAGGTTTAGTTAAAAAGGTTTACGTTGATGACAAAATAATTTTACCTAGTGAAGCGGGGCGGTTAAAAGTTGATCCTTATAAGCTAGACGCAATAGGTCGTTTAGGTGGCGACGATTATGGTTATTTAGGTCAAGTAGAGGAAGTGTTTCGGCCAAAATAATAAATCTCGCTATAGTCTTATCTATAGCGAGACTTGGTTAGTATTATAATGAACAAGTCGGCATGGTAGGTAATCCTTGTAGCTTTTTATCGTCTGCTCCCTTAGCAAAATCCGTTACTTTATAATTGTTGGTTTTTTTCCAATCAATTTCTACTCGTCCATCGCCTAAAACAATGTTGCCTAATTTGTTACGAAAATATGCTGATATATGCTGGTAATTTTTATTGTAAGCAATATTATTTTGTTCATTCGGATCACAATTAAGATCGTACAAAGCCATTTCTACTTTTTTAGAGCTAGCGGTGAAAGCCCATTTTATATCTTCGCCAGGTTCGAAACCTTGACCAGGTTTACCGTTCTTTGGTCGAGTACGCATAGAAAAAGCGTAACGCTGTGAACGTATAAAAGCTCTTGGACCAACTACATGGTTAATTTCGCCTATCACGTATTCTCGTTTTTTATTGTTGTTTGATAATACTTTGGCTAAATCATAACCATCTAATGGAGTATCAATATTAGACTCTTGGATATTTGCAGCACCATATAGAGTAGGAGCTATGTCAACGTATTCAATAAAGTTTGAATGTACTGTATTGGCTGGAAATGCTTTAGGCGAAGATTCAGCAACGATTATGATCCCTTGATTAGAGGTATTCCAAGGACTAAATTTAGCCTCAATGCCTTGCTCTCCAAGTTGCCAACCATGGTCGCCTACTGTTAGCACAATCACGTATTCTTGATTGTTACTTTTACTGTATTGTTTAAACGATTCTATAGCCTCACCAATTAACGCGTCACCGTAAGCACAAAATGCATAATAATCGGCAATCGCTTGTTGTTTATCTTTATCAGTCATAGCGCTCATATCCATTACTTCGGATAACTTTCTCAGTTGAGCTGGTAATTTCTCGCGTTCTTGTTTGGAGAAGTCAGGAATTATATACTCCCTATTTTTGAATTGATCTCGAAATGATTTAGGCGGCAATACTGGAGTATGGGGTAAATGAAAACCTAAATTAATCATTAAAGGTCGGGTGCTATCGGGGCCTTGTAAAGTGCGTTTGAAGTTAGTTTTATAACGAGTGTTTGGATTAGCTAAATACTGTTGAAAGGTTTTAACTATATGTCCATCCAATGTTTCGCCAGCTGGTTTAGGTGATACTCCACCTAATATCATCTCAGCATTTTTACGACTATAAGCTCTTAATATATGTAACTCTTTATCTAAATTTTGGTCAGGTATTACTGTTTCATTGTCTTTTACTAACCAAGTTTCTTCATTTCTATTATCGGGAAAATAATACAACTCACGTATATTGGTTTGGCCTTTTGATCTTGTGGTGTCTTTATAAAAGTCGGTTAAGCCATGTTTGTTTAAGTCATTTTTATAACTGACCTCTAAATCGTAAAAATTTAGTGAGTTCCAAGTGGGTTTGTTTTGCCATTCATACACACGGTAACCTGACTTACCAATGTTGACCGTTTGATAACCGTTTTCTTTTAATATTTGTGGGATAGGTTTAGTGGCTAAATCATGTTCATTGTGAGTTTGTTCGAAACCATATCGGCCACTATGGTGTGGATATAAACCCATAAGCATAGAATCGCGAGAGGGAGCACAAGCTGGTGAGTTAGGTAAACATTACACCACCTTTAGCTAAAGCGTCTATGTTGGGTGATGCAACGTACCCTAATGCACTTTCTGATTTACCCGTGGTAGCCATGTTAAACGCAGCAATACTATCAGCTCGCTGATCATCAGTAACAATCCATAATATATTAGGTTGTTGAGACATACTTTGGGGTAAGTCTTTCTTCGCTAAAACACCATGAGTAAAAGAACATGCTAGTACTATACCCACTAATCTTAATTTGTATTTCATTTTGTTATTAATCCAAGTTTGTGTTTTATAAATAATTGTATGTTTTTATATTTAATTGCTGGTAAGTGTTTCTATATTAGTGATAATAAAGCTAAAATGCTGCTTGATAAATGTAATTATTCTGTAAATATTGTGTGTTCTAAGTTTTTCTGCTGCATAATTTAATGGTTGGTTATTTGTTAGTAATTGGCATCTGTTTTTTATATATGCATATTGATGTCGTATGTGAAGTTTTGTTTTGTTAATTGTAGGTAGGTTTTATGAAATTCAAATTTATATTAGCGTCAGCTATTACTATTGTGGTCAGTGCATGTGGGGCTAATAATGTGGATAACACTGAGTTAAAAGAGCAAACCAAGGCGCATAAATTTGATTTAATACAAAACAATTCTGCAGTTCACGATAAAACAAATATTGTATTTATATTGATTGATGATTTAAGTCATTATGGTGTCACTGCATATGGTGCTAATCGTTTACATAGTTATGATGGTGAATTTACAAACAAGGTGTTTAGCACACCCAATATTGATCAATTAGCTAAGAGTGGTTTACGTGTGGATAACGCTTTTGCTTACCCTATCTGTGAAAATACCCGTATCGCTTTAATGAGCGGTAAAAATAATGATAGAAATTATTTAAAACCAAAGTCACAACATGCCTCAGATATAACATTTGGTGATGCATTTAAAAAAGCAGGCTATACCACTGGTTTGTTTGGCAAATGGAAACAAACCAGAGGCACAAAAGAAATACCGGCTGAAAAATATATTAGTGAATTTGGCTGGGATGACTATGCCGCGTTTGATGTCATCACTGAAGGTCAACGTTTTATCAATCCTAATCTTGTGATTAATGGCCAAGAACAAAACTATAACGGTCGTACCGATCTAGATCCTGAAACGGGGCGCCGTTGGTATGGACCGGATATAGTCAATCGTCATGCCTTAAATTTTATAGAACAAAATAAAGATAAACCCTTCTTTTTATATTACCCCATGATGTTAGTGCATGATGATCATAAACCGACACCTGATACCCGTCCTAAAACTATTTTTGATAAATTTCCTGAAAATGCCGACTACAACAATCAAAGGGGAGACGATAGACAATATTTTCCAGACATGATTGAGTATATGGACAAATTAATCGGTAAAGTCGTAGATAAAATCGAGCAACAAGGTTTACGTGAAAATACCTTAATAGTGGTGATGGGCGATAATGGCACAAAAGAAACTTTCGGTCATGTAATGGCTGACGGCTCAATTTATCCTGGTCGTAAAGGCGGTAATGCTGATAACGGCTTACATGTGCCTTTAGTATTAAACTTTCCTAATGTAGTACCAGCCAGTCAAGATGGCAGTTATCGAACCTATGATGGCTTAGTCAACTTAACCGATATATACCCAACTATTGCCGAGGCGGCTGGTGTAGAAATGCCGATGGCTGAACAAGTCGATGGTATCAGTTTTTGGCCACAAGCTAAGGGCGCAAGTAGTGAGCCTAGAAAGCATATTTATACTTGGTATATTGGTAATAACACTTTTCAAGATGTGGATGATGTGGGCATTGTTTACGCATTTAATAAAGACTTCAAACGTTATGCGCCCAGTAAAGAATTCCCGGCAGGCCGTTTCTTTGATCTACGCTCCGACTTGCTAGAAAGAGTGGGTGATAAAGTGGTGAATGCTAAATGGGGGGTGAAAAGATTTAGTGGATTACCTTTAGATACGTTAACCGCAGAACAACAAGCCGGATACGAACTGTTAGGCAAAGTACTTGAGAAAAACCGTTTAGTAGCTGTGACAAAACTGAATATATTGGCAGACAACACTCGCTTTGAAGTAGGTGAATCACATAAGTTACACAGTCAAGTGTTACCACTTAATGCCAAGCGACAAGGAGTAGTGTGGGAGTCAAGCGATCCAAGTGTGCTAAGCATTAATAAGTTTGGTGAAGTGCAAGCATTGAAATCTGGAACTGCAACTATTTCTATTTATTCTTGGGACGATGCCTACCCATTAGCCGCGAACAGAAAAGAAACCTTTTACCGCAATGGTGTGACCGCGTCTAAAACGTTTACTGTCCGTTAATGCTGTTCGTTTGAGCCTTTGTTAAGTGCTGTTGTTAAATGACACTTAATAAGTAGCAATAGCATGATTTTATGGAAGTATAGATTATGAAAATAACGCATATTTGGTTAGTCGCTAGTGTTATGTTTGGCTTGGCTTCAAGTGCAGGGGCCAAGGCGAATATCCATAACAAACCGGTTCCTAAGTTTGTTAAAGATGACGTAGTGGTCTTTATTGGCGATTCGATTACCCACGGCGGCTCTTACCACAAAGACATATTTTTGTTTAACGCGACTCGTTATCCAGATAAGCCTTTTAAGTATTACAACGCTGGTATATCTGGCGACACTGCTAAAGGTACGATAAAACGTTTTGAGCAAGATATAGCAATTCATAAGCCCACAAAATCAACCATTATGTTAGGTATGAACGATGTAGGTAGTTGGTTGTATCAAAAAGTACCTAGCACCACTAAAGAACAACAAGAGCAAAAAAAACAACAAGCTGTGGTACGTGAGGACTATATGGCGAATATGCGCACCATTGCCGATGCTTTAGCGCAAATGAACAGTGATATTGTTTTTATTACTCCTTCTATCTACGACCAAACGGCTGTATTAAAAACTTTCAATAATTTTGGTCGAAATGATGAGTTAGCGGTTTATGGTAAAGAGCTCACTGAGTTAGCTGTTCAATACCAAGCCTCGGTGGTCGATTTTCAAACCCCCATGTTAACTATCAATAAAAAGTGGCAAGACATCGATCCAAGTCGCACTATTGTCGGCGTTGACCGAGTGCACCCGAAAGACAAAGGGCATTTTTTGATGGCCTATAGTTTTCTTAAGGCACAAGATGAATCAACATTTGTGGCAGATATACAAATAGATGCTAAGCAGCAAGCTATAACACGTATGTACAATAGTACATTGACTCAAGACCCTGAATTTTCAGCCACACAAATCACCTTTTCTTGTGAGCAAAAAGCCATACCTTTTCCTGTGGAAGGCCAACAATTAGCGCTGTTATCTGACATACCATTTCAACAAGAACTAAATCAACAAAGACTAGTTGTTAAAGGTTTAACTGATGGTAACTATCAACTTAAAATTGGCGACATAGCAGTGGGTCATTATAGTCCAGCTGAATTAGCGGCGGGAGTGAATTTGGCTTTCAATAAAAATACGCCTATGTATCAACAGGCCCTTGCAGTTAAAGCCATGAATGATGAAAGGGCAAAAGCGTCAGGTACTTTACGCAATATTAAACATGTAGAATTTACTATGTTAAGCAAATATCCACAGACAAATTTAGCCGATATGCAACAAGTAGCAAATGTATTAGCAGCGCATCTAAAATTGTCTGAAGGTAAACCATGGCATGGTTATTTGCAGGGGCTAGTTGCCACGTATCTTGAATCTTCTACTGAAGAGAAAAATTTGCGGCAAAAGATCGAAGACTTATTTACCAAAATTTATCAAATAAACCAAACAAAAAGTTATGTTTGGCAAATCACAAAAATTTAAATGGCTTTACTGAACTGTTGTATTAACTATTCATATTTATTATTCGTATTCATTAAGAAACAAAGGAAAATTGCAGGTTATGAAAATACCAACCGCACTTAAACTAACAGGATTATTGTTAGCAGGCATATGCTGTTTTAATACAGCACTGGCTGCTCAACAAAAACCCAACATTGTATTGATATTAACTGATGATCAACCTTATGGTTATTTAGGGGTTACAGGTAATAAAATTGTCGAAACGCCTAATATTGATGACTTAGCAGAGCAGGGGGTCTTATTTACTAATGCTCATGTCTCTAGTGCTATTTGTACCCCTAGTCGAATATCTTTGTTATTAGGTCAGTATGAGCGTAGACATGGCGTTAACTTTAATTCAGGGACTGCTGTTTCTCCTGAGGCGTGGAGCAATTCTTATCCGGTAAAAATCAGAGAAGCGGGCTATTACACCGGTTGGGTAGGTAAAAACCATTCACCAGTTGGTGAGCAGGGTTATGCCACAGGCTTAATGGAAAAAAGTTTTGACTACTGGTATGCAGGCAATGGCCATATCTATTTTTATCCAAAAGAAAAACATCCAATTTTTTCTGAAGCAGAATCAGATACCCAAGTGGAAATTGTCGAAGAAGGCATGCTGGATTTTTTAAATTCAAATGAACATAAATTTGATAAAGCTCTGAAGTTTTTAGACAGACGTCCACAAAACAAACCTTTCATGTTGTCGATTAATTTTAACTTGCCCCATGGTGCAGGCACCAGCAATATGAAGATGAAACCAACTGACGATGAAATATATCGTACTAAATACCGAGATATCGATCTGCCATTACCAGAAAACTACATTGCCAAAGCCGATATTAAAACGCCTAAGTTATCTACTGATTTGTTAAGAGCTGAGGATAGACAAGCGGGCTATAATTACGTAGATAATCCTGATGAACTAAAAGAGCGTTATACTCGCCAATTACAAGCTATGACTGGCATAGATCGTTTAGTCGGACATTTAAAAGAAGAGTTAGAACGTCAAGGTATTGCCGATAATACGGTGATTATCTTCACCTCAGACCACGGCTTATTTATGGGCGAACAGGGGCTTGGTGGTAAAGCTTTATGTTATGAAAAAACGACTCATGTGCCTTTGATTGTTTATGATCCAAGAGAAGGTAAACAAGGTAAGAAGAGCCAAGCACTAGTTCAGAGCATTGACATAGCACCGACTATGTTAAAGCTTGCAGGTGCTGATGTACCAAATACAATGCAGGGTGAAGATATTCGTGATGTAATTTATAAAGGTAAGACTGCAGAGCGTGAATATGTGTTTACAGAAAACTTATGGTCTACCCACTTTGGCAATCCAAGATGTGAAGCCATTCAAGATCATCAATGGAAGTACATTCGTTATTATGAAAACAACAATATGTCAGCTACCCAAAAAATTAAGCTTGCTAGAGAAATGAATATTCCGGTTAACAAGATCTTATACGGTATGCACGATAATGACATAGTTGTTTATAGAAACTATCTTGATGCAGGCCTTAAAGGTGAGCCTGCTGTGTACGAAGAATTGTACGATTTAGCTAACGATCCTAATGAGCTAAATAATTTGGTATCTGAGTCTCAACATAAAACTAAATTAGAAAAAATGCGCAAAGATTGGTTACCGGTATTAAAATCAGCTAGAGGTGAAGGTTCTCCAAAAGTGGTTCGATATACTGTGGATTCACAAGTAGAAACAGGTCAACAAGCTAAAACTCACTAGGTGATAACGCTTTAGTTATTATTAGCCTTTTTCAAACAAAAAGCCGATTGTTATACAAATAACAGTCGGCTTTTTTTATACTTGAAATTACCAAACTTAAATAAAATACAATAAATTATTGAGTTAAAGGATTTAATTATGATTATAGCTGTATGCGGATATTGGAAACATATAAGTATTATGTTTATAGCCTTAAGTCTATTTATTCTTTTCACAACGCCCAGTAATCTTGGGCCATACTTAATAACACACATATACGTTATTTTGACGATTCTGCTAACCGCTTTAGGGGGCGTTTTAATACTGATACCCATAATGTTACTTTTGTTCAAACAACATAATAAGAGCAAGTTTGAAGTGTTTCTATGGATTGTCTTTATTGTTATTTTTAACGTTATGGGGAGTTTTATTACGTATTTTGTATTTCGAGATATTAGAGAAATACATTAGGACTTTTCAATAAGCCAATTTTTTTAAATTCTTATTTCTTTATTTTTTGTAAATATCTAAATACAAAAAAGCCGCCAAATTTGGCGGCTTAGTTACAAACTTTTATTACTTAGTGAGTAATTTTAAGTACCTGAGCATACTGTGAGGGAGAGCTAGCTGGTAGTGTTACCTTTAAGCCTTCATCTGTTTGTTCAAATGCCAAGTTACCATCATGTCCAAGCATAGTGATGTTGGCAATTTTATTCGGGTAGAATTTTGGCTTAATCGATTTAATCGTTATGACTTTACTGTCACCAGGCCAAGCTAACATAGTGGCATAAAGGGTGTCGCCATTTTTGGTAAAACGAATATCACTGCTATTGAAATCTTTACGATTTTTTTCAGCGTCATTTGAGTTTTTACCATCTGGAACATAAGTTTCACCTTCACCGTACACTTCCCATGGACGTGTATTATAGATGGCTTCGCCGTTAAGCTTTAACCAGCTACCTATTTCGCTAAGTAACTTCACTTCTTTTTCTGGAATAGTTCCATCTGGTTTAGGCCCTATGTTTAGTAGAAGTGAGCCATTTTTGCTAATAATATCGATCATGTCATCTACTAGAGAATTGGCATTACGATATTTATGATTAGTCACGTAGCCCCAAGAACTTTTTGAAACAGATGTATCTGTTTGCCAGAAGTGAGGATGAATATCTGTCATACCACCACGTTCAATATCAAGAACAGCAGAGCCTGGAATGAACGAACGCATTTCATGATGCTCTTTGTAGTTTAGAGCTGGCATGTTTTTCCAACTGATACCTTTGTTATAATAATAAGCTGTAAATTCTTCAACGTGTTTGTGGAAAGGCTCTGACGCCATCCACCAGTCAAACCAAATTAACTCTGGTTCATATTTATCAACAATTTCTACAGTACGTAATAACCAGTCGTCCATAAATTCTTTAGTTGGGGGCGTTAATCCCTTTTCTGAATCTTCACGATTGGCAGCTGGGCCATATAAATCACGGAAAGCATCATCTTGTACATCCGATGGGAATTCACGTCCGCCATCAAAGAACCACCAGTTTTCTGCACGGTGGCTAGATAAACCAAAATGAATATCGGTTTTTTCTGTAGCTTTTTTCAACTCACCAATAATATCTCGTTTAGGGCCCATTTCAACTGAGTCCCAACGGGTGTAAGAGTTGTCGTACATTGAGAAACCATCATGATGTTCTGCAACTGGCACTATGTATTTAGCACCTGAATCAGCAATGATCTTTAACCACTGGTCAGCATTAAATTTTTCAGCTTTAAACTGAGGGATAAAATCTTTGTATCCAAATTCAGTTTGTTTACCAAAGTGTTCTTGGTGATAACTAAATTCTTCGTCTTTTTGTTGATACATTTTACGAGGGTACCACTCACCGTTATGCGCAGGTACTGAATAAACTCCCCAGTGAATGAAAATACCGAATTTAGCATCTTGATACCAATCTGGTATTTGGTATTGGGTAAAAGATTCAAAGTTAGCTTTATATGGGCCTTGATTGGCCACTTGGCGAATTTCTGCTAATTTCGCAGTGGTATCTATTTTTGTTTTAGTTGTGGTGGCTACATCGCTAGTTGGTGTTGTGTCAGCACCACAGCCTGATATAGACACTGCAATAGCAAGTGCGATAGCACTTTTAACTGATGTTAATGTGTGTTTTTTCATAATAACGTCTTACCCATAGTTTAACCTAAATTTAACATAGCTAACTATACGGTTAAATGACCTGTTTTGGCAATCCATATTTACATATAAAATCTTTAATTTTTATTTGATTTTAATTTGGTGTTATCATTTACTCTTACTTTTTAGCGAACTAACTCAATTATATTCTGTGTATGGCATTTCGTTATTCGATACTTAGACTAGTTTATAGTTAGTGAATATATAATGTTTCAATCAGTTACTAATATATGATTTTAATCATATATAAAATGGATTGTTGCAATTAATCTTACTGTTAATTAATCCAGACCTTTTCAGTTTTAGGGGCAATGGAACTAACATCTAATTGAGGCAGAAAAACCTGTATTAAAAGCAACTAACAAAAAGCAATTATTTATATCACCTTGGCAGGGTAAAGCAGATGCTATTTTCAATAGCTATAACGTAAAATAGATTTAAATTAATAAAAGGATAGGACAAACGTGAAGCAATTAACTGAAAGCACTTTAAGTGAATTAAAAAGTTCTGGCATTTCGATACCTGAATATCGTCTAAATGGTAAAAAGCCTGCAATTGGTATCGTACATATAGGTCCTGGCGCTTTTTTTAGAGGGCATCAGTCTTGGTATACCCACAGAGCTATGCAAATGGCTGGCGGTGATTGGGGAATATCATGTGTTTCTATGCGTTCAACAGGCGTCAGTGATGCCCTTAATCCTCAAGATGGTTTATATACAGTCGCGGTTTTAGATGAAACCACATCTTATGAAGTAGTGGGCTCTATTCAAGAAGTGTTAGTGGCTAAAAGCCAATATCAAATTCTACAAACAAGATTATCCGCAGCGAGTACTAAATTTGTCACCATGACAATTACCGAGAAGGGTTATTGTTTAGATAGCGAAGGTAACTTAGACCTAAATAACCTTGATATCAAGCAAGACCTAACTGGGGAGCAACAAGCATGCTCGGCCATTGCTGTATTAGTTGAAGCTTTAGCAACCAGAAAAGAGCAGGGTATAGAACCATTTTGTGCTATGAGTTGTGACAACCTGACTGATAATGGTAAAAAATTAAGAAATGCTATTATCCAATATGCAGAACAAAAAGATAAAGCGTTAGCGGCTTGGTTAGACGAAAAATTAATTTGTCCTTGTTCTATGGTCGATTCGATTACACCCGCCACTGATGACGCATTAAGACAACAAGTTTCTGAGCAACTATCGATAAAAGATAATTGGCCTATTAAGCGTGAGTCTTTTGTACAATGGGTTGTAGAAGATTGTCTACCTGCTGATAAACCTGCATGGAAAGAGGCTGGCGTGACATTTACTTCTGATGTTGCTGGTTTTGAAAATGCAAAATTACGTTTATTAAATTGTCCACATTCCAGTATGGCTTATTTAGGTGTGTTAGCAGATATTGAAACTGTACACGATGCCATGCAACAAGAAAACTTAGTTAAGTTTGTACAAAATATGATAGAACAAGAAATTGTCCCTTCTTTTACTGCACCTAAAGAATTAGATGTTGCGGGTTACAGCGCTGACATTTTAAAGCGTTTTCGTAATCCTGCTATTCGTCATTTATTAAGTCAAATAGCTTGGGATGGTTCACAAAAATTACCGATGCGTATTTTGCCTATTATTGAACAAAATATTGCAGACGGAAATCCAATTGATTCTTTATGTATAGCAGTTGCTGCTTGGTGTCTGTTCAGCCGTAAACGTTATATAGAGAAAGAGCAATTAGTTGATCCTCTTGCCGAGAAAATGTTGGCTATTGCCGCTAGTTGTAACGATGATGCAGAACATGATGTCGCCCTTTATTTAGCTTTAAAAGAAGTGTTCGGCAATCAATTATCTGCTAACAAAACGTTCCAAACGTCTCTAATTCAGGCTTATAAAAAATTACTTCCTGTTTTACAATCTAAAGTTTTACCTTGGGATAATTTAGTTTAATTATGAAAAATTTATTAGTAATTGGCGAATGTATGATGGAGCTAAGCACAGCAGACAATGGCGACTTAAAACGCTCGTTTGCTGGTGATACTTATAATAGCGCTGTTTATGCTAAGCGTTGTTTAAGCAACAGTAAGGTCAGTATTTTATCAGCTATTGGCGTTGATGCTTTTAGTCAAAAGATGAAACACACATGGCAAGCTGAAGGAATTGATACCAGTTTAGTGGTAGAAACAGATCAAGCTGAAATTGGTATTTATGCCATTCATACCGATGATTCTGGTGAGCGAAGCTTTTCGTATTGGCGAAAAGGTTCTGCAGCAAGCCAAATGATGCAATATTTGGATATTGATACATTATTGGCTGCAGCTAAAAACTATCAAATGGTCTATTTTAGCGGTATTAGTTTGGCCATTTTATCTGATCAAGATAAAGCTAAATTTATTGAATGTATTGCAGCTATGGCCAAACAAGGTTGTAAGATTGTCTTTGATCCAAATTACCGTGCACGTTTATGGGATTCATTGGAGCATGCTGTATTGTGGCTTGAAAAAGCTTACAGTTTAGCTGATGTGATTTTACCGGGATTAGAAGATCACGAAGTGATGTTTGGTCATCAAAATCACGAGCAGATGGCTAAATATTTTCAACAGTTCTCTGCCAGTGAACTTGTTATAAAATGTGGTTCTCAAGGGACTTATGTTTATGTAGACAATAAATTAGTTGTACATCAGCCGTTCAAACCCGCTCCGGTTCAAGTTGATTCTACTGCTGCAGGAGATTCATTTGCTGGAACTTATATTGCGCAGCGTATTGAAGGTCAAGATCCAGAGCAGTCATTGAAGTTGGCCGCCCATGTTGCAGGCCAAGTAGTGCAACACAAAGGTGCAATTATGGATGATGAATTATACAAACGTTTGTGCGTAATTTCGTAGCGTATTCGTTAACCTAGGCTCGGAATAAGCCGAGCCTCTTAATAACGTCTTTTTGCGTTTAGCGGCATTGGGTCTTTTAACAATAGCCAGCTATTGCGTACGAAAATTCGCCTTGCTATCCACAAGATTTCGTCATCGAGTAAGCGTTGATGTAAATCAAAATGAATGTGTATTTGTAACTCGTTCAATTTTAGGTATAACTTTAATTGACACGAGACTTCTTAACTCGAGTTCAGATTAGTGACTTGAATAATATTGATATAAAAACTCACAATCTTGTGGGTTTTTAATTCTGTTGTTATACAGAGAATATTTATCGTGTATTACAAAAAATTAATTTATTTAAGCTTAATTTCATAGCACATTCTAATTATCTAGTTACGCGTCGCTTGCCGTTAACCTTTAGTTTAAACAACTTGTTTAAATTAGCTCTAGAACAGCCCTATGTTTGGTATAATGCCGATACTAAGATTCATATTTAAAATTAACTAAGTCTCCTTTGAAAAGTTGTGTATAAAATGAAAGTAAAAGAACAAAATATCGCCAAACAAAATAAGCAAAAAATCTTAGCTGCGGCTGAGAAGGAGTTTTCGCTGCATGGTTTTAAGGGAGCCAGAATTCAAAAAATTGCGGATAGAGTCGGTTTACCCAAGACTAATGTGCTTTATTATTTTAAAACTAAAGAGATACTTTATTTAGCTTTATTAGAAGACATCTTGAGTTTGTGGAATGGAGACTTTGATAACGCGACTAGTGATGAAGATCCTGCCAGTGTTTTAGCTGGATATATAGCTGACAAAATGGAAATTTCACGTACCAGACCCGAAGCATCAAAAATTTTTGCTATGGAGATTATAAATAATGCGCCTAATTTAAGTGATTTTTTCCGCAATCAACATAAAGAGTGGATGGAAGGAAGGGTCGCTGTTATACAAGAATGGATAGATAAAGATCAGTTAAAATCAACGGATCCATACGCATTGTTGTTCCATATATGGGCTACCACTCAACACTATTCAGATTTTGCCGCACAAATTACAGGGTTAAAAGGACAGCCTATGTACAAAGCTGATTTTACAAAAGCGACAAAAAACTTAGTCGCTTTTATATTGACGGGATGTGGGTTGTCGATACCTGAATCTTACAGAGATTAAATTTAAAATACGCAGAGCAACAAAGGCTCTGCGTAGTGGCTTTTGTTACTTTAAATCTAATATATATCTAAGGATAAAAACGGCTGCCATTAAGTAGGTAATAACGGTCACCTGTTTGTACTTTCCTGTTCCTATCATCACCCCCACATAAGTAATAAATCCTAAAGCAATACCTTCGCTAATACTAAATGTCAGAGGCATAGCCAATAAAGCAACGGTTGCAGTGGCTAGCGATGCTAAATCATCAAAGTCTAGTTGTCTGAATGACTCCATCATTAGTATACCCACCATAATAAGTGCAGGGGTAGTGGCCATTAAAGGGATAACTTTCATGACAGGTGTGAAAAATAGAGCTAACACAAAACACAAAGCAACAAAAACAGCGGTTAAACCCGTTCGTCCTCCTGCAGATACGCCAGCTGCTGACTCCACATATGATGTAACTGGAGATGTACCGACAGCGGCACCTATGACACTTGCCGTTGCGTCTGCTGTCATAGCTTTACCCAGTTTAGGGAGTTTTCCATTTTCATCAAGCAAGTTTGCTTTTCGTGATACCGCAATTAACGTTCCTATTGTGTCAAACATATTGACAAATAAAAGAGCGAAAATCAGATCCCAAGTTTCGGCTAGGTTTATAATGGGATACATTATGTCCATCGCGAAAAATGTATGACTGATGCTATCTGGCATGCCAATAAATTCGTTTGTATGCTGGGTTAGATAACCATCGGGTGTTGGGATAAATGCACCAATAACGGTGAGAGTAATAACGGAAATCAGGATTGCGCCAGTTATTTTTTTTATCACTAACACGATAGTCAATAAAATACCGGCTAAGGCTAACATGGTAGCAGGCTCAGATAGATTGCCGATAGTCACAAATGTGGCTGGATGATCGACAACAAGGCCTGCATTTTTAAGGCCTATAAACGCAATAAATAATCCAATACCACATTGCACGCCAATTTTTAATGCCATGGGTATGGCCTCTGCTATTTTTGTTCTAACACCGGTGACAGACAATAATAAAAATATAATACCGTTCCAAAAGACGATACCTAATGCAGCATCCCAAGGGATTTCTCTGGTTAAACATATAGTGAATGCAAAAAAGGCATTGAGTCCCATACCTGGTGCCATAGCGACCGGATAATTTGTCATAAATGCCATAAGTAAAGTACCTAGGCATGCCGCAATGGCAGTGACAGTAATTAAGCCTTCTATTGGTATGCCACCAGCACTTAATATACTAGGATTAACAACCAGCACATATGACATGGCGGCAAAAGTAGTTAAACCTGCTATAAACTCAGTTTTGAGGTTGGTACCATGTTCCTTTAATTTAAATATTTGTTCTAAAAAGTTGGACATATTATCTGCTCTTAAAATGTGCTTAAATTTATTGCTGCAATATCCTGACCAATTGGTCAATAAGTGGTGTAATTTTTGCTTTTAGCTGTATTATTATGGTTAGGCCGTTATTTTTTTACATGATTGTATGTTAATGCCTAATAAAATTTTCATCTATCTTTAATACGTTGCACCAATTATATATAGATTGTTTTAAATTGGTGCAGGTGTTCGAGCAGAAATATAGAGTTATATGAACATGATGACAAAAACAGAATTAATACAATGGGTTAATGCTCAACCAAAAGTTGAGTTACATTTGCATATAGAAGGCACACTTGAGCCCGATTTTATGATGGAACTTGCAATTAAACATCAAGTTCAACTGCCTTACTCTTCCATTCAACAGGTAAAAGATGCCTACAATTTTAATAATCTACAGAGCTTTTTAGATTTATATTATTTAGGGGCTTCAGTGTTACGTGATGAAGAAGATTTTTATCAATTAATGTGGCGATACTTGCTCAAATGTAAAGAACAAAATGTGGTGCATTGTGAGCTTATGTTTGATCCTCAGACTCACACAGAAAGGGGAATAGAATTTTGCGTTTTTATGGCTGGTTTTAATCGTGCTATTAAACAGGCTAAAACAGAGTGGGGGATATCTTGTTATTTGATCATGTCTTTTTTAAGACATATGAGCGAAGAAAGTGCTATTGAAACTCTTAATTCTGCAGCTGAATATCTTGATCACATCACTGCAGTAGGTTTAGATAGTGGCGAATTGGGCAATCCGCCTGAAAAATTTAGTCAAGCATTTAAACAAGCTGAAGGGCTAGGACTGAAAAAAGTCGCTCATGCTGGTGAAGAAGGTCCACCATCATACATTTGGGGGGCAATTAACAGCTTAGGTGTCGATAGAATTGATCACGGCGTGCGCAGCATTGAAGATGATAGTTTGATAACGTATTTAGCAAATTCTCAGCTGCCACTTACTGTTTGTCCTTTGTCGAACACTAAATTAAAAGTGTTTACCAATATGAGTAAACATAATATTTTACAACTATTAGACAAAGGTTTATTGGTAACGGTTAATGCAGACGACCCAAGTTATTTTGGCGGTTATTTAAATGAAAACTACCATGCATTAATCGAGGCATTAGCCATCAATCAAAGTCAAGTTAGACAACTTATAATCAATAGCTTTAAGGCTAGTTTTTTACCTCAAACTACAAAAGATATATGGCTGAAAAGTTTTGAGTAAGAGAAACAATTAAATGCTGTTTGATGTAGAGCCTCTATTTATTACTAGAAGCCATAGCTATAACAATTTTTAAGGCTTCTTCTTTACTAAAACCGCTGGCAATTAATGCTTGATGCATCTTGCGAAAATACTCGGCCTGAGTAGTGATAAGTTCAGGTGTGCTCATGGCTCGTAATTCATTCAGTTTTTGTGTTGCTTGTTGTTGATTTACAAAATCTAAACCCATAGGTTTTTTATCAGCACTTTGCGCGGCAAAACTCACAGCGATAAAAACCAACATTAATATCTTCATATAACTGTTATTCATCAAATTTCTCTATTAAGTTTCAAAAATAATGACATGATAATGACGTAATGTTTGTTGAGTAGCAATCTTTAGTAAGTGATAAATAAGAAACACCAAACGTATGGTTTGGTGTTTTTGCATGCTTAATACTTATATGTGGCAATTGTATACTGCCGCGATAAGTTTATTGATCGATATTTATTTCAGCTTCTAATTCGTCTTTCGACAAATAGCCATCCGCGTTTAGATCTAGTTTGATAAAGTTTTCGCTAAGAAAAGCATCATTTTGTGCTTCTTCAAGGCTAATTAGTCCATCTTGATCCGTATCTAATGGATGGAATTTTTCATCTGGCTCTTGAGCGGTAATTGCCAAAGAAAATAGTGTTGCAGTTAAAACTAGTAAATATTTTGTCATATTGACTCTCCAAATAAATGTAAGAACATAAAGTTGCACCATAGCGCACGGTTCAACAGCTTGTGATATTGCTTCAATCAAATCTTAAGATTAAAGATAAGTTCGCGTCTGGTTGAATCTGAGGAATAACGCTAGCTTATAAACTTGTAATATCAATTGCTGTGCCAAATAATTATTCTTTATTAATATCAATGCTTTATGTTGTTTTTTATGTGGTGGGTAGATGTTAGATGAGTATAAATAAAAATATTTGTATCTTGTTGTATACACATAAATGTTGTCTTGATAATAGATTACTAATAATCAATAACTTAGAGAGAGTTCATGGGCAGACACATTCCCTTTGAACTTCCAGACTTTTATCTGAAAGTTCAAAGGGGTTTACACAGTTACTATATGTTTGAAATCCACAAACTTTGATAAGGTTGTAATTGATACTCAAGCTGCTCTAAATCAATCTGTTGCTGACTAATTAGGTCTAACCAAGTATCGGTACCAATTAAATTTAAATCACTTAAACGTAATGTTTGAGGTGTGTTGGATACATTATGTACACAAAAAACACTTTGACTTCGATTTAAACTCTGCCGCCAAAAGCCAAATAGTTGTTCACCTAACTGCAGTGTAAATTGAGTTGCATTAGGGTGAAAAGCCGGCTGTAGTTTTCGAATATCTAGCAACTCCAACATTTTTTTATGCACTTTCGCATGTTGATTATCTGTGTTGTCTAGTTGTGATTTAAGTTGTTCAAAATCCCATTTATGTCTATTAATAGAGCGATTTTGACTGGTGTTTCTCACTTTTTCGTAATCGTTACCTGTGCCCAATAAACTATGGATATACACTCCTGGGATCCCTTCTAACCCAAACATTATTGCATGGGCGCAGATAAAACGTTCTAGCCCCCATCTATCTTGGCCTTTAACCGTTCCTTGTAAGGCATCGTAAAGAGCAATATTAATTTCATAGGCTTTTTGTTCACCTGTCTCTGCTTGTCGCCAAGAAATACGGCCGCCAAAATTTTGCATCGTATTGACTAAAGTGGTGAGTTCTATATCGTCTAATAGACCTTCGGCTGGACGTAAACCTATACCGTCATGTGAGGCAATAAAATTAAAGAAAAACGTACCATTTTGGGCCGGAGGCATACTACATAACCAGGCTTTTAAATGTTTACAAGAGCCGGTAACAAGAGAGTTAACCAACAAAGGTGGCAGTGAAAAGTTATAAATTCCATGGGCTTCGTTAGCATTACCAAAGTAAGTTAAGTTCTGTCTATTAGGAATATTCGTTTCTGTTATTATCACCGCATCATCAACAGCATGTTCAATTAACGTGCGTAATAGCCTTACGACTTCATGGGTTTGTTCTAAGTTGATACAAGATGTACCTAATTTTTTCCACAAAAAGGCCACCGCATCTAAGCGGAATAAACGGATCCCTGTATCTAGATATTGGCGAATAATTGATACAAAGGTGTCTAAAACATTTGGATTGGTAAAATCAAAGTCTACTTGGTCATGACTGAAGGTACACCAAACATGTTTTTCACCCTTGCTAGTTTCTGTTAATCGCAGTAAATCTGATGTTCTAGGTCTAACTACCTGGCTTACATCTTTGTCTGGTGAAGCGGTATAAAAAAAGTCGTGGCCTTGACCTTCACCTTTTATAAAGTTAGAAAACCAAGCACTCCTAGATGAACAATGATTAATCACTACATCAGACATCAAACGGTAGTCTTTTGTTATGCCCTCAATATCATCCCAGTCACCTAAAGATTCATTGACAGTTGAATAATCAATTACAGAAAACCCATCATCTGAGCTATAGGGGAAAAATGGCAAAATATGTACACTATTGATAGTATTTCCGCAATATTGTTTAAGAAAACTATGCAGCGTTTTTAAAGGTTTTTCGTCTTTTGTTTCTACACTATCACCGTAGGTGATCAACAATACATCTTGTTGATCCCAATTATTATGATGTTGCTTCGGCTCAAGTACATTTTCAGGCCGTTGTATTTTCATACTGGTTAATAGTTGCTCGGTTAAATCTTTAATACTTATATCTAAATCAACACCTTGGTAAATCACATCTAAATGATGCGCTACCTTTATGTTTAGTTGTTCGAATATAGAAGACATATTCGCCCCTTATACTTGTTTGAATTCTTCGTAGTCTTGTTCTACAGCGTCTTTAAGTTGTTCTAATACATCTGGTATGGCACTTACCACCCGATTCCAGCTTGGAATAAAAGGTGTTTCCATTGGATGGTCTAAGAAACTTTCGCCAGCTTTCATTATATTTTCTGCAAACAACTCAACTGCTTTTTCTTCACTATGGATGTCTATAGTAAGACCATTCATCAATGCATCATTGTTATAAGTTTCAATGAAATCCAAGGCTATCCTGTAGTAAGTGGCCTTTAATGACCTAAAAGACTCGGTAGAAAATGTTTCACCTTGAGTAGCAAGTTTTCGAATGAGAGCTTTAGTTATGTCGATAGACATTTTTGATAAGCCACCTTGGTCATTGTCAGCAGACAAATCTTGGTGTTTATGGTCATAAGTTTTAGCAATATCAGCCTGGCATAGGCGGTTATTAGAATAATTACGCTGCATTTCAGATAAAACGCCAATTTCTAAGCCCCAATCACTAGGAATGCGAATATCGTTTAACACATCACGTCTGAAAGAAAACTCGCCAGCTAATGGATATCTAAAGCTGTCCATATATTCTAAATAGTCATTATGGCCAACTACCTTTTGTAATGCTCTTATTAAAGGTGTCACCAATAACCTAGAAACTCGGCCATTAATTTTTCCATCAGCGACACGGGCATAATAACCTTTACAAAACTCATAATTAAATCTGGGATTGGCAACTGGATAAATGAGTCTCGCTAATAATCCTCTATCATAAGTTAAGATATCACAATCATGTAATGCAACAGATTCTGCTTTACCAGTAGCCAGTACATAACCCATGCAGTACCAAACGTTGCGGCCTTTACCTAACTCTTTAGGCGCTAAGCCCAAGGCTTCTAATTTTGCATCTAACGCTTTTAATCTAGGGCCTTCGTTCCAAAGAACACGGTGATTTTGTGGCAGTCTGCCGAAAAATTTTAAGGCATGTTGGTATTGGGCTTGATCTGCTCTGTCTAAGCCAATCACGATTTGTGACAAGTAGGGGACATCACAAATATGATCAATAATATTCGGTAAAGCTGTGCCTTCTAATTCTGAAAATAAAGAAGGCAAAATGAGTGCCATTGGGCGTTTTTTAGAAAATTCTTGCAACTCTTTTTCTAGTTCTTCTGTAGGTCGCTCAGATAAATTGTGCAATGTTGTCACTATGCCATTTTGATAAAAGTCAGCCATATTGTCTCCATAGATAAATCTAAAATTAATGTTATTTAAATAAAATTGCTTCGATACATTCAGACCAACCAGTCGGACCAAAATTATGACTGGTTAATACTTTGTTGGTACGTTTTAATTCTGGTGGTGGCGTGGTTGGCGATAAAATACGAATAGCTAGACTTGCCACCTCTAACATAGCTACATCGTTTTGCCCATCACCCAGTGCGATAGATTCACATTGTAGTTCTGGATGTTGTTTTTTATATTCATTAAGTAACCAAATAAGTGCCTGTCCTTTGTCACTATGGCCGGTTACATGTAAAAATCTTCCTCCTTGTAAAGGGGTAGCGCCCATTTCTTGTAATGCATGGATGAATAATTGTTTTGATTGTTCATTGCCTAACCAGTTTACCGGTTCGCCATATCCTCTATTTGCAGCAAGTTTAGCTTCTGATTCACTCAAACCGGTTACTTGGGTAATACGTTTAACTGTCATGTTTGAAAAATGTTCGAATTCGCCATTAAAGGTATCTTTTAGTGATTCTATAATATCAATCCAGTGCTGAACCTTGGGTGAGAATTCTTTTATCCAGTAACCAGACTTTTCTAGTGTACCATTCGGTTGCTGAGGTAAAAAATGGATTGGAATATAAATCGCGGCCCCATTCTCAATAATAAAGGGGGTATCCAGCTGCAACTCTTTACGCAGCTCAAATAATTCGGCGTATGTTTTACTGGTATTAGGGATGACTGGGATATCGAGATTTTTTAATTTCTTTAGGATTTTAACCGCGGGGGCAAAGCTATAAGTGTGATGGTCAAGTAAAGTTCCATCTAGATCAGTGAAAATTAGCGTTTGTTTTTTCATTTTTCACTTCTCCTTTGATGTTCAATAATTTTTCTAACTGAGTTGAGTATATAAACATGTTCACATTTATCAGCTAGAGTATTTAGGCTGTGTTCGGTTAATCGTTGATAATATTGAATAAAGTTTTTTATTTGCTCATTATTCATGACTGCATCGGTGATTTTGTCGCCAAGTGAATCTGCTAATTTTTGTTCTTGTTCTAACCGCCATGCATAAACGTCTGTAAACGACGGAGCTTTAAACATAACCCATTTATCCATGTATTTATACAATGGTTGATAATGTAACATCAGTTGAGTATTGGCATAATTGCGCCAAATAGCTTGTTTATCTTGTAATGCTTCTAGTGAATTAACTGGCACTTCAAGTTCAGATTCTTGTTGAGCATCAACCCCCCAACACCATCCCTCAAATATAACTATGTCTATTTGTTTATCTATTTTTGTCCACTGACTTAAATTATAAGGGTTATCTGTGGCTTTATTGAACCGTGGAATAGTTACTGGTAGTTGTGCTGATTTAATTTTTTCTAATGCTTGTTTAATTAAACTAGTGTCATGGGTGCCTGGTACGCCTCTGGTTTTAAATAGGGGGTGTACATCGGTTGCCAAAATTTCACGTTCATCTTGACTGTAATAAAAGTCATCTAATGACATTACTATCACAGACAAATTGTATTTTTCTTCTAAATATAATTTTAGGTAATCAGAAAGGGTTGATTTACCTGAGCCTTGGCAACCATTTATGCCAACAAAATAGCTTGTTTCTGCACTTTTTTGGTGCAATGCAATTTCATCTGCCAAAGGGATATAAAATTCTTTTGCCGTTTGTTGAAACACGCTAGGGAGCTTGTGTTGGTTAATAAAAGTCTCGGTTAACATAAATTTAGTTTCCTAATTTGTTGGCTAAACTTGCATATCTTTTAGTCAACATTCCATATTTTATAATTACTATTACAACTTATGTGCCAACAACTTTTTATAAGGCATATTCTTTAGCCTATTTATTACATACTCATATATGATGTGTGATTATGTTGTCTTGGGAGAAATTTGTTTTGCATTACTCCGTTCCTTTTATATGGTACAAATAGATAACTGCTATTACATATTTTATGCAATAGCTACTTTATAGCTCCGAGCTTATTTACCTAAATCTACACAGGCAAGGTATATGGGCCGTGAACTTGCTTTTAAGTTCGCCAGGGTTGCAAGAGAAATCGAACAGCCTCCCGTAAACACCTACTTTTTGGTGTTTAAATTTGGAAAGGTGTTAATCAAAACATGTTAGAAGATAAATTTGGACGCCGTTTCCACTATTTACGGCTGTCTATTACAGACGTGTGTAATTTCAGGTGTGACTACTGTCTGCCAGATGGTTACGCATGTGATAGTGATAGAAATTTCCTTTCAGTTAGTGAAATACAAACCTTGGTTAAAGGTTTTGCCGCTTTAGGTACCAGTAAAGTACGTATCACAGGTGGTGAGCCTTCTCTTCGAAAAGACCTAGCTGAAATTATTAAAAATTGTGCTAATACCCCTGGTATAGAACATGTCGCTATGACAACTAATGGTTATAAGCTTGAGTCTAATATACAAACTTGGGTTGACGCCGGTTTAGATTCGCTTAATGTCAGTATTGATAGTTTAGATCCTCGAATGTTTCAGTCTATTACTGGGCACGATTCCTTAGATTCTATTTTGACTGGAATTGATAAAGCATTAGCTTTAGGTGTTAAAGTTAAAGTGAATGTTGTATTGATGAAACAATATAATGCGGCTGAGTTTAGTCAGTTTTTAAACTGGGTTAAATCTACTCCCATTAGTTTACGTTTTATCGAGTTGATGCAAACTGGAGATAATCTAACATTTTTTCAAGAAAATCATGTTTCCGGGTTACCTTTCAAAGAGCAGCTGCTAGAGAGTGGTTGGAGCCAATTAATCCGCAGTAAAACTGCTGGTCCTGCTCAGGAGTTTTATCATCCTGACTCTGAAGGCCGAATTGGTTTAATTATGCCTTACAGTAAAGACTTTTGTGGCACATGTAATCGATTAAGGGTATCGGCCATAGGTAAACTGCATCTTTGTTTATTTGCAGAACAAGGTCTAGACATAAGAGCCTCATTACAATCAGCAGATAGTATTGAATTACAGAAGCAACTCTCAAGTTTATTGTCTGATAAAGAAGCGACACATTGGTTACAAGATGGTTATACCGGTGGCACTAAACATTTGGCTATGTTGGGCGGTTAGTGGTGAGTATATGTTAGCTGGAATTGCCCTTGCCGGTGGACGCTCGAGTCGAATGGGAAAGGACAAAAGTTTATTGTCTATACCCGATACTGATTTAACTTTATTGAGTCATTGTCAAAAGTTGTTAGCTGGATTACAGCCCATAAAAGTGTGGATCAGTGGTATAAAGGATAACCAAGCTTTAGTAGATGTTTACCCTAATTATGGACCTATGTCTGGTATCCATAGCGTGCTCAGTTATTTAATAAATAACGAGCCTGATATTACTGAAGTCCTCTTTGTGCCCGTTGATATGCCTGCGTTAACGCTTGAAGATTTGCAATTATTAGTGCAACAAGGGCAAAAATTTAACTCACTTTGTTACTATCAAGATCATCATTTCCCTTTATATATGCCTATAAGAAAAAATATTTTAAGCCATTTGGAACAACAGCTGCAGCATGCTGTAGAACTACCAAGCCAGGGTAAAAATAAACAATTATCCATGCGCAAAGTATTAAACCACTTTGCAGCAAAATCAATACCAGTAACCAATCAATCTTCACTTATAAACATAAATACTCCTCAGCAATGGCAACAACATTGCGAGTTGAGTAAAGTTAAAGGTAAATAAATGGCATCGCAAATAACGACTGAAACAAAACAACTCAATATAGCGGTTTTAACGGTTTCTGATACAAGGACTGAAGATAATGATACTTCAGGCCAATATTTAGTGCAGGCTGTAATTGACGCAGGGCATAAGTTTATTGAAAAGAATATTGTTATTGATGATAAGTTTAAAATCAGAGCCGAATTATCCAATTGGATTGCATCAGATCAAGTACAAGTAGTGCTTATAACAGGTGGCACCGGGTTTACTGCTAGAGATACCACCCCAGAAGCGGTTAAACCTTTATTCGATAAAGATATTGAAGGATTCGGCGAACTGTTTAGGCATGTCTCATTTTTAGAAATTGGCACGTCGACTGTGCAATCAAGAGCCCTTGCCGGAATGGCAAATGGTACTGCTATTTTTTGTATGCCTGGTTCTACAGGGGCATGTAAAACGGCTTGGACTAAAATTTTGCTGCAGCAACTCAATTCAACACATAGGCCCTGTAACTTTGTTGTACATTTAAAAAATGTAACAGCAAGCTGTGAAAGTAGGGGGTAAATTTGTGACTGCACAAGAAAAATTTAGTCATATTAATGAGCAAGGTAAAGCCAATATGGTAGATGTGACTGAAAAGCAAATCACACAGCGCCAAGCCATAGCTGAAGGTTATATTAAAATGTCACAACAAGCTTTTGATTTATTAAAAAATAATCAACACGCTAAAGGAGATGTTTTATCCGTTGCTCAAATAGCTGGTATTCAGGGCGCAAAAAAATGCAGCGATCTTATTCCTTTATGCCATCCATTAATGCTTTCGAAAGTACAGATTGAATTTCAAATTTTAGATGACTCTCAACAAGTGCGAATTCAAGCATTGTGCAAGTTATCAGGCCAAACAGGAGTAGAGATGGAAGCATTAACCGCCGTAAGTGTCGCTGCTCTTACTTTATTCGATATGTGTAAGGCAGTAGACCCATTAATGGAAATTTCTGGCATTAGAGTATTAAAAAAGCAGGGCGGTAAAAGTGGTGATTGGCAAGTTGAGAAGGTTAAATGATTAATATACTTTTTTTTGGTCAACTTAAAGAACGTTTAAACCAAGACAAGATAAAAATAGACTTGTCTGAACTAAGTGATAAACAAACTAATGTGGCTAACTTACGAAACTATTTGCAAAAACAAAATGTAGATTGGCTTGAATTTTTGCAATTTGGTCAAGCTTTGGTAGCGGTCAACCAAGAAATAGCCACTGAAGAAACCGAAATAGCAGATAATGATGAAGTGGCTTTTTTCCCACCTGTTACCGGCGGGTAATCTAATGGCCATGAATAATAAAATTTGTGTGCAACAACAGGACTTTGATTTAGCTTCTGAATATCATAATTTAACAATAAACAATCCGGATGATGGTGCTGTGGTGACCTTTGTTGGTTTAGTTAGAGATTTCAATCAAGATGGAAAAATAACGGGATTATTTTTAGAACATTACCCAGCCATGACTATCAAAGCATTAACTTCCATTGTTCAACAAGCTAGAGAAAAGTGGACTCTTGGCCGAATAACAATTATTCATAGGGTAGGGCAGTTAAACCCAACAGATCAAATCGTTTTTGTGGGTGTCACCAGTCAACATAGACAAGCTGCTTATCAGGCAAATGAATTTATTATGGATTACCTTAAAACAAGAGCCCCATTTTGGAAAAAAGAAACCAGTAAACAAGGTGATTCATGGGTTGAAGCGAAACAGACTGATAGAGAAAAAGCAGACAGGTGGCAATAAAAAAGCCGCTAATTAGCGGCTTACAATTTGATAATTTTATTGTTGATTATTCATCACAATTTTCTTTGCAATAACCATATAGGTACAAACTATGATGAGTCAGTGACATGTTATGTCTTTCTGCTACTTCTTTTTGACGTTTTTCAATTAACTCATCTTCAAACTCGATTACTTTGCCGCAATTTAAACATACCAAATGATCGTGATGTTCTTTATGGCTAATTTCGAATACAGATTTACCACCTTCAAAGTGATGACGATTTAATATACCCGCATCATCAAATTGGTTTAGTACTCGATATACTGTGGCTAAACCAATATCCTCATCTTGTTCAATGAGTCGTTTATATACATCTTCTGCACTGATATGTTGATTTTCAGGAAGTTGCAGTATTTCTAATATTTTTAAACGAGGCAGGGTAACTTTTAATCCTGCTTTTTTTAATTCTTTATTTTGATCCATTGACTTACTTACAAATAATTAATGATGTCATTATAGGGTAGTTGGCCTCTATTGAAAGAGCAGATGCATAATTATAATAACTATTTACAAATTAAAAGGGAGCCTAAGCTCCCTTTAAGATTATTTTTAGATAGTAACCAGTTAACCTAGTTCTGCTAAACACATTTCTTCGTTAATCTGTTTACACCAAGCTTTAACTCGTTCTTCTGTCAGCTCTGGTTGTCTGTCTTCGTCTATGCCAAGGCCGACAAAGTGATCTTCATCAGCCATACCTTTCGAAGCTTCAAAGTCATACCCTTCAGTTGACCATTGGCCTACTAAAATGGCTCCTTTGGCTTCCACTATATCCCTAACCATGCCCATAGCATCTAGGAAATATTCAGCGTAATCTTCCTGATCACCACAACCAAAAATAGCCACTAGCTTATCTTCAAAATCAATCATTTCAAGTTCAGGAAAAAAATCATCCCAGTCGCATTGCGCTTCACCGTAATACCAAGTGGGAATGCCGAATAATAATAGATCGAACTCAGCTATTTGCTCTTTACTGCTTTTAGCAATGTCATGCACTGCTATTAAATTTTTACCCAACTCTTTTTGGATCATTTTAGCAATATGCTCTGTATTGCCAGTATCACTGCCGAAAAATAGCCCCACACTTGCCATCAGTATTTTATCCTCACTTTTTGTATGTCTGATACGTTATTTATTAGCCAACAAATAACTGCATAATACCTTTAAAAATAAATCCCGCTGCGCCTAAAAATAAAACAAAATACACCACAATTTTACCTAATAATGGTACTTCATTTTTCTTTAAAACGTCATAAACAGCGTAAGTCATTAAAATGAACAAACCAGCTAAACAGAGATTTAAACCTACCGCTTCTATTAATTCGTAATGTTCACTTAACATTTATCATCGACTCTATTCTAAAAACCGCGGCATATTACCACAGTGTCCACTACATGAAAATTGTTAGGCGGGTAAAGAAACAAATTTTGACATTTTGTATCGTAATTTATAGCAAGCTAAACAGATTTAATAAATGTTGATATCAGTTTATGACATAAGTTAGGGTTTTCAGCATGTAACCAATGACCAGTATTTGCAATTAGTTTTGATTGACTATTCGGAAATAGTTTTAGGATCGGTTGTTTATGTTCAAGTAATAAGTAGTCAGAATTACCTCCTTTAATAAACAATACAGCGCCTTGAAAGGCTATGTCAGATTCAATTGCTGCAGATAATAGCTGATAATCCCGTTCTAAAAGTTGTAAATTAAATCGCCAGTTCCACTGTTGGGCTTCGTTATATAAGCTTTTTAATAAAAATTGTCTGGTTGAAGGTTCAGATATATAAATGGCTAATTGCATATCGGCTTCATTACGGCTGGTTAAAGTATCTAAGTGAACGTTATTTAATCCTTTAAATACGTCGAGATGACGGGGGGCGTATTTTACTGGAGCAATATCTAAAATTATTAAGTGAGAGATTATTTCTGAATGGTCCAACGCAATTTTCATTGCTATTTTTCCGCCTAAAGAATGACCTAATATGTCTGCTTTATTGATATTTAATTGTTGTAACAATTGCACAATTTTATTTGCATATAGCTCGAAACTAAAGGTTTCTGTATAGTCCGATTTTCCATGATCTGGTAAATCGATGGCGAGTACTTGGTGGCTGTTGGTAAATAATTTACGTAAGCCCGTTAAATTGTCTAAATTTCCGAATAAGCCGTGAATTAACAATATCCAAGGTTTGTCTGAACTGTCTGAGAAAATTTGATGATGAATGCTGGCCATGAATTGTTCTTTTTGGATAAAATATAGTTAGCTTATTGTACTTATTTTTTTCCTGTATGGATGAAAAATGGACAAGTAATTTTCACTAAGTTTGTTAGGTCTAGATAGTTAACCTAACAAACTTGTTAGTGATAGTGAGGATTAATAGGCCCCTGATTTACCGTACTGTTGCATTTTCGTTTGACGTGGACGTAATCTATGAGGTGCATAGACGCCAGTTCGTCTATCAAAACCATCTAAGGTACGCACATTTGGTATGAAGTTATGGGTTTCTCTTATCCATGAACCTAAAGCTTTTCTGTGTTTAGTTATTTCTGCTTGATATTGACCAAAGTCTGCAAGATTATTCAGTTCAAATGAGTCATTTTCAAGGTCGGAAAATTCTTCTTTAGGACGAGGCGATATAAATGGTCTAGATTGGTGTTTATTCAGTAACTCTGCATCATATAATCTACCCAGTTCCCACCAAATTTTATGATAAACGGTATCATCACTTGGAGTCGGAGGTAGATCATTGTAATTGTTACGAATATAACGAAAACGTTTAGATCGAATAGAGCGTCCATGATCTTCAAAGTCATGCCATTTTCCAGCTGCGGCAGTCCAATATCCAGATTCTTTCAAAATTTCAGAAAATGTAGTTTTTACAAGTGGCAAGTCCCAATGTAATTGTTCAGCATCGGTATTATGTGGGGAACGGCCTTTAAAAAATACTGGCTC
This sequence comes from Paraglaciecola sp. L3A3, assembly GCF_009796765.1. Classification (NCBI taxonomy): domain Bacteria; kingdom Pseudomonadati; phylum Pseudomonadota; class Gammaproteobacteria; order Alteromonadales; family Alteromonadaceae; genus Paraglaciecola; species Paraglaciecola sp. L3A3. The sequence continues at coordinate 2,443,906 of NZ_CP047023.1, forward strand.
GACTAGGACTACAGGCGCTAGCAGTCAAATATGCACTATCAAAACGCATACCACCAGTTGTCATTTTATCGAGGTTTGGTGTATGAATAGTTGGGTGACCATAAGCTGCTATGTCATTCCAACTTAGGTCATCGGCAATGACTAACACTATGTTTGGCCGAGGATTACCTAATGCATTAAAATTAAAAGTAACACATGATAAAATCATTTTAGCCTGAATCGAAGGCAAAAAAAAGCCAAGGTAAGAATACCTTGGCCTTGATGATAGAATTTTTAAATTATACTTTTACGACAGAATTCTCTTCCAATGATACTGGTGATTTTTCGTATGCATCAGCCTGCCAATCATTTTCCCATTTCTCATTATCTAATAAGTATCTAAACTGATAGCTAGTATCTTTGGTTAAATTAACGGTAGCTGTAAAATCTCCATTTTTAAGTTTTTTCATCGGTAAACTTTCTCGTTCCCAATCATTAAAGTCACCTACCAGATTCACTTTTTCAGCTTCACTGGCTTCTGTTTTAGATAATTTGAATGTTACTTTACAAACATCTTTAGATTTTAAATATTGTTTTTTAAATGCCATGTGACTCTCTCCATATATGACGGTAAATTAAAGGTAGTTGATAGAATATGTTTTAACTGAATTTGTTTAAGATTAACACATTTAAATGGCCGTTTTTTAACCTATTTTGTAGATTTAGCTATATTTCTTTAAGTGTTTACATACTTTATTTCTTTGTTTAGCAAGCCACTAACAAACTTGTTAAAAAAATTACAATCGAAATCAATTTACATTGGCTAAAATATTTACTGATTTGTTTTGAATGAGGGCAAATTGTTTTTAACGAGAATAAAAACAACAATTAGGGTGCCAATTATTGTTCCCATTAAGTGTGCATCAATGGCCACATTTGCGTTTATTAATGTGGCAACTTCTTCGTTGGCTCCTGCTATTTGTTCATATATCACTTTTAGCCAAACTCCAAAAAATAGTATCCAACCACTTTTTATTTTATGAATAATATCTTGCCAGGCACCTATAATAAATAATCCATGTAATACTCCTGATAAGCCTACATACCAAATAAGATCATCTGAATAAAAGAACAGTCCGATGCTGGTACCTATACATAAAATAAAAAGTGTCCATACGGAACGGATATTATAATAGTCTCCATTTAATGCCCATAACAACACTAGGCCAGTTAAATTTAACCATAAATGGTTACTGTTGGTATGTAGAAAATGACCACTGATTAAACGCCACCACTGTCCATCAGATATTAAATTCCGATTATAGGCAAACCATTCACGACTAGAAGGTTCTAAAAGCCAAAAAGTACAACTAATTATTATAACTGTAATGGGCATAAATAGTTGTTTAAATGTAAAGGGAAGGCGAGTCATTGGTCTTGTTTATTGAATTGTTTCTATTTGTTCTAATAGTACCGAATTTTAATCTCAAAAGTTATTTGTATTTGCAAATCGTCCTATGCCTAGTTAATGTCTCAACATACTATTTGTTTATCTGAGACTACGACATTTTGAGACCTCTATACCTTATTATACTGTCACTTGTTTTTTATTCACTTTTTGTCAACTCAGCCCCAAAACGTGAGGATAGAGAGCCTGAAGCGGCAACTGGATATCAAGCAAAAAAAGCATTTACAGCTAAGGAATATATGGTTATTGCTGCCAATCCGTATGCTTCTTGGGCAGGCAAGAATATTATTAATAAAGGTGGGACGGCAATCGATGCAGCCATTGCCGTACAAGCTATGTTGACCCTTGTTGAACCTCAGTCATCAGGTATAGGTGGTGGCAGCTTTATTTTATATTGGGATAATAAAGCAAAAAAGTTACATACCTATGATGGCAGAGAAACCGCCCCAAGTAATGCCAGCATAGATTTGTTTTTAAAAGACAATCAACCAATTAAATGGATGGATGCAGTGGTTGGTGGACGTTCTGTAGGAGTGCCGGGGACATTAAAAGCGCTGGATATGGCTCATAAAGAATTTGGTCATTTACCCTGGGCTGAATTATTTCAAGACTCGATTAAGTTGTCAGATGAAGGGTTTATTGTATCCAAACGGTTAGCTAAATTAGTAGCAATGGAATTACATCCTGGTTTAAGAAAATTTAGAACATCATCTGTGTATTTTTACCCACAAGGTCAAGCTATTAGAGAAGGACAACTTAAAAAAAATAGTGCGCTAGGGCAAGTATTTAAAACAGTGGCAGAGCAGGGCGTAGATAGTTTTTACCAAGGTGCTTTAGCCGGAAAAATTGCTAAGTCAGTGGCATTTTCAAGTATTAATCCGGGGCTATTAACAACCAAAGATTTAACGAGTTATAAAGCAATAAAGCGTTCTCCTGTTTGTGGCAAATATAAAAAATATAATATTTGTGGTATGGCCCCACCCAGTTCAGGTGGTATTAGTGTATTGCAAACATTACGTACTTTAGAGCCTTATCATTTAGAACAATATCAAGCTAATTCTTTGACTGCTCTGCATCTATTTACTCAAGCATCTAGATTAACTTATGCAGATAGAGAACTGTACATTGCTGATGGAGATTTTAACCAGTTACCCTTTGCATCTATGTTAAGTCATCGTTATCTAAAACAAAGAAGTCGGCATATATCTCTGAATAAAGATATGGGAAAAATACGAGCAGGCAAACCATTTGCACAAATCAATTTTCAACAAAGTGAAAGTTTTGAATTACCTAATACCAGTCATTTTTCTATTATTGATAAACAAGGAAATGCCATTTCAATTACCTCTAGTATCGAGTTTGCTTTTGGCTCTGGTTTGATGGTTGAAGGATTTTTGCTAAATAATCAATTAACTGACTTTTCATTTAGTCCTTATAAATTTAATAAACCAGTACTAAATAGGGTAGAACCAAACAAACGCCCACGAAGTGCTATGAGCCCTACTATGGTATTTGATGAAAATGGGCAGCTAATGTTAGCCTTAGGTTCACCTGGCGGCAGTCGTATTATCAGTTATGTGGCTCAAACATTAATTGCCGTATTAGATTGGAATTTAGACATCCAACAAGCGATTAATTTACCTAAGATCACCAATAGAAATGATTATACTGCCCTTGAGAAAGGCACACAGCTTGAGAATATAAAACCTAACCTAGAAAAATTAGGTCATAAAGTACAAATAAGGGAACTAAATAGTGGCTTACATGGATTCCAAATATCCAATGGCCATTTAGTGGGCGGTGCAGACCCAAGAAGAGAAGGTGTAGCAGTGGGACAGTGATTTATGATGAATAAATTACTGTGCACTAATATCGTCTACTCGCCATTCTTTATCGATTCTTATTAGGCTAACAATACGAAGATCTTTTAAAATGTTTCCATTTAGATCTCCTTCAAAGAAAAGTGATATTTGTGCTTGTTTGGCAAATTCACTGCGACCAGCACTTCTAGTGCTGGGTTGAATCGCGACTTTATCAAAGCGCATATTCAATACATGTTTTTGTACCGCTTTATTGGTGTGATAAGAACGTAACAAGCGTTGCATTTTTGGGGTGCTCAATTTGATTGCACCGGATAAATTATCGGTATGATAAATTTGATTAAAAAATTCAATTGCTGCAAATTCAGGTACATCTGTATCTAACATGCCAAATTTACCGGCGCCTCTTCTAGGTTCGGTTTTCTCGCAAGCATTAAATATGACCACTAAAATTAATAAAACGGATAATTTTTTAAGCATATTTTGCATCAATTAAATAAAGTTTGTTTGATGGTAACGTGTTTTATTTAAAAGAAAAAGAAAGGGAGGCTAAAAGCCTCCCTTTTTAATGAAAGTTAACTTGTTTGTTACTGGATATTTTCAGCGTCTGAAAATTCACCAGCAAACAGCGGGCTACTCAAATAACGTTCTGCAGCACTCGCTAATAATACCACTATATGTTTGCCTGCATTTTCTGGTTTTTCAGCAACACGTTTAGCTGCAACCACAGCCGCACCAGATGAAATTCCTACTAGGATCCCTTCTTCAGTCATTAATCTATGTGCCATAGCGATAGCATCTTCATTACTGACTTGCTCAACTTCGTCAACAAGATCTAAGTCTAAGTTACCTGGTATAAAACCAGCACCAATACCTTGGATTTTGTGTGGTCCAGGCGTTAAATCTTGACCAGCTTTAGCTTGCGTAATAACAGGTGAATCTGTCGGCTCTACCGCTACAGAAGTAATAGCTTTACCTTTAGTATTCTTAATATATCGACTAACACCAGTGATTGTTCCACCCGTGCCTACGCCAGCAACAAAAATATCAACTTTACCGTCTGTATCGTCCCAAATTTCTGGGCCAGTGGTTTTTTCATGAATTTCAGGGTTAGCTGGATTCTCGAATTGATGTAAAGGTACATATTTTGCTGGATCGGATGCAACAATTTCATCAGCTGCTGATATAGCCCCTTTCATACCTTTTGCCGGCTCAGTCAACACTAAATTGGCGCCCATTGCCTTAAGTAATTTACGACGTTCTAAACTCATTGAACTAGGCATAGTTAAAGTTAATTTATAGCCTCTAGATGCTGCAACAAAAGCAAGGGCGATACCCGTGTTACCACTTGTTGCTTCAACAAGTTCATTGCCAGGTTTTAAAATGCCTTTTTTCTCCGCATCCCAGATCATATTGGCCCCAATTCGGCACTTAACACTAAAACTTGGGTTTCTTGATTCAATTTTAGCGTAAACATTACCGCTTGTTACCCGGTTTAGTTTTACAAGAGGTGTGTTACCAATTGAAAGTGAATTATCGTCATAAATCTGCATCGTTTTTCCTTTTATTTGTAATATAGCTTTTGTTTTGAAATAAAGGTGACTGGTTATGCCCGTCATTTGTTTAGTTAAAGCAAATCTAACAATAATATGTATCATTGATAAATTTTTGCTCACAACAGAATCGTATTATTTCATTAATCTATTGTTAGATTAGGCCTAAGACAGAAAAATCAAAGTGTTTTTTTGCTATATCTTATGGTTAGCAGCTATTGTGGATTGTTTATGGGCTTAATACAGTTTAATTGCCGTGTATTTATTGGTAATGCTTTGCAACAATTTAAACATATAATGTTTCAAGGTATTAGTTTACGATTTTTTTTAGCGATTAATTCATCCATAATTATTTATAGAAATATAAAAAGTAAGCATAAGTAAAACTAGGAAATATAATAATAACAAATGGCAAATAGAATCCATCAATTGTTGGCTTATTGGTCAGCGCATAAAGACTCTCAGCAATGGGTGCTAGCCACCATTATTCAGACTGAAGGTTCATCATATCGTAAAGCTGGTGCCATGATGCTGATCAACGATCTAGGACAATATTATGGCATGTTAAGTGGTGGCTGTTTAGAATCTGATATTATGCGTCAAGCAAGGCGATGTTGGGATAATCAACAGAACCGTGTTATCGAATATGATATGCGTGAAGAAGAAGACCTTGCTTGGAAACTTGGCATTGGTTGTGGTGGTATGGTCAAAATATTGCTGCAACCAGTTAATGCAAAAAATAACTATCTGTATTTAGCTGAATTACAACATGACTTAACTGAAAGACAATCTGTTATTTACAAACAAAACATAGACTCAGCTTTCCCTAATAACCAGATTATCCATCTACAGGATAATCTGCATCAAGCTGAATCGGGTTTGCTTAAAATCGACCAACAGTACTATTTTATCCAAACTTTAAATCCTGCACCATATATTGCAGTTTTTGGAGCAGGGGTAGATGCTAAACCTGTAGTTGCTATTGCGGCAGAACTTGGTTGGCAAGTGATTTTGTTAGATCCAAGAGTAGGCTATGCCAAAGAAGGTTATTTTAAAGGGGCAATGCAAACCATACGAGAACCTTTTGAACAACTAATCAATGCAAAGTGGTTAAAACAAATCGATGCCGCTTTTGTATTAACTCATAATGTAAAATTAGATGCAGATGCACTGGTGCTTTTACAACATAGTAACGCAAATTATATCGGCTTACTCGGTCCTACTCATAGAACCGATAGAGTATTAGATGCAGGTTTACTGACTAGAAATTCATTGACTGTGAATTTGGCTAATCCTGTTGGATTAAGATTAGGTGGAGAATTACCAGAATCTATTGCGCTGTCTATGTTAGCCGAAGCTCATGCAGTAATTGAACATGGTGATGCTAAGTCTATTAGTGGGTATTTAAAGTAATGTCGACAACTGTAATATTATTAGCTGCTGGACAAAGTAAAAGGTTTGGTGGCATTAAACAACTGGCAGAAGTGGGACCGCGTGCGCTGATCAACCATTGTTTAATGCAATTTTTTTCAAACAATAAATTAGTAGACAACATTGATGAACTTTTTGTCATTTTAGGTAGTAATCGAGATAAGATACAAGCCGTCATTCCTGACTATATTAAGACTCATTTTGTTGAAAATTGGTCATTGGGTATGGGCCAAAGTATCGCCGAAAGTGTGAAAAACTTATCAATAAGCAATAGTCATATTTTTATTATATTGGCTGATCAAATTGCTATCAGTACAGAGATTGTTAATAAAATGTTGTTGACTTCGACTGTACACCCATCAAAGATAGTGGCTGCTCAATACTCGCAACAATTAGGCGTTCCAGCTATTTTTCCAGCACAATATTTAAATCAATTACAGAATTTGACTGGAGACAAAGGGGCGAGAAACATAATCCAGCAAAATATTCAGAATGTTGTATCTTTAAGTATTCCAGAGGCAGCTTACGATATTGATACACCTGAAGATCTCTTAATGTATATACAACAAACTAAATAATTAAAGGAGCGGTACTAATGATCCGTTTTACCCTAAATGAGCAACCGACAGAAGTGGATTCAGAAGCAGATACCCCATTGTTATGGGTTTTAAGAGACGTATTAAACCTAACTGGAACAAAATTTGGTTGTGGTATGGCACAATGTGGGGCTTGTACTGTGCACCTTGATGGTCAGCCTATTCGTTCTTGTGTTATGCCTGTTTCTGCTATTGATGGTAAGTCAATTACAACCATTGAAGGCTTAGCACAAGATGCAAGTCACCCAGTGCAACAAGCCTGGATTGAACATAATGTTCCTCAATGTGGTTATTGTCAGTCTGGCCAAATTATGAGTGCGGTGGCGTTATTAAAAGAAAATCCGGATCCTGATGACCAAGCGATTGATAATTATATGCAAGGTAATATTTGTCGCTGTGGTACTTATCCAAGAATTAAAGCCGCGATTAAAACGGCAGCAAAAAATAGTCGTACTGCAAGCACGAATTTGGACTACGACTTAGCGGTAAATGTAGGAGCTGAATCATGAAACAAGCTATCGATTTACATAACATCAGTCGTAGAAATTTTTTAAAACAAACTGGCGTGGCTAGTACTGGCTTTGTGTTGGGCGTGGCACTTCCTTCAAGTCAGGCTGTTTGGGCGGCAACCAATACTCAATCTTCTGCTAACGAATTAAATTTGTTTGTCAGTATCGATAAAGACAACACTGTGAATATCATTTGTCACCGCAGCGAAATGGGCCAGGGTATACGCACAGGTATTCCACAAATTGTGGCAGAAGAATTATGTGCTGATTGGTCTAAAGTCAATGTAGTGCAAGGTCTAGCAAACAAAGCCTATGGCAGTCAAAATACCGATGGTTCACGGTCAATACGTAATTTTTATACCACTATGCGTCAAATGGGCTCAGCTGCTAGAACTATGTTAGAGGCAGCCGCTGCCAAGTTTTGGAATGTAAAACAAAGTAATGTGTTTGCTGATAATGGTTTTGTCCACAATCAAGTTACGGGGCAAAAATTAAGCTTTGGTTACTTAGCAGAATTAGCGGCAACTATGCCAACACCCGATACAAATAAACTTACTTATAAATCACCTTCTGATTTTAAGATCATAGGGAAAGATGTACCTATAGTAGATTTAACAAAAATGGTCACAGGCGATACAGAATTTGCCCAAGATATCGTTTTAGATGGAATGGTTTATGCCAGTATTGAACGATGTCCAGTGATAGGTGGTTCGGTGAAATCTTTCAATAAAGCAGCCGCATTGAAGGTTTCGGGAGTGATTGATGTTATTGAAATGCCCAAACAAAATTTTCCAGTAGTATTTAAGTCACTGAATGGCGTAGCTATTATTGCTAAAAATACTTGGGCTGCACTTAAAGGTCGTAAAGCATTACAAGTGGAGTGGGATTTAGGTGATAACCAATCTCATAATTCAAAACAGTATTTAGCAGATTTGACAAAAAATATAACGACTAAAGGGCAAAGCGTACGAAGCACAGGTGATGCTTATAAAGCAATCGATCAAGCCGCTACAAAACTCAGTGCTACTTATACTGTACCGTACCTTGTGCATGCGCCTATGGAACCGCCCGCAGCTACTGCAATAGTCTCAGATGATGGGTGTGAACTTTGGGTTTGTACACAAGCCCCACAAGGGGTTCAACAAACTGTTGCTGGAGTATTAGAGCTTCCTGTTGAAAAAGTAACAGTACATGTCACCTTGTTAGGTGGTGGATTTGGTAGAAAATCTAAACATGATTTTTCTGCTGAAGCTGCAATTCTGGCTAAGAACACAGGTAAGCCAGTTAAAGTAGTGTGGAGTCGTGAAGATGAAATCCGTTCTGGTTATTATCATGCTATCAGTGCTCAGCATTTTACCGCTGGCTTTAATGAAACTAATCAAGTAACAGGATGGATCCAACGTTCTGCTTTCCCTAGTATCATATGGACTTTTGATGGCCAAACTACAGAGCCATCAGACATGGAGCTTTCTCTAGGTTTTGCTGATATGCCATTGACCATTGAAAATTTATCCTGCGAAAGACACACAGCTAAAGCACACGTTAGAATTGGTTGGATGCGTTCTGTATGTAATATTCAACATGGTTTTGCGCTGGGTTCATTTGTCGATGAAGTGGCATTAGCATCAGGTAAAACCACACAAAACACTTGGTTAGAATTAATCGGCGATACCGATATAGTCGATGTTAAAGCTCAGGGTTTTAATTATAAAAATTATGATATGCCTATACAGGATTACCCAATAGATAATCGCAAATTAAAACATGTGCTTAATTTGGTGGTGAATAAATCCCAAGCGAACGAAAAAACAGCAGACAATGAAGGGTGGGGAATTAGTGTTCATCGGAGTTTTTTAAGTTATGTTGCTGTGGCTAGTAGAGTGCGAGTTGTGGATGGTAAAGTACAAGTACTAGAAATGCACACTGCTATCGATGCGGGTCGAATTATCAACCCTGATCGCGTTAAATCACAATTAGAAGGGGCAATGATTTTTGGTTTGTCTATTACGCTTATGGGGGAAATAGATATAGAAAATGGTGCTATTGTGCAATCAAACTACCACGATTATCCAGTCTTACGTATGCATCAGTCTCCAGAAATCCATACCTATATTGTTGAGTCAGATGCATTATGTGCTGGTGTGGGAGAGCCTGGAGTTCCACCTGTGGCGGCGAGTGTGGCAAATGCAATATTTAAAGCAAGTGGTAAAAGGATTAGGGACTTGCCAGTGAATAAACATTTTTCTGTTTAATATTATGTTTTAGCAAGGTCAAGGGCGATATTATTTTTATGTATTGCCCTTTTTTGATCACCGACCTTTAAAAATAGATGTCTTCCCATATATCGTATTAATGAAAGAAAATAAGCGTTTGGTTGAAGCTATAGTAGGTGCATTAGTATTTATCAGCTTTTTATGGTGTATTAAATCTGCTGAGATATTGTTTAGTTTGAATCTTACATCTCTGGGGTTAACTCCACATTCTGTATTTGGCCTTTTAGGAATAATTACTGCGCCACTTATTCATGGTTCATTGCAACATCTATTCAACAATACTCTAGCCATATTAATATTAGGCTCGGTTCTATATTACGGTTACCCAAAGTCTTGGATAAAAGTGGTGACTTTGATTTGGCTATTATCGGGAATAGGTGTTTGGCTTTTTGCCAGAGAAGCTAATCATATTGGTGCAAGTGGTTTAACCCATGGTGCGTTTTTCTTCTTATTTGTCGTCAGTCTTTTTCGACGTGATAAAAGTTCTGTTGGCATAATGATGATTGCATTTTTGATGTATGGCGGTATGACAATGAGTATATTTCCAAGAGAAGAGGCTATTTCTTATGAGTATCATTTTTTTGGTGCGCTAGCTGGTGTATTGGCTGCGTTTATATGGAAAGGTTTAGATCCCAAACCAGTTGAAAAGAAATATGATTGGGAAGATGAACATGAAGATGGTAACGATGAAATGAGCGAATTTGCTGATTTACCGATGACAAAATCGAATGAAAATCCACCGATAAATAGAACTCTACACTAGCTCCCCATATTTCTACATAAAAAGCGTTATGCTGATGTTTGATGCTGGTATAATATGCCGTTCAATTATTTCTAAAAATTAAAAAGAGGGTTTATAAATGGCCGAGGCTGACATTCGTCCGACCAACTTTATTCGTCAAATTATCGATAAAGATATCGAACAGGGTACGCATAACCTAATTCAAACGCGTTTTCCCCCTGAGCCAAATGGTTATTTGCATATTGGCCATGCTAAATCTATTTGTTTGAATTTTGGTATCGCAACTGATTATAAGGGACAATGTAACTTACGATTTGATGATACAAACCCAGAAAAAGAAGATATAGATTACGTTAATGCGATACAACAAGATGTGACGTGGTTAGGTTTTAAATGGAATGGTGATGTACGTTATTCATCTAACTATTTTGATCAACTTTATACTTTTGCTGTTGAACTGATTAATAAAGGTTTAGCTTATGTGGATTTCTCTAATCAAGAAACAATGCGTGAAATGCGTGGTACGCTTAAAAGTCCTGGGCAGAATAGTCCATACCGGGATACTAGTGTTGCTGAAAATTTAGCTTTATTCGAAAAAATGAAAGCGGGTGAATTTAAAGAAGGGGAATGCCTGCTAAGAGCTAAAATTGATATGGGTTCACCGTTTATGTGTATGCGTGATCCTGCACTTTATCGTGTTAGATTTGCTAATCATCACCAAACAGGCGATAAATGGTGTATATACCCTATGTACGATTTTACCCATTGTATTTCTGATGCCATTGAAGGGGTGACCCATTCTTTATGTACTTTAGAATTTCAAGATAATCGTCGTTTGTATGATTGGGTCATCAGCAATATCACTATAGACTCTGAGCCTCACCAATATGAATTTTCAAGATTAAATCTTGAATATACAGTATTGAGTAAACGTAAATTAATACAGCTAGTTGAAGAAAATCATGTGACAGGCTGGGATGATCCCAGAATGCCAACCATTTCTGGTTTACGTCGACGGGGCTATACCCCTGCTTCTATAAAAGAATTTTGCCAACGTATTGGTGTCACTAAAATGGACAATATGGTTGAAATGTCTATGTTAGAGGCATGCCTTCGTGAAGAATTAAACGCCGACGCTAATCGTGCTATGGCTGTTCTTGAGCCTCTTAAAATAGTGCTGGAAAATTTTGATGGTGCTGACGAAGTACTTTCTGCACCGAATCATCCTACAGATGAAACTAAAGGCAGCCGAAGCATACCCTTTACTAAAGAAATCTATATTGAAAAAGAAGATTTTAAAGAACAAGCCAATAAAAAATTCAAACGTTTAGTGTTAGGTAAAGAAGTACGTCTAAGAAATGCTTACGTGATTAAAGCTGAGCGGGTCGAAAAAGATAGTAACGGCGAAATAACTACAATATTTTGTAGTTATGATAAAGAGACGTTAGGCAAAGACCCTAGTGATGGCAGAAAAGTAAAAGGTGTGATTCATTGGGTTTCTGCAACTCAAGGTAAACCTGCAGAAATACGTTTATACGATCGTTTATTTAATGTGCCTAATCCTGCAGCCGAAGAAGACTTTACCGCATGTATCAATGCTGATTCTTTTGTGATCAAAAAAGGTATGGTTGAACCCAGTTTAGCTGCAGCGGAAGTCAATTGTCCGATCCAGTTCGAAAGAACGGGCTACTTTTGCAAAGATAAAGATAGTAGTAACGACAATCTTGTTTTTAACAGAACAGTAGGTCTTAGGGATACATGGGCAAATTCTGCTAAATAGATATTTTTTAGTTTACTAAGGCGCTTAATTTATTAAGCGCCTTTTTTTTGATCTTATGGTTGGTCTTGTGCATGAAAAGTTTGGCCATTATCTTTACTGGTAAAGTTATCCATTAAGTAAATATAGGGGGTCATCACTTCTGCTGGGGTTTTGAGTTTGCTCGCATCTTCGCCAGGAAATGCTACGGTACGCATGTTTGTGCGAGTGGGTCCCGGATTAATACAATTAAAACGAATATTACTATTTTCATATTCGTCAGCTAACACTTGCATCATTCCTTGAGTGGCAAATTTAGAGATAGAGTAGGGACCCCAATAAGCTTTGCCTTTTAAGCCTAAACTTGAGGTAGTAAATACCACAGAAGCTTGATTAGCTTTCTTTAAAACAGGTAATAAAGCTTGTGTCATTAAAAATTGACTGTGTATATTAACTTGAAATACTGCATGCCAGTCTGCTTCAGACACCTGTGAAAAAGGCCCTAAATGGCCAACAAAACTTGCATTATGTACTAGACCGTCTAAGTGACCAAATTGGTCGACTATTGTGCTTGCCATATCTTTATAATGTTGTGCTGTTGCCCCTTTTAAATCAAGGGGCACTATCGCAGGTTCATTGCCGCCTGCTGCAATTATTTGGTCATACACTTTTTCCAGTTTTTTAACTGTCTTACCTAAAAGTATGACAGTTGCCCCATATTTAGCGTATTCCAAAGCGACTTGTTTGCCGATCCCATCACCAGCGCCAGTAATAAGAGTAATTTTTTTATCTAAATAGTGTTCTTTTGGTAAATAATTTAGCATAGTAAATAAGGTCAATTTAAAGTAATTGAATAATATCATACGTAAGTGCATGAAATAACGGGATTTGCTTAAGTTAAATTTATTATTTATCAAAATAAGTGATATTTGTACTTGTTGGTAAATTTTTTGCTTAGAAGAATAAGAATTAAAAATAGTCAAATAATAGTTAATTAGAGAATTTAAGAGAGGCAAATATGAAGAAAGCTTTACTCAGTATAGGGATATTATGTGCGCTCGGAATCACAGCTTGTGGTGGAAGTGATAGTCGTAAAGATGATCCAATATTTACCGAACCTGACAATTCAGAGGCAGAAAAGCCATTTGTGAGAGTGGTTTTTAATCCAGCCACATCTGATTTAAATGTACCGAATGACTTATTAATGTTACCTGCAGCAGGTAATTCATTTTTTGATTTTACGCTAAATACCGAAGGTACTGATACCTTTGATGCTGGTAACCCGAGTCATACCCTAAGTGCTTTAGATGGGTGGTCGGTGCATCAACCTATGGTTATTCGGGTTGAGACACCAGAAGGTATGGATATAGATCCTGCCACAGTAAATGGTGACTCTATAAAATTATTTGAAGCAACACAGGCTTTATTAGGCACAAGTACAGAATGCCAGGCTATTGCCGCCGAATTTCAAACACCAGGTGTGCCTTGCGAGTTAGGTCGCCAATTAGTTTATGGTGTTGATTATGTCACTTCGTATACTGCAGGTACCGATACAATTAATTTAATACCATTGAAGGTATTAAATGCTGGACAAGGTCATTTATTAGTCGTTACCGAGTCTTTAAAAGATCTGACTGGTCGCCCAGTAAAAGGTTCAGGTACTTGGGATTTAATGCGTCAAAATATCAACACAAACCAAGTTGGCGTTGAGGCATTAATACCGTTACAAAAAATAGTAAATTATATGGTAGACGTGTTAGATACAGTTGATGTAGAAAGAGAAGAGTTATCTTATGCTGCGTACTTTTCTACTCAATCTACTGGAGATGTCTTAAGTTCAATCAAAAAACTCAATATTGCACCATTTGCTAGCGTTTTTCAGCAAGTGTTATCAAGTAGCGGTGATGCGGTTGCAGCACAACAAGCCGCACGGGCTTATCTTCCCAGCATAGTGACACAAGCATCAGAGTCCACTAATGCATTTGAATTAATGGCGCCTGTTTTATTAACTGAGACACAATTAGCCGACCTTGCTTCGGTTGGATTAAACAGCTGTGCAAGTTTATTGGCTACCCTAGCAGAACCAGAATCTCCATTGTTTCAAATAGCTGTTGATACTTTTGCCGTCGCAGGACCGTTTTGTGCCACTAGCATAGTGTCTGGAAAAGTAAATTTACCCTATTACTTAGAACCCGATGCACCAACTACAGGGTGGTGGCAAGCGGCATGTACAAGTGGTGCAACGTTAAGATTATTGGGCCAAGAAACTATTGGTGGTTTGTTACAGGCTGGACAGGTTGGTCCAAATAATGATTTGTGTCAATTGGCATCTGACAATCAATTATTTGATTTGGACTTAACAAGTTTAGGCCTTTCTGATCCTAGGAACTTAACCCAATTTAACCCACTTCCCTTGGCTAAAGGTCGTCAAACAGATGATCCTGATACTGGATACAATGAAGCGGGTACTGAATCTATAGATGTGTTTATTACTGTACCCAATGAAAGTGTGATTGCCACAGTTTCTGCGGCAACAGGTGGCGCAGTTATTGCGCAACAAAAACCAGAGTCAGGTTGGCCAGTTGTTCTCTTTTCACATGGTATTACAGGCAATAGAAAAGATGTATTGGCGTTAAGTGCCACTTTGTCGTTGGCTGGTTTTGCTTCAGTAGCGATTGATCATCCGTTACATGGTGATCGTGGAATGATAGGGCCAGATGGTACCTTAACTAAAATAAGTTTGACTTCTATATCTGACTTTTTGAACTTTGCGAGTTTATTGACCGCTAGAGATAACTCTAGACAAAGTAGTGCTGATATTATGGGCTTACGTTTATCTTTAAACTCTATAGTTGACGAGACACAGTTGGTTGACCTAGATACTAGTAAAGTTCACTTTGTGGCTCATAGTTTAGGTTCTATCACTGGTTCTGTAGCAATTGCTACAGCTAATAGTTCCCTCGAAGGAGAAATGGCACCCTTTGATGACATGTATTCTTTCACTAGTGCTGTACTCAATGTTCCAGCTGGTGGTATACCTTCCTTTATTTTGGAGTCTCCTGATTTCGGGCCATTAATTAAAGGCTCATTGTTGGCTGAAACATCAGAAACCTTCGCTGCTTTTGTTGAACAATATGCCTCTACTAACGGGGTAGAGAAAGAGTTTGCTATTCGCCCAGCTTTTACCCAATTTATGGCAAGCCTTACTCCTGAGCAATTGGCGCCTATTGAAGCTGGATTCGCCCAATTCAATTTTGCTGCTCAAACGGTATTAGACTCGGCTGACCCTATTTCATATGCTGCAACATTAGGTGAAACTACAGCTGTATTGACTCAATTATCAGTTGGTGGAGGAGTGAATGATGATGGTAGCACTGCACTTAGCGATCAAGTTAATCCTGTGGTTACCTCATTACCTTTAATTGGTGGACAACCCTTAGCTGACTTGATTGGTTTAGAAAAACTGTCAAGTTCTGCTGATAAAGGTGGTGTAGTGCGTTTTATAACAGGCGACCATTTCTCTTTGTTTACCCCTACAGCTAGTGCAGCTGCAACTTCTGAGATGCATAGTCAAATGGTCTCTTTCTTTACTTTACAAGGGCAGGGTGTTGTGATTACTGATGCCTCAGTGATTGAAAATTAATAGTTACTGACATAACTAGACAATTTAATTAAAGCCAGACTTGTTTCTGGCTTTTTTTTTATATTTTTGTCCCCATTGATAAACAAACCGTTATTGAGGAGTAGAGTAGATTGGAATTTTTATACGAATACGGATTGTTTATTGCTAAAGCAGTGACAATAGTCGTAGCAATTTTATTGGTTGTTGGTGGCATCATTAGTTTAGCTAGCAAACAAAAACATGGAAAAGGAAACTTAGAAATAACTTCTATTTCTGATCGATTAGAAGAAATAGCAAATCATGCCCGCCAGTTATTATTAACCAAAGAGCAACTTAAACAATTTAATAAAGACAAGAAAAAGCGAGTCAAACAAGAAAATAAAGATTCTAAAGAGATCAAAGGACAAGTGTTTGTCATCGATTTTAATGGTTCTATGGATGCTCATGAAGTTGATAATTTGCGTGAAGAAGTCACGACTGTATTAACTATCGCTAAGCCTGAAGATCAAGTATTAGTTAGATTAGAAAGTGGCGGCGGTGTTGTTCATGGATATGGTCTTGCGGCATCACAGTTACAAAGAATTAGAGACAAAAATATTAAACTAACCGTTGCAGTAGACAAAGTAGCGGCGAGTGGTGGTTATATGATGGCTTGTGTAGCAGACCAAGTGCTTGCGGCTAAGTTTGCAATTATTGGCTCTATTGGTGTAATAGCTCAATTACCTAATTTTAATAAGTTGTTAAAAAAATCTAATATTGATTTTGAACAACATACAGCCGGCGAATTTAAACGTACTTTGACCATGTTTGGTGAGAATAATGACCAGGGAAGAGAAAAATTCCGTGAAGAATTAGAAGATGTACATCAAATGTTTAAAGGATTTGTGGCAGAACATAGGCCTGAACTAGACATTAATAAAGTGGCAACCGGAGAATACTGGTATGGGAGTAAAGCTAAGGAATTAGGACTGGTCGATACGATTCAAACCTCTGATGATTATTTGTTAACATTGAATGAGACTAATAAAATATTCTCAGTAAAATATAGTATTAAAAAGAACATTGCAGAAAAATTTGGTTTTGCAGCAAGTGTTGCTTTAGAAACTGCTTTAGTAAAAGTTTGGGGGAAAACTCAAACTTTATTTAGATAAATATTTCTATTTATAAAAACCAGCCTAGTGCTGGTTTTTTCATTTTTACCAAACCCCATCTCAATATTTGCAATAAAATATTTACCTATATAGCCTAAAGTCTAAATTAACTTGATAGTTATTCATGGCAATATAATAATATCTTGTTGCTAAAATTAATTTTTGTTTTATTCGCAAATTATTAATTTTTAACTATAAATATAATGCAAGAGCTTTACAGCGTAGATCTAATACTAGAATATTGTTTTTTAAAATAGCCTAATAATTTAGGCTATTTTAAAATTGGGTTACATGCTTTTTATATAAATACAATTGGGAATTCACAAATATGAATACAACTATGACAACACTAGCCAAAAGTGTTCGATACATCATTGCTGCATCTGCTGCAGTCAGTTCAGTTGCCGCAACCTCTGTTATCGCACAACAAAAATCAGATACAGATAACATAGAGAAAATTGCAGTTGTTGGCTCTCGTGCAGCTCCACGCTCAGTCGCTGAATCTCCTGTTCCTGTTGATATTATTGGTTCAGATGAACTAGGCAAAAATGCATCATCAGATTTACTTGATCAACTACAAGCGGCTATCCCGTCTTTTAATGTAAGGCAACAACCTATTTCGGATGCCGCGTCATTTATTCGACCTGTGAACCTACGTGGTTTATCTTCAGATTCAACACTTATTTTATTAAATGGTAAAAGACGCCATCGTGCATCTGTTATTGCCTTTCAGGGTGGCGGTGTAAATGACGGTGCTCAAGGACCTGACATTTCTGTTATACCGAGTTCTGCATTGAAACAAGTTGAAGTTTTACGTGATGGAGCTGCTGCTCAGTATGGGTCTGATGCAATTGCTGGGGTGATGAACTTTGTATTAAGAGATGATGCAGATGGTGGTTCGTTATCAGTCAGACATGGTGAATATTATGAAGGCGACGGTGATCAACTAGTTGTTGATGGTAATGTTGGTTTACCTTTCACTAAGGACGGTAGCCTTAATTTAAGTTTTCAATATAAAACTGTTGATGCCACAAGCCGAAGTGTACAACGTCCCGATGCCCAGGGATTAGCTGATGCAGGTAATATGTCAATTAATTCTCCAGCCCAAACTTGGGGTAATCCTGAAATTGACGATGACCTCACTTTATTTGGTAATGTGAAATTAGATCTCGGCGACGACAAAGAGTTCTACATGTTTGGTAATTACTCCGATAGAGTGGCAACTGGAGGTTATTATTATCGTAACCCTCAAGATAGAGCAGGCGTCTTTTCAAAAGATGTTTATGATTATGACTGGGATAAAGATTCAGATGGAGAATTTGATCCTACACGTAAAATATGGCTTGTTGGCGATATGACAAGTAACGGTACGGGCAATTGTCCTACTGATGTAACTTTAGTTGATTACGTAAATGGTACATCTGTAGATAATATTTTAAATACAGCTGATTACACATCAGTTGCCAATAATCCAGATTGTTGGGCCTTTAACGAATTATATCCTGGTGGATACACGCCACAATTTACCGGCGAAATCAATGACACGTCTTTGACCATGGGTACCAAGGGCGAAATCAAAGGTGGTGTATTAGACGGAGCTCTATTTGATTTGAGTGGTTCATTTGGACGAAATAAATCAACTTATACTTTAATTAATACAGTTAACCCTTCAATGGGCTCTAATCAACCTATTGATAACGCATTTGAAGCAGGAAGTTATATTCAACTTGAAAAAGCATTTAATGCTGATCTAGTTAAAAGCGTTGATTTAGGTTTATACGAACCAGTAAATGTTGCTTCTGGATTAGAATGGCGTCAAGAAAGTTTTGAGATTGTTTCTGGTGAAGAAGCATCATGGAAACAAGGGCCATTAGCATCACAAGGTTTCAGCGTTGGCTCTCATGGGTTTGCAGGTTTTTCTCCTGAAGCACAGGGTATAAATAAGCGCCAAAGTATTGCCGCTTATTTAGATGTTGAAGCGTATATCACAGAGGACTTTTTATTAGGTGCTGCGTTGCGTTATGAAGACTTTTCGTCATTCGGCAACACGACTAACTATAAGATAACAGCTCAATATTCAATTACTGATGAAATATCTGTTAGGGCTTCACATAGTACAGGCTTCAGAGCGCCTACAGTGGGACAAGAGAATGTGGTCAATACACAAACCTCTCTGGTAAGTGGAGAACTGGTGCAATCTGCAACTTTCCCTCCCACACACCCAGTGTCAGCACTTAAAGGTGGCGTATCACTTAACCCTGAAGAATCAGAAAGCTTTGCCCTTGGTTTAGTCTACCAAAATGGTGACTTCTTCATGACTGTTGATGCTTATTCAATAGATGTAGAGAATCGAATTGCTCAAACAGATAAAATTGATATCACTCAAGCAGATGTGACTGCCTTGCAAGGAATCTATCCAAGCCCTGAGTTGTTATTGGGAGGAAAAATCACATTCTTTGCAAACGATTTTGATACCAGCACTCAAGGTGTTGATGTAGTGGCAAATTATGGTATGGATTTGTTTAACGGCAGTACTAAATTTAGCCTTGCTTATAACTATAATTCTACCGAAGTTGTGGATCCGGGACAATTTACTACCGGTTTTAAAATTAGGCGTTTAGAAGAAGGGATCCCAGAACATCGTGGAACCTTTACTGTAGCCCAGAGCTGGGATCAAGTTAGTATGTTTGTCAGAGCAAATTACTTTGGTGAATGGTTTGCTACACATGCTGATGAACCAGATGAGTTTAGCTCTTATGGCTGGTCTGAAACAGCTGGTTCTTCAGTCACTTTAGATGCCGAAGTTAGTTATTTTGTGAACGATAGTATTACTTTGTCGATTGGTGCTAACAACATCCTAGATCAAGAAGCACAAAAACTGCAGCAAGGCGGTGCTTATGGTGTAGTAAGTGGCAAGTATTATGAAAGTGGACCATTCGATTACAATGGTGGTTTTTATTATGCTAAGGCCACTTACTCCTTTTAATATTAGTTCTTGCTAAATAAAACCTCGTCAAATGACGGGGTTTTTTTTATTCAAAATAATTTTAGTTACTTTGTGTTATTTCCATACATTTAGTTTAAAATAACAAGGTCTGGTATTACCAGATGTCAATGCGTTATTCATTCAGTAAAACCTATCTATTTAAGATTATTCACGGCACAAAAAAGAGTAATAGGAGTCTAGTTTGTTCAGTTATCGTCATAGTTTTCATGCCGGCAATCATGGGGATGTGTTAAAGCATCTATGCCAAATTTTTATTTTAGAGAAACTTAAAGAAAAAGATAAAGGTTTTATATATTTTGATACTCATAGTGGAGCAGGGGTATACAAACTTAATTCTAATGAATCACTAAAAACTAAAGAGTTCGAGCAGGGGATTTCTCGTTTACATGATTTGCAAAGCAATCATCCACAATTAGATAAATATTTAAAATTAATTGCTGCTTATAAGCAATTTAATCAATACCCAGGTTCCCCAGAAATAGCTAAGAGTTTACTCCGTGAACAAGACAAGATTGTACTGATGGAATGGAATAAACAAGAAGTTAGCAATCTTAAAAGTAATATTAATGGTAAAAATATTTCGGTTCATCACAGAGATGGTTTTGAAGGTTTATTAGCTCTTACTCCGCCAGAAATGAAAAGAGGTTTAGTACTTATTGACCCTCCTTACGAGTCATCATCTGAATATGAACAAGTTGTTGATACCGTCATAAAAACATATAAACGATGGAATACTGCTATTTTTGCGATTTGGTATCCGTTAATAAAAGATCGTAACAAAGCCAGTGAAAGTTTTGAATCAGCCATAAGTAAACAAGGTAAAAGCCAAGCTATGCTTGACTCTTTAAGTCATCAAGAGTTTAAAAACCTATTACAAGTAGAGTTACGCGTGACTAATGAGGAGCATGCTGAAGGTATGTATGGTTCCGGACTAGTTATTATTAACGCACCTTGGCAATTAGATAAACAATTGAACGAGGCACTGGTAGATGTTACCCCTAAATTAGGAACTCATTCTGATGCGTCATTTTCAATCAATTGGTTAATTGAAGAAAAGTAGTCCTTACCTAGTTGGGTAATGTAACAAGAAGAAGTGAAATTATATGTCAGAAATAAAACTTGTCGATTTATTAACCTTAGAGCAATTAAAGCCTGGTCTATACAAAGGTCAAAGTTGGGATCTTGGGTTTCGTGCTTTATTTGGTGGGCAGGTGCTTGGCCAAGCTTTGGCTGCTGCCAAATTGACTGTTGAAAATGATAGAGTCGCCCATTCATTCCATAGTTATTTTTTGCTGCCAGGTGATGCTAATCAGCCTGTTGAATTTGATGTGGAAAATGTCCGAGATGGGAAAAGCTTTTCCACGCGGCGAGTAAAAGCAATACAAAATTCAAAAGTTATATTCTATATGACTGGCTCGTTTCAAAAGCCAGAAATAGGCTTAACCCATCAAGATGCAAAAATGCCTGATGTTCCTCCACCTGATTCGTTAGATTCAGATCTAAACTATTTTGAAAGAATAAAAGCTGAATTACCTCACCGTTTACAAAAAGCTATGGATTACCACAAGCCTGTTGATACCAGAACTGTGCAGGCTATTGACCCAATGCAACCAAAAGTACAGGAGCCTAAGCGTTACATTTGGATGAAGTCCCAAGAAGTATTAGGCGCTAACATCAGTTTAAACCAAGAAATGTTAGCTTATGCATCTGATTATCATTTTCTTGCCACTTGTTTGCAGCCGCATGGGGTATCGATTCGAGATCAAAATTTACGTATAGCGACTATTGACCACTCTATGTGGTTTCATCATCCTTTTAATTTTGATGAATGGTTATTATACAGCGTAGAAAGTCCCTTTACAGGAAGTGCCAGAGGGCTGGTTAAAGGACAATTCTTTAATACGGCAGGAAAACTTGTCGCCTCGACCATGCAAGAAGGCTTAATACGTTTAGTCGATTGAATTCAAAAAATGCCCGATCTATATTGCTAGTCCGGGCTTAGGGAAATGGCTCTGTGTATCGAGCCTTGCGCTAACTTAATCAGATTACAAAGATATTAAATTTTAAACTAAAAATAGAACATGTCTAATAAGTGGAATATATATTATTTATTAAACATTTATAGATTGGTTGCTATCAAGTTTTGTAAGGAAAAAAATTGCTAAAATCAACGACAAATGAGCCATTGGTTTGCCCTTTTTGTCATACATATAATAATTGTTCGGCTTCAGCAGGCGTGACTTTAACCTGTTGGTGTTTTGATGTTCAAGTACCTGCTGAATTAGTTAAATTAGTCCCACATAAAACCGTTGATAAAAGCTGTATATGTCTATCTTGTATCCAGTTATTTAAACAAAATCCTGAAAAATTTATGCTTAATTTAACAATACAAAATTGATTCATTTTTACTTTGATTTTGGTTTTATTGCTCACTATTGAGTTACAAATTGTTAAGGGCCTGTTCAGCTAAAACTAATATCATAGCTACTCAAATTTTTTAAGGATGTCATTATGCGTGTTGTAAATTTAACTATTATATTTTCTTTATTTTTTGTAT
Source organism: Paraglaciecola sp. L3A3 (assembly GCF_009796765.1). Taxonomy (NCBI): domain Bacteria; kingdom Pseudomonadati; phylum Pseudomonadota; class Gammaproteobacteria; order Alteromonadales; family Alteromonadaceae; genus Paraglaciecola; species Paraglaciecola sp. L3A3. Next base: position 2,466,370 of record NZ_CP047023.1, read on the forward strand.
TCGAAGTTATGGCTGAGCCTGCTAGTGACGTACGCAGTATATCTGTATCAGGTGCTGGGAGTGTGGTAAGTACACCTGATCTTTTTAGTTTTTCTGTACATATAGAAGAAAAAGGTCGAGAAGCAGCAAATCTAAATAAAATCATTATTGCTAAGACTACAGAAGCAGTGAATACCTTAATGACTATTGGTGTCGACAAACGAGCCATTCAATCATTGCAAGTTCGCTTTAATCCTTGGATAGAATACGAAAACAAACAAAATGTGCAAAAAGGTTTTAGCTTAACCCGTAAAATCAATATTACCTTAGATGATATTCAACAGTATGACGATGCTATTGATGCTTTATTGAAAATAGGAATTTCAAGGATAGATAGCTTTAATTCATCAGATAGTAAAAGTGCAGATAATTACAATAAAGCTTTAGAACTATCTCTAATTAACGCTAAAGACCGTGCAAAGGATATGACTAAGGCTTTAGGCTTGAAAATTGGTAAAGTCATATCCATATCTGAACAATCCGTTGGTAGAGCAACTCCAGTTGTAATGGATGAGTTGCGTTCATTTAAGGCATCCAGTTATCAACCTGGTGAAGTCTCAACCCAAGCTAGGGTAAATGTGATTTTTTCTTTAGTCGATTAATGTATTTGGAATACTAAAACCTTATGAATCATACAAAGCAGCAACTTTATGCTGAAATGTCCTCACAAGCCGCAGCATTAGTTGCTGGTGAAACAGATCAAATTGCTAATATGGCAAACCTGAGTGCACTTTTGTATTGGGGTCTAAAGGATGTAAATTGGGCTGGTTTTTACCTTGTTAGAGACCAACAACTGGTATTAGGACCATTTCAAGGTAAACCAGCTTGTATTCGTATTCCAATCGGAAAAGGTGTCTGTGGTACGGCTGTTTCTGAAAATTCAATTCAATTGATTAATGATGTACATCAATTCGCAGGGCACATTGCTTGTGATGCACAATCAAATTCTGAAATAGTAATACCTATTGAGAAAGACGGCAAAATAATCGGAGTATTAGATCTGGATAGCCCAATTATTGCTCGATTTGACCATGAAGATAAAATTGGATTAATAAATATTGTGAATATTTTTGTACAAAGTATATCTAGTAAGGAAAATTGTTGAATGAAAAGTTTAATTGATATTCATGTTGCATTAGCCACAGTAGAAGATATGGATTTTTGGGATAATAGGGCAGAAGAAGCTTGTGATCGGTTAAATATTATACTGCACATGCTTTATGATAAAGCTGATGAAGATATAAAACCCACTAATTTAGAGCACATGATCCAATATATTTGGGAAAATTGGCGAGAAGATAGCCATTTACTCGATATAGATGAAGATGATTTGTACGACTGGGTTGACCAACTTCTAGCAACTTGGGATGATGAGCACCAAGAACCTCGTTAACAATGTAACTAGAAGAATAAATGGACACTCCACAAAAATTTTCAAACAGTAAAGAAGTCATCAATTTTTTAGTAGAAAGCTTTCCTGCTTGCTTTAGCAATAAAGGTGATGCGAAACCTCTAAAAATTGGTATTTTTCAAGATTTAGCTGAGCGCCTAGAAGGTGAGGAGCGGGTAAGTAAAACCTTATTACGTTCGTCATTGCGTCATTACACTAACAGTTGGCGCTATTTACATAGTATCAAAACTGGTGCTGAACGTGTGGACCTAGATGGTAAAGGTGTAGCAGTTATTGAAGAAGAACATGTTGAGCATGCGAAAAAGCAACTTGATGAAAGTAAGGCTAAAGTAGCGGCAAAACGCAAAGAACAAGCTGACGCTAATAAAAAGGCTAAGCCCAAAGATATACCTAAATTTAAAACAAACAAAAAACCAGTCCCAGCTAAAAAAGAACAGCCTAAAGTAAAACTGCCCCCAGCTGAAAAACTTACTGACGAAGATGTTAAACCTGGCACAGCGGTAACCGTAAAAATAGGTAAAACACCTATGCCAGCCACTATCACGGATGTATCGAAAGATGACGTACAAGTGCAACTAGATAGTGGAATGATTGTCAAAGTTAAATTAGAAAACTTAAGGTTAGCTCGTTCAAAGAGGTAAATATATGATTAGCTCAATTCGCACATCAGTGCTTTCAGCCATACTTTTAGCAAGTACTGGTTCGATCGCTATAGAAAATAGTAACAGCAGTGATGAATTGCCTGTACTGAAGCAAGAGTCACAACATGTTGCTGCGGCAAAAAGGATTTCGTCACAGTTTCTGCGGTCCCATTACAAGCAAATTGAGCTTAATGATGCCTTGTCAGATAAAATTTTTCATCGCTTTCTACGGTCTTTAGATTTCAATCGAAATGTTTTTACCGCGGAAGATATTGCTAGTTTTTCAAAATACAAAGATAAATTTGATGATGCAATTGAGCGCGGCAATTTAGCCATTGCTTATGAAATTTATCAACTTAGCTTGCAAAGACGAGAACAGCGTTACGAATATGCCTTAACTCTACTTGATAAAGAATTTAATTTTGAAGTTAAAAATGACAAGTTTATTTACGACCGAGAAGATGCTCCTTGGGCAAAAAACCAAGCTGAATTAGATGAGCTTTGGCGACAAAGAGTTAAGTATGACGCACTAAATTTAAAATTAGCCGGTAAGGATTGGACTAAAACTCAAGAATTATTAACTAAACGATATAAACGTGGTATTAAACGTTTAACTCAATCAACCAGTGAAGATGTATTCCAGACGGTGATGCATTCGTTTGCTCGCAGTATTGAAGCACATACCAGTTATTTATCTCCTAGAAACGCTGAACGTTTTAAAATGGAGATGAACCTTTCTTTTGAAGGTATAGGTGCCGTTTTATTAAGTGAAGATGATTTTACTGTAATTCGAAGTGTAGTGCCTGGTGGGCCAGCTGAAACTTCAGGTAAAATTAAACCAGAAGACAAAATTGTTGGTGTCGCTCAAGATGATGAAGAATTTGTAGATGTTATTGGCTGGCGTTTGGATGAAGTTGTAGAACTTATTAAAGGTCCCAAGGGCAGTATAGTTAAATTACAAGTGGTAAAAGGTACATCTGAATCTACAGTGCCTGAGATTGTGACTTTAACCCGCGATAAAATTAAACTAGAAGATAGAAAAGCAAAATCTGAAGTTTACATTCCTAAAGATGGGGTGAATAAAGATCGTAAATTAGGCGTTATTACTATTCCTTCTTTTTACAATAATTTACATAAAGATGTAATAGAAGAAATTACCAGCCTGAAAGAGCAAAATGTACAAGGTTTGATAGTCGATTTAAGAGGTAATGGAGGAGGTTCGTTAACTGAAGCCACTTTATTATCTGGTTTATTTATCGACCGAGGTCCTGTGGTACAAATTCGCGATGGAGCAGGGCGAATTCGTGTAGAAAAAGATATAGACGGTAAAGTTTATTATGATGGGCCTTTAACTGTCTTAGTGGACCGTTATAGTGCTTCTGCCTCTGAAATATTTGCGGCAGCTATGCAAGATTATAATCGTGGTTTGATTTTAGGCGAACAAACCTTTGGTAAAGGCACTGTCCAACAACACAGACCTTTAGGTCGAATTTATGATTTGTACGAAAATCCATTAGGCAGTGTGCAATTTACGATCGCTAAATTTTATCGAATCAATGGCGGTAGCACTCAACATAAAGGGGTAATACCTGATATTTTATTCCCATCCGTTATCGATCATAAAGATTGGGGCGAAAGTCAGGAAGAAAACGCCTTACCTTGGGATAGTATTAGACGTGAAAACTATACAACCTTTGGTGAAAGTGGCGATATCATTAGTAAGTTAACAGCATTGCATGATGAGCGTGTTAAAACTGAATTTAATTATATCTATGAAGATATCGTTCGCTATAAAAGTAAAAAAGAAGACAAAACTATTTCTCTAGTAGAGTCCGAGCGATTAAAAGAAAAAACTGAAAATGAGCAGCGTAATCTAATTCGGGTTAATCAAAGGTTAGTCAAGCTAGGTTTACCTAAACTAGAAAAATTAGATGATATTCCTGACGAAATTGAAAAAGAACTTGAAGAGTTAGATCCTTTCTTAGATGAAGCTGCAAACATTACTTATGATGTGTTAGCAGCAGGAAAATACGCAATCAACAGTAAGAATCATCAATAAATTATTAGGGCTATTTTAGATAGCCCTTTTTCTACTTTTACGCCAATAATAATACCTAGGGTCCACATATGAATACACGTGGTGAGTTTTCCTCTCGTATCGGTTTTGTCCTGGCTGCAGCTGGATCCGCTGTTGGTTTAGGTAATATTTGGGGGTTCCCAACACAAGTAGCAAGTAATGGCGGGGCTGCATTTGTCTTTGCTTATATGGTTCTCGCTTTTATGTTGGCTTATCCTGTACTTATGGCTGAGTTGATTATCGGCCGAGCCACACGTGCAAATATGGTTGATGCCTTGGGCAAAATTTCAGGTAATGTGTTTGGTAAAGCTGTAGGGGTGTGGGGTTTTGTTACCGTTTCGCTAATTTTATCTTTTTATGCATTAGTGGCAGGCTGGATGTTGGCACACTTTATTCAGACGATAACTGACTTATCTAGCCAACAAACTTGGTCAGATTGGCTAGTTACTTCATCTTTACCTAGAGACATCATTTTTAGTGGAATATTCCTTTGTTTAACGGCATTTATTGTCACAGGTGGAGTGACAAAAGGTATAGAAAAATGGTCTGTTAGATTAATGCCGGCTTTGTTTATTCTCATCGCAATTTTAATTATCTATGTTTCTAGCCTAGATGGCGCTGCCAAAGGTTGGAATGTTTACTTATTACCTGATTTTAGTTTATTGCTAGATCCTGAATTATTAATTAACGCTATGGGCCAAGCCTTTTTCTCTATGTCCTTAGGGGTAGGGACTATGTTGGTGTACGGCTCTTATGTCAGTAAAAAAGAAAATTTACCAAGCTTGGGAGCTTCTGTCGCTTTGGTCGACATAGGTGTTGCTGTGTTAGCTGGAATGTTGATTATTCCTGCTATGTATGTCGCTTTACATAACGGTATCGAAATTTTTACAGATGAGGGGGCTTTAATTGAAGGGCCAAACCTTATTTTTGCGGTATTGCCATCATTATTTGCAAGTATGGGGCAAATAGGTGTTTATGTTGCTTTTGTTTTTTTTGCTTTGATGATGATTGCTGCATTAACTTCATCTATTTCTATGCTTGAAGTGCCTGTTGCCTATGTTGTTGAGAGTAAAGGAGTCAGTCGTACAAAAGCAGTTTGGTTACTGACTTTAATAATCTTTTCTATTAGCTCGACTATTGCTTTTAACATGGAAAGTTTATTCGGCTTAGTTATCGATTTAACGACTAAATATAGCCAACCTTTATTAGGCCTTGTTTTGTGTATTTTTGCCGGTTGGGTATGGAAAAGAAACGAAATTTTAGCTGAAATTAAACACGGCAGTGAAAATGTCGAACAAGGACTATTTTGGAAAATTTGGCCTTGGTACGTAAAGTTTGTCTGTCCTGTGGTTATCTTACTAATGTTCTTTTTGTAAATAATAAAAATGTCTAATGGGTAAAAAGAATGACGAATAAAAAAATAATTAAAGAAGCTTCCTTATTAGACGCCGTTATTCCTATCGTTATTTTGATCTCGCTGCTGGGTGGTTCGGTTTATCTTTTTGCAGATAATTCTTCTTTTGGGCCTAACCAAATTGCACTATTAGTTGCTATGGGCATAGCGGCTTTAATTGGAATGAAGAATGGTTATAGTTGGGAAACTATTGAAGAAGGCATTATTCAAGGTATATCTCGTTCTTTAGGTGCAATACTAATCTTGTTAGCGGTCGGTTCATTGATCGGTACTTGGATGTTGGCCGGCACAGTTCCCACTCTTATATATTATGGTTTAGATTTATTAAATCCATCTCTGTTTTATAGCGCAAGCTGTTTAATTTGTGCTGTTGTAGCTATGAGTATCGGCAGCTCTTGGACCACAGCGGCAACAGTGGGAGTCGCCCTCATGGGCGTCTCGATTGGCATGGGAATGTCTGAGGTCATTACTGCTGGAGCGGTTGTTTCTGGCGCATATTTTGGTGACAAAATATCTCCTTTATCTGAAACCACTAACCTAGCCCCAGCTATCGCAGGAACTAATTTATTTGAACATATTCAGTATATGTTGTGGACAACCATCCCTAGTATTTTAATCACTTTAGTGTTGTTTGTAATTATAGGCTATGGCTCTTCACCTATTGATTCCGGCAGTAAAATTTTAGAAATGCAAACCTTATTAGCAGCAGAATTTAATCTTGGAATTGAAATGTTAATTCCTTTATTTGTGTTATTAACTCTGGCTATAAAAAAAGTTCCAGCGTTTCCAGCTGTCTCTATAGGAGCCTTACTAGGTGCGATTTGGGCGTTGATATTTCAACCTGAAGCAATTTTAAGACTAGCTGAAGACAATGTAGATACAACTAAAGCTTCAATTGTGGTGGTATGGACTGCTCTGTTTGATGGTGTGTCTTTTTCTACTCCTAGTGATACTTTAAACAGTCTGCTGAGCCGAGGTGGCATGTCGAGCATGTTAAATACTATTTGGTTAATAATGTGCGCTATGACCTTTGGTGCGGTACTTGAAAAAGTAGGGTTACTTAAACGAGCGGTTAAGGCCTTTTTATCGGGCGCAAAATCAGCAGGCGATATGATCACACGCACCATACTTACCTGTATAGGTACTAATATTATTACTGCCGATCAATATATTGCGATTGTTATGCCAGGTCGTATGTATAAGAATGAATTTGAAAAACGAGGATTGCATCAACTTAATCTTTCTCGTAGTTTAGAAGATGGAGGAACTTTAACATCACCTTTAATACCCTGGAACACCTGCGGTGTATACATGCATGGAGTATTAGGCGTGAACCCTCTTGATTATATTTTTTATACTTTCTTTAATCTGATTAACCCGGTACTGGCTATTATTTATGCCTATTTAGGCATAAAAATATTGCGAGTACCTATCCCAAAACACTTAACTGAACAGCTAGATAAAACTGAATTAGCTGTTAAATAATATTGATTATCTTCATCACAAGGTTCTAGTAAACAATGGTAACAACAAATCCAGCGGTAAAACGTAGGGCTGATTATTTACAGCCTGATTTCTATATTACAAAAGTATCCTTAAAATTTCAGTTAGACGCCACTAATACGCAGGTTTTAAATAGAATAGTTGTGACTAGAAATGGTCAACACGACCGACCTTTGGTTCTAGATGGAGAAGATATCAAATTGCTAACTGTTTTATTGGATGATCAACCGTTTACAGATTATCAAACAGATGAAACATCATTAACAGTGAATACCTTAGCAAATGAGTTCACTTTAGCCATAACAAACTCTGTCAATCCCCAAGATAACTCAAGTTTAGAAGGTTTGTATTTATCTGCAGGTGCTTTTTGCACACAATGTGAAGCAGAAGGTTTTAGAAAAATCACGTATTTCTTAGATAGACCAGATGTTTTAGCGGCCTTTGATGTGACCATTGTTGCAGATAAAACTGCGTTTCCATTTTTATTATCTAATGGTAATAAAGTTGACTCTGGAGACCTAGCTCATAATAAACATTGGGTCAAATGGTCTGATCCCTTTAACAAACCCTGTTATTTATTTGCCCTAGTGGCAGGTGATTTCGATTTATTAGAAGATCAGTTTGTTACCCAATCAGGCCGCGATATTGCCCTTCAATTATTTGTCGATAAAGGTATGGCTGAACGTGGTTATCATGCCCTTGAATCACTCAAAAAGTCTATGGCCTGGGATGAATCAGAATTTGGTTTAGAATACGATTTAGATATTTATATGATAGTGGCCGTAGATTTTTTTAATATGGGCGCAATGGAAAATAAAGGACTAAACGTTTTTAATAGTAAATTTGTTTTGGCCAATGCTGAATCAGCAACAGACGAAGATTATTTTAATATTGAAGCGGTTATTGGTCATGAATATTTTCATAATTGGACCGGAAATCGGGTGACATGTAGAGACTGGTTTCAGTTAAGTCTGAAGGAAGGGTTAACAGTTTTCCGTGATCAACAATTTAGTGCTGACATGTCATCTCCGGTTGTCAATCGTATTAAAAACGTAAGAATAATCAGAGAACATCAATTCGCTGAAGACGCCAGTGCTATGTCTCATCCTATTCGTCCAGATGAAGTGATTGAAATGAATAATTTTTACACCGTCACTGTTTACGACAAGGGAGCGGAAGTTATCCGTATGATGCATACCTTATTAGGCAAAGATGGCTTTCGAAAAGGTATGGATCTCTATTTTCAGCGGTTTGATGGTCAAGCTGTCACCTGTGATGATTTTGTGCAAGCCATGCAAGATGCAAACGACAAAGATTTATCTCAGTTTACCCTTTGGTACAGTCAATCGGGGACGCCTCTGATAGAAGTTGATGATAGTTTTGAATCTGTTACTGGGAGTTATGAAATACATTTTTCACAGAAAACAGAAGCTACTTTTGATCAAGTTAACAAACAAAATTTGTTGTTACCCATTCAATTCAGTTTATTAAATACTGATGGCACACTCATCCCATTTGATGGGGGGAATACCGAACAAATTATAGAATTAACCGAACAGAAACAAAGTTATAAAATAAACAATTTAACAGCCAAACCTGTTCCGTCTTTATTACATAATTTTACTGCGCCTGTCAGATTAAATTATAATTACAACGAAAGCGACTTAGCCAAAATTGTCTTGTACTCCCCAGACGACTTTACTCGTTGGGATGCCAGTCAAAGACTATTTAGTAATTGTATTCATAGCCTAGCCAAATTAACCGAAAGTGAACAACAATTTAAGATTAACAATACTTTAGCAGTATTTAGTGATGTGTTGGCCGACAACACACTTGATTTAGCTTTAAAAACAGAGATATTAACTATTCCCAGTTTCGAGACTCTGTTCCAGCAGGTGAATGCGGTCGATATCGATGTTTTGGCATCGTCTCGTAAAATATTACTCGCGGCGATAGCGAGTAAATTTCAGCAACAATGGTTTGCTATATATACAAGTTATTGCCCAGAGCGTTACCAATATACTATTGAGCAAGTAAAACAACGTAAGATGTCTAATTTAGTTTTAAAATATTTGGCTATTTCAGAACATAAAAATGTACAGCAGTTATTGGAAAAACAATTTGCTACTGCTGATAATATGACAGATACCTTAGGTGCCTTAGCAGCAGCTCAAAACGGTGATTTAGCTACTTTTGAACGTTTAATGACAGCATTTGAAACTAAGTGGCAAAAAGATCCTCTCGTTTTAGATAAATGGTTTGCTTTACACGCTAATACCGACCGTGAAGATATATTATCTCGTCTAGAAATGTTAATGGCTCACCAGCAATATACTATTCATAACCCAAATAGAGTAAGAGCTCTAGTGGGCAGTTTTGCTTTTTATAATGTTTCTGGTTTTCATAATAAAGATGGAAGTGGCTATAAATTTGTGGCTGATTATTTGATTAAACTGAATGATATTAATCCGCAAGTTGCTTCAAGGATTATCACTCCACTAATACAATGGCAAAAGGTTGATCCCCAACGTCAAGAAATGATGCAGCATCAATTGATGCGTATAGGAAACACAAAAGGGTTAAGTAAAGATTTGTACGAAAAAATCACCAAGAGTTTACCTTTAGGTGACTAATAAGTATGCACAGTTATTATTTTACACTCTCAATTAAGTATGACTTCTGTGAACAGTTTTATCAGCCTGGAGTTAATACTGTCATTATGACGGATGACAATGGTAAACGTATTCAATTACCAGTGTTAAATTTACGACCTTTTGTTAGTCCTACTGGGATAAAAGGTCGTTTTAGATTAGTGGTTGATAACAACAATAAATTACAAAGTTTCGAAAAAATATCAAATTAACTTTTGACTGAGTGAAATATCGACACTCAGTCAATTGTCTTCTCATATAAATAGCAAAAACTGTATATATCTCAGTATTTTGACTAGTCTATTAGTTATTGATCAGTGTTGATTAATAACTAACTATTCCAAAAATTTCTCAAACAATAAGCAAATTTGGGGTGAGTAACTATATGACAGTTGTAAATAATCAAAACTCAGTACTTTTAGAAAATGTGTGTAAATTAATACTTAAAAAAGTGGCAGCAGAGCAAGTTGAGCCAATTACTAATTTTTCAAAAATTTTATTTAATAATATCTCTAATGATGATTTAGAGGATAGAAATGTCAGTGATCTATATGGCGCCACTTTAAGCCTCTGGAATCAATTTGTTAACTATCAAGGAGACAAGCCATTTATTAGGGCTTTTAATCCTGAAATCAGTAAACATGGTTGGCAATCTACCCATACAATTGTCGAGATAATTGTACCTGATATTCCTTTTTTAGTGGATTCAGTGCGAATGGCTTTGAATTCTCAAGGCATAACTGCTCATTTATTGTTGCATAGTCCAATTGGTTTAATCCGAGATAGTGACCAAAGGTTTATGTCATTTGCAACAGCATCTACCGACGTGAAAACTTTAGTTAAACAAACGGTATTTTTGATTGAGGTTGATAGACAGACATCCAACAAAGCTTTAGAAAATCTGAGCTCTGAATTAACCTCTGTGGTAAATGATGTCTTTTTAGCGGTGCAAGATTGGAAATTGATTAGTAAAAAACTAACGTCAATTATTGATGAGTTTGATAATAACGCCAAAATTATTTCTGCTGCACAAAAAACGCAAACAAAAAAATTTTTAACTTGGTTAAATGATCATAACTTCACTTTGATGGGATATCGCTCTTATAGTGTTATTGGTATTAAAGGCGACTATCGCTGGGTGGCCGATAATAAATCAAGTTTGGGATTGATGAAAAATTCGCAAACGGACAGACAAAGAGTGTTATCAAATATTGCGACTTCAGCTAGAGAAGAAGCGCTAAGTGTTAACCCATTAATGTTGACTAAGACTAATTCTCGATCAAGGGTTCATCGTCCTGCATATTTAGATTATATCGGTATTAAACGCTTTGACGATAAAGGTAATGTAGTCGGTGAAGACAGATTTATCGGCCTATATTCCGCATCCTTCTATAACAGTAGTGCTGCGCAACTGCCTATTCTAAAGGAAAAAATCGATGCCATTGCCAAACAGTCGGGGTTTGAACCGGGATCACATGGACATAAAGCCTTTTTAAACATTATTGAAACTTACCCTAGAGATGAATTGTTACAGGGCAGTGTGCCAGAATTGGCTCAAATTATTCTCGGTATTTTTCAAATGCAAGAACGGGGAATATCTAGATTATTTGTGCGCAAAGACGTGTTCGGGCGGTTTCTATCTTGTATGATTTTTGTGCCAAGAGAGCGTTACAACACACAACTTAGAAAAGACACGCAAAAGTTACTACAAAAATCTTTTTCTAGTGAGCAAGAAGTTGAATTTACTACTTATTTTTCTGAATCTGTGTATGCCAGAACTCACTATATTGTCAGGGTTAAAAACAATAATGCGGAATATAATGTGAAGGAAATTGAAAGAAACATCATAGAGCTGAATAAAAATTGGGAAGACCAATTACAAGCCACTATTCGATTGAATCATGGAGAAGCTAAAGGTAAAAAGCTTGAACAAAAATATATCAACGCATTTTCAAGCAGTTACAAAGAAAGCAATTTACCTAGTGTGGCCTTAGTTGATATTGATAAGTTAGAACAATTAGACAGTGAACATACCCTAGATATGCTGTTTTATAGACCTCAAGAAGAAGGGGCCAATAGCAAGGTTGTCAAATTAAAACTTTTTCATAAAAAGGAACCTATTCATCTGTCAGCTGTTTTACCCATGTTAGAAAATTTTGGTTTAAGGGTGATAGACGAAAGTCCATATAAAATCAGTCCATCGGAAGGTAATGTTAACTGGATTATGGATTTTTCTATGTTACATCACAGCAGTAATGATATGGATTTAGCTCAGGCGCAATCACTTTTTCAAACTGCCTTTTCTCAGGTTTGGTATGGCGAGCTGGAAGATGACCCATTTAATCGTTTAGTGCTGGCTGGCGGTTTAACTGGTCGTAATGTGACAATATTACGTTCATACGCAAAATATATGCGTCAAATTGGTAGTTCTTTTAGTCGAGACTATATTGCCAATACTTTGTCGAATTATCCGGCTATTGCGACTAAGTTGACCAGTTTATTTATTCAAAAGTTTAATCCAACCATTCAAGCTAACCCAAAAGTGGAAGAGACAATATTGACTGATATTAAAACCCAGTTAGATAATGTTTCAAATTTAGATGACGATAGAATTATTCGTCGTTATTTAGATTTGATACTCGCCACACTAAGAACTAACTTTTTTCAAAAAGATGAAAATAACCAAGACAAGCCGTACGTTTCATACAAACTTTATCCAGAACTTATACCAGATATGCCATTGCCTAAGCCAAAGTATGAAATATTTGTTTATTCGCCAAGAATCGAAGGGGTTCATTTACGGGGCGGAAAAGTTGCACGAGGTGGCTTACGTTGGTCTGATAGACAAGAAGATTTTCGAACTGAAGTATTAGGTTTAGTTAAAGCTCAGCAAGTAAAAAATACTGTGATTGTGCCAGTGGGAGCTAAAGGTGGATTTGTTTGTAAAAAGTTGCCAATAGATCAAGGCCGTGATGCATTTCAAACTGAAGGCCAAGAGTGTTATAAGATATTTATTCGAAGTCTGTTAGATATTACAGATAATATTATTGATGGCAAAGTTGTGTATCCAAAAGATGTAGTTCGTTTGGATGACGATGATGCATATTTGGTGGTAGCTGCCGATAAAGGTACTGCCACTTTTTCGGATATTGCGAACAGTATTTCTGCTGAGTTTAATTTTTGGTTAGGCGATGCTTTTGCTTCTGGCGGTAGTATTGGTTATGACCATAAAAAAATGGGGATCACAGCCAGAGGTGCATGGGAGTCAGTGAAACGGCATTTCCGAGAATTAGGTAAAAATTGTCAAACCACTGAGTTTACTTGTGTCGCCATTGGTGACATGGCGGGTGATGTATTTGGTAATGGCATGTTGTTATCCAAACACACGCAACTAGTGTGTGCTTTTAACCACTTACATATTTTCTTTGATCCCAGTCCAGATGTTAAAAGCAGTTACAAAGAACGTAAACGTTTATTTGCCAATCCATCTCTAGGTTGGGCGGACTATGATACGTCTCTTATTTCAGGAGGTGGAGGCGTTTTTAATCGTTCAGCTAAATCTATTCATCTTTCAACCGAAATGAAAAAATGTTTGTCCACTAAACAGCAAACTATGACCCCAAATGAACTAATTCATCACGTACTGCAAATGCCAATAGATTTAATTTGGAATGGTGGGATTGGTACTTATGTTAAGAGTACAAAAGAATCTCATGCACAAGTAGGTGATAGAGCTAACGATGATGTCCGTGTTAATGGTAATCAGTTACAAGCGAAAATAATTGGTGAAGGCGGTAACTTAGGCACAACCCAATTAGGTCGAATTGAATATGCCAATAACTGTGGCCGAATCAATACTGACTTTATTGATAACGTTGGTGGTGTCGATTGTTCAGATAATGAAGTGAATATCAAAATTTTGCTTAATTCTTTAGTCAGTGCTGGGGATTTAACTAATAAACAAAGAAACAACTTTTTATATGAGATGACCGAAGAAGTTGGGGATTTAGTGATCCAAGATTGTTATCGTCAAACAGAATCCATTTCTATTTCTGAATTAGGAGGGGTTGCACAATTAAAAGAACAACTTAGATTCATTCAGGCTTTAGAGAAAGAAGGATACTTAAATCGAGAATTAGAGTTCATTCCTAATGATGATGAAATTTCAGAACGTCTTGTTAAGAATAAAGGGTTAACTCGTCCTGAATTATCAGTGTTAATTGCTTACGGTAAAATGGTCATGAAACAACAATTTAATACGCCTGAAATTACCGACAATCCGTATCATGGCAAGTTATTAATCAATGCCTTCCCAAAAAGGTTACAAACACAATTTTCTGCACAAATGCAAAATCATCCACTTAGAAGTGAAATTATAGCGACAAAATTAACCAATAATATTATTAATGATATGGGTATGAATTATGTTTTTAGAATTAAAGAAGAAACGGGGGCAAGTGTCGCAGAAATTGCTAATAGTTATGTCGCGGTGAAAGGGATTTTTGCTATGGAATACTTATGGACTGAGGTGCAATCACTTGATAATCAAATTCCATCTGAGGTTCAATTGAATATGTTAAATGTGATGCGACGCACTTTACGTAGAGCATCACACTGGTATCTTAGACATGGTAATAAAAATTTAGATATAAAAACATCGATTGATAGTTACCGAGCTTCATTTAATGATCTTTGTAAAAATATTAAACAATACTTAGTGGAAGCTGAATATCAACAACTTGAAGCGTCTTGTGCAACATTAGTCAAACAAGGTGTGCCAAAGAAAATTGCTTTCAAAGTGGCATCCTTAAGCAATATGTTCTCTTGTATGGATTTAGCACAACTTGCTGAAACAGAAAAACGCGATATAAAATTGGTATCAAGTTTGTACTTTAAACTAGGCTCAGAGCTTGAATTACATTGGTTTTTAGAACAAATCGACAAACAAACCGTCAATAATCATTGGCAAGCATTAGCTAGGGCTTCGTATCGCGAAGAACTCGTTTGGCAACAAAGATCCCTCGCTGCAGTCATGTTAGCATCGTGTGCTAAGAACCAAGATGCAGAAGCCATATTAAAAAATTGGATGGACAATAATCAAACTTTACTCGAACGCTGGTATCATATGATGTCAGAGTTCAAAACCAGTACAACTCATGAGTTTGCAAAATTTTCAGTGGCCCTTAGACAATTAATGTTGCTTAGCATTAGTGCTAATCACTGAAAAAAATAAATATTTATACAGCCCTGGTATTAACCAGGGCTTTTTTTTAAGGAAATTATATGTACTCCGTAATTCAAAAATTATTATTCACACAAGACGCCGAATGGAGTCACGATTTTTCCATAAACTGGTTAAGGCGGACCCAACACAACTTTCTAAATTGTATTTATAAACAAGATATTCCAGATAAACCTGTTGAAGTATTTGGAATAACCTTTAAGAACCCTGTGGGTTTAGCGGCGGGCTTAGACAAAAATGGAGAATGTATTGACGCATTTTCCGCTATGGGATTTGGCTTTATAGAGATTGGCACTGTCACCCCTAAACCACAGCCAGGAAATGAAAAACCTAGAATGTTTCGTTTACCTGAAGGGCAGGCGATTATCAATCGGATGGGCTTTAATAATAAAGGCGTAGATAACTTAGTTGATAATGTTAAACGGGCAAAATACACAGGTGTGTTAGGAATTAATATTGGAAAAAATAAAGATACGCCAGAAGAAAACGCCTTAGACGATTACTTAATTTGTTTAAACAAGGTTTATCAATATGCCAGTTATGTCACGGTAAATATTTCTTCACCTAACACGCCTGGTTTAAGAAATTTACAACACGGTAAAGCATTAGAAACTTTATTAGCCGGTTTAAAAAATGAACAAAACATCCTGCAAATTAAGCATAAAAAGTATGTGCCGATCCTAGTGAAGATCGCTCCCGATCTAACTGATGAAGAAATTATTAACACCTGCGATTGTTTGATCAACTCAGGGATCGATGGCGTTATCGCAACCAATACAACTTTGGACAGAGATCAAGTTAAAGGGCAGCAATATGCAAATGAAGCAGGGGGCTTAAGTGGTGCAGTGTTGACAGCTAAAAGCCAAGCCGTTGTAAGCAAAATAAATGATCATATAGCAGGTAGAATGCCGGTTATAGGGGTAGGGGGTATTCACTCCGGATCCACAGCAAAGGATAGGATCAACTCTGGATCCAAGCTGATCCAAATTTATTCTTCATTGATCTACAAGGGGCCGAAATTGATCAAGGAGATCGTAGATTTTATATAATGATCCTGCATTGATCTGATCGTTTTAGACTAAATAAATATGTGAATTAAACGCGTCTTACCTAGCAACTTATGGTAGGTTTTTAGGTAAGATTTTCTCTATATGATTTGTTGAGCGTTATGTTGCAGCCCATGTCCAATTGGTTTTGGTTTACTGAAAATAGTCAACTTATGTTGTCTATGGGATCTGAGTGGCAATGCACAACTGCATTTGGTGAAAAACAGATTGTTAACATGCCAAACGAGAAACAACTATTTAGTTTGCAAGATACAGAGTGTTATCTTTCTTTGTTAAATAGTCTGATAAATTGTGCTGCTAATTTTTCGGAAGCTCAGCTTACTCATATATTAATTAATGCCACTGCCGCCATTCAATTTCATAAACCGATTTCACCGAAAAGTTGGTTTTTCTCAGAAGTCGAAAACTTTGGGGTGCATCATAGATTATCTAGACTGACCAACCAATTAGGTGAAGGCATAGTCTTAGTGTTGATAGAAGAACAACAATTAGCCACTTGTATGCTAATTTCTAGCCGTTTATTACTGACAGAAAAGAAAGCTTTAAGCCGTTTTGAATTAATAAAAGTGGCTAAAACCAGACTCGAACCATTTTTGCTTGGCGAATGCGATCAACTCACAGCTTAAAAAATCAAAAGAAAAACCGAATAAACATGCGCTTACTGTGCAATTACCGTATAATCGCGGCCGTTTTTAGCTGCGAGTATTACTATGTTTGAATTTTTAATTACCACCTCCAAAGGGTTAGATGCACTTCTGTTAGAAGAGGTTGCAAGCATATGTCCTGATGTGGCACTGAAAAATAAACCAGGACAAGTGATATTCAGCGGAGAGTTAGTTGACGCATATAAAGTTTGTCTGTGGTCTAGATTAGCCAACCGAGTATTAGTCAAACTAGCTGAAGGTGAAGTGAACGAGGCTGAAGACGTTTATAAAATTACCGATCAAGTTAATTGGCCCACCCAGTTTGCTATTAAAGATACTTTTATGGTTGATTTTAATGGTACTAACCAGAGTATCAATAATACTCAGTTTGGCGGATTGAAAGTAAAAGATGCCATAGTCGACCAATTTTCGACCTTTTTTGATGAAAGACCCTCTGTTAGTAAAATATCTCCTAATATAAAAATTCAAGCCCGCATGTGGCGCAGTATCTTAGGTATTTATTTAGATCTCAGTGGGCAGAGTCTGCACCAAAGGAACTATCGTCTGAAAACGGGACTGGCACCTGTCAAAGAACATTTAGCAAGTGCCATGTTAATCAGAAGTGGTTGGACAAAAAATACAGCCGCTCCTTTATTAGATCCTATGTGTGGTGCAGGTACCATTGCCATCGAAGGTGCCATGATAGCGGCTAACATGGCGCCAGGTTTAAAACGAACCAGTTGGGGCTTTGATAGTTGGAAAGTACATGATGCCGAGTTATGGCAAAATTTAAGCTTAGAAGCTGAACAACAAAGAGTTGAACCTGAATGCAAAATTACCGCTAGTGATATAGATGGTGCGGTTTTGTCGATAGCCAAAGAAAATGCTCGAACAGCAGGTGTTGACCAGTATATTCAATTCATTCAACAAAATGCTTGTGAACTCAAATCAGAAGAAAACTCTGTTGGTTATCTAGTCAGTAATCCCCCTTATGGCGAACGTTTGAGTGAAGTACAACAGTTAACGCCGATTTTTCAAAAATGGGGTACTTGGTTAAAACTTGAATATAAAAATTGGTTTGTGTCCCTGCTTACTTCAGATCGTAGTTTATTACGTGAAATGAAGTTAACCGCTAAAAAAGAATACAAACTGATGAACGGTAAACTTGACTGTTTGTTGGTTAATTTTGAATTAGATGAAAAGAATTGCCAAATTCGAGAAATCAAACCACTGACTAACGATTTTATTAATCGTTTTAGCAAAAATTTGCAAAAAGCTAATAAGTGGCTAAAAAATCAAAATACTAATTGTTACCGTATTTATGATGCTGACTTACCTGAGTATAATGTTGCCATTGATCATTATCCTGGCCATCTTGTGGTGCAAGAATATTCAGCCCCTAAAGATGTCCCAGAACATAAGGCTAAAAGACGAATCAACGAAGTGATGCAATCTTTAGCGCAAGTGACAGGTCTACCTAGCGATAAAATCATCCTAAAAGTACGTGAGCAACAAAAAGGTAAAAACCAATACCAAAGAGTGTCTGAACGTAAAGAGCGTTTAGAAGTATTTGAGAATGGCGCTAAATTGTTAGTCAATTTACATGATTATTTAGATACAGGTTTATTTTTAGATCATCGAATAACTAGACAACTTGTTCAGCAAAAAGCCAAATCTAAAGATGTACTTAATTTGTTTGCTTATACAGGAAGTGTTTCGGTACATGCTGCTTTAGGTGGCGCTAAATCAGTTACCACAGTGGATATGTCTAATACCTACATAGACTGGGCAAAAGACAACTTTATTTGTAATCATTTAAAAGGTGCTTATGAATTTATCCAGGCTGATTGTTTAACTTGGTTAAAACGTAACAGAAGCCAATATGATTTAATGTTTATCGATCCACCTTCTTTTTCTAATTCTAAACGAATGGAAGACACATGGGATGTACAGAGAGACCATGTAGCATTGTTAACTGATGCCGTTAGTTGTTTAAATGCTAAAGGTGAGATTATATTTTCGAATAACCTGCGCCAATTTAAATTAGATGAAGTGGCTATACAAGCATTAGGTTTGAGTATCAAAAATATATCCAAACAAACTTTGCCTGAAGATTTTCAAAGAAATCCAAAAATTCACCATTGCTGGTTATTCACCAAAGAATAATGCTATGGAATTAATTTTATATTCTGGAAAAGACTGTTGTTTGTGCGACGAAGCAGAAACTTTAATCGAACAGATTAATGACAGGTCTATTAAATTAAGGAAAGTAGATGTTAAATCGTCTACTGAGTTATATCACCTATATGGCGCACGTATTCCTGTCATATATAGAGAAGATATTAAACAAGAATTATCTTGGCCATTTGATTCTTCTAAATTAAGAGAGTTTATATTTTGAGTTTAATGCAGTTAAAAAATGCCAGTATTATATTAGGACATCCCCCTTTATTAAACGGTATCGAATTAGTAATCCATCCTGGAGAAAGGCTGTGTCTTGTAGGACGTAACGGTTGTGGTAAATCCACCTTATTAAAAGTTATTGAAGGAGAAATCAAGCTAGATGATGGTCAACGTATGGTGAATAGCGATGTTAAAATCTCTCGTTTACCACAAGATCCGCCAGCCAGTGTTGAAAGTAGCTTGTTCGACTATGTTGCCGAAGGGTTAGCTGAAGTCGGGACCTATTTAAAAGACTATTTTCATCAAGCCGATTTAGTAGCAGAAGATCCTTCAGAAGCCAATATGAATAAATTGGAAACTTTGCAGAATTACATTGATCATCATAATGGCTGGCAATTTGAACAACGTATCCAACAAGTGTTAACCAAACTACAGCTGGATCCAAATCAGCAACTTAGTAATTTATCCGGCGGATGGCGAAGAAAGGCTGCCTTAGCCAGAGCCATGGCCAGTGATCCAGATATATTATTACTAGATGAGCCTACCAACCACCTTGATATTGATATGATTAAATGGCTTGAAGAAGCCGTTAGTAATTATGATGGTGCAGTAGTGTTTGTTAGTCATGATAGGGCATTCATTAGAAAGGTAGCCAGTAGGATCATTGATTTAGACCGTGGTAGCTTAGTGAGTTACCCAGGTAACTATCAAGAATATCTTGATCAAAAAACCCATGATTTAGAAGTTGAAGAAGCACAGAATGCTTTATTTGATAAAAAATTAAGTATTGAAGAAACTTGGATACGTCAAGGAGTGAAAGCCAGACGTACTAGAAATGAGGGTAGGGTACGCGCTTTAAAGGCGCTACGTTTAGAGCATTCGCAACGTGCTAATAAGTTAGGCAAAGCAAAAGTCAGTGTTAGTGAAGCTAAATCGTCTGGAAAAATTATTTTCGAGACAGAAGATTTACATTACGTTATTGGCGATAAACTGATTGCTGAATCGTTAACCTGCACCATAATGCGTGGTGAAAAACTGGCGTTAGTGGGTGGAAATGGCTGTGGTAAGAGTACCTTAATCAAATTATTGCTGGGCCAATTACAACCGACCTCTGGTACGGTTAAATCTGGCGCAAACCTAGAAGTAGCCTACTTTGACCAGCATAGAGACCAACTAGATGGTGAGTTACGCGTAATCGATACTATTGCTGACGGTAAACGTGAAGTAACTATCAATGATAAAACTAGACACGTTATGAGTTACTTACAAGACTATTTGTTTACTCCAGAGCGTGTTAACTCTCCTGTTAAGTCTCTTTCTGGTGGTGAAAAAAATCGTTTGTTATTAGCAAAATTAATGCTCAGACCCAGCAACTTATTAATACTCGATGAGCCAACCAATGACCTAGATGTAGAAACCTTAGAGTTATTAGAAGATACAATTTCTAATTATCCTGGCACAGTGATATTAGTTAGCCATGATAGGGAATTTGTCGATAATGTCGTGACTAGTAGTTTCTACTTTGAAGGTAATGGTGTAATTAAGGAATTTGTTGGTGGCTGTACCGACATTAATAATTGGTATCAACAATTAGCCGCAAGTAAGAAGTCAAATACTGAAACAAAATCTAGTAATAAAGGTTCTAAGAATAAAGCACCATCTGAAACTAAAAGCAAAAAACTCTCATATAAGTTACAACTTGAATTAGAATCGTTACCTTTAAAAATCGAAACACTTGAGAATCAGGTTAAACAATTGCAAGGGCAAGTAAATGATCCTGAATTTTTCAAGCAAGATGAGTTAGAGACCGCTTCATTACTTTCTGAATTGACAGAAGCTGAAACTCAGCTTACTCAGTCTTATGAAAGGTGGGACGAAATTGAAAGTATGCTCGAATAGTCAAATTAGCAGTAGGCAGAGGGCAAGGAAGTTTTTACCATTTTCCTCATACCTTTGAAGATAATACAGATACTACTTATGTACTTAATAATTTTTCTTTCCGAGCTTTTGCTACACAAAATGGTTATGTAGTGGAATTGCTTACTGTTAAACTTGAGCCTATTCAAGGATGGGCAGAGGAAGAGTGTGAACCATCTGATATTGATAAGCCTCAAAAAAGGCAAGGTGCGAGCGCCTTTTGGTTTGTGCCGTTTTCGATTTTATCACTTGGTTTTAGACGCTTTAAAAAATCATCTTAATAGAATTATAATCTCGTCTTTTTATAATAACCCCCCGCTAACTTGCGGGGTTTATTTTATGTAAAATACCGCTTCCATTTCTATATTACAATTTTATTACAAAAACGGTTTTTTATACAAAAACGGTTTATACCAAAAAAAAACATCCATTCAATAAGTTAAATAAAGTCAATAAATAAAGTCACTATTTGCTATTGAACCAAATAGGCTGATCCACTATCTCTATTACGTGGTTTACTTAACCACAGATCATTTGCAATAGAAAAGAGGAAACTTAATGAAAAGACAAAAAAGAGACAAGCTCTCTCGAGCTCATTCAAAAGGTTATCAAGCAGGTATTACAGGTAGATCAAAAGACAATTGTCCATTTCAAGCTTCAGGCGCTCGTTCTGAATGGTTAGGAGGGTGGCGAGAAGCCATAGGTGATAGACACACCGGCCTCATCAGCAGATAAAAAAAGCCCCAAATGGGGCTTTTTTACTAAACAAAGAAGGGTGTTAAAACTTACTGGTATCTTGGAACAAACCTACTTTCAAATCTTTAGCTTGATAGATAATACGTCCGTCTACTGCGACTGAACCATCACCTAAGCCCATATAGAGTTTACGTTTAATTACACGTTTCATATCAATACGGTATGTCACTTTTTTCGCTGTAGGTAAAATTTGCCCAGTGAATTTTACTTCACCCACACCTAATGCACGTCCTTTACCTGGACCTCCGCACCAACCTAAAAAGAAACCAACAAGTTGCCACATTGCATCAAGACCTAAACAGCCTGGCATAACAGGATCACCTGGAAAGTGGCAATCAAAAAACCATAAATCAGGTGTGATATCTAATTCAGCAATAATATACCCTTTATCATGCTCGCCACCTGTTTCATGAATTTCAACAACCCGATCCATCATTAACATATTTGGTGCAGGTAATTGGCTGTTTCCAGGTCCAAATAACTCTCCACGGCTACAGGCTAAAAGTTCTTCTTTAGTAAAGCTATTTTGTTGTATTGTCATTCTATATACTTATGTTAATAATCTTGAGGGGTAATTTAGCGAACACTTGTACGCTAGACAACTCTGAACAGTGATTATTTTCATTTTTTATGCAATTAGTTTAAAAAGGTTACACATTGACTAGCACAATTAAAACAAAACGTAGCGCTAATGCCGAAAAACAAAAACGTTTTAGAGAAAGACAAAAAGAAAATGGTAAAAAACAGGTTAGGGGATATGTTACCCCTGAGGCCATGAAATGTTATCAAGAAATAGCTGATAAGACGAATTGGACAGACAGTGAAATTTTAACCAACTCGTTACGCATAACCTACGCGGCTTATAAATGTGGACAAATTAAGCTATTAAATGAATGGCTTAAAGACAATCAAAAATAAATCATCGCTAAATTAAATAATGAAAACTAAACACACTAAAAGAATATTCGAACTCGATGCACTTAGAGGAATTGCTATTGTATTGATGATTATTTTTCACTTTGGTTATGATCTCGTGACATTTGGTTGGGCTCAGTATAATACAGGCGTCGATATAGAGTGGAGGACCTTCAGAGCTGTCATTGTGAGTTGTTTTTTATTGGCTGTCGGCATGAGCAGTTATTTGGCATACCATCAGCAGATAAATTTTAGAAAGTTATTTTTTGCCATCGGTAAGCTTTTAGCTGTATCTATATTTATATCTATCAGTAGTTTGTATATGTATCCGAACTCTTGGGTGTATTTTGGCATTATTCACCTCATAACTGTTTCGCTATTACTCTCTGTATTATTTGTCCGTATCCCTCACATAAGCGCTGTTATCGGTACTTTAATCATACTAGGGTATGCCTTTGATTTTATCAGTATGAATAATATCTGGCTGTGGAGTGTTGAAAATTTAGGTATCCCTAAACGAACTGTTGATTTAGCTAGTTTTATTCCATGGTTTGGGGTGGTGTTATTAGGGATTTTTGTGATGCATAAGCAAATATTTAAATTGTCTGCACCAGCAAACAAATATACTGAATTTTTGGCTTTATTGGGTAAGCATTCTTTAGTGATATATTTAATTCATCAACCTATTATTTTTGCTGGGTTGTCACTCGTTGCCTATATCATTGAATAAAAGTAAAGGCCGATATAACCGCTATATCAGCCTTTTATATTAACGGGTTTTAAGCGGAACACTCATCAAATAATCATCAGCCGAGATAAACAAATAATCTTCATTAGTGGTTAAAGCACAATTTGATGTATTTTCGCCGGTCCTAATAATAGCTAAAAGTTTAGCCTCAGGCGTTAGCAACCAAACGCCACCTGGGCCGGTAGCGAATATGACACCACTAGAATGTACGGCTAAGCCATCAGCGCCACCTTTATGACCTGCAGTACCAGCCAGATGGTTAGCATCATAAAAACGTCGCTTGTTTTCGACATTGCCATGCGTATTCACATCATAGGCAACCCAATGCTGATCTTTTGCATCCGAAACAGCTACGTATAAAGTTTTTTCATCTGGTGATAAACCAATACCATTTGGGAAGGTCAGTTGATCATCAAGTAAAGTTAATTCGCCAGCTTCTGTTAGGCGATATATACCACTGAAGGGCAATTGTTGCATTCTGTCAGGATCGGTTTTGTTCAAGCCGTAGGTAGGATCAGTAAAGTAGATATCGCCATTGCTGTGTTGAACCAAATCATTGGGACTGTTTAAACGTTTATCTCCATAGTGTGACACCAGTTTTGTGAATTTGTGTTTTGGCGCAGATGTGGGGGCATCCATAATCGAAATTTGCCTAGCACCTTGTTGCATTAATACTAGCTGCTTTTGATTATTGATTAATAAACCATTCGAACCACCACCTGTGCCTGATTCTGCAGTGTTATAACCTGGATTCGCCATATATAAACTAGTGCCTGCTTTAGGATCGTATTTTAAAATTTTGTTATTGGGAATATCAGAAAATATTAAGTACTGTCCATCCTCTATCCAAGTCGGCCCTTCTATCCAAGTAAACCCTTCGCCACGAATACTGATACGCGTATCTTTATTAATATACTGTAAAGCTTGATCATCAAATATTTCGACAAAACCAACTGTTTTACTGGTTTCAGGTAAAACAACATAAGTGTTATGGGTAATGTTATCTGCTTGGCAACCGCTGATAGCCACAATCATTGCTAGGAGTATTTTTTTCATTTTTTTGGATCCTTATTAAGCAAATGTAAAAAAGCCGTATTAAAGCTAAGCTAATACGGCTATAAAATAATATTTGTTTAGCTACAGTTACGCTTCTTTTTTATCACCAGGTAAAACCACACGTTCAATTTTGCCCACTAGGAACAAATAAGAACAAAAGCCAATACAAGCTAAAGAAGCAATAAAGAATAGTGCAGGGCGGAAATCTCCGTCAGTCACTAAAAACCCAATCACAACAGGAACAATTACACCGGCTAAACTACCGACGGCATTCATACAACCACCGACTAAACCAATAAGTTGCTTAGGGGCCAATAGAGAAACAAATATCCAAGCGATAGACGACAAGCCATTACCAAAAAATGCGATAGATAAAAATGTAATGATTAAGGTAGTGTCGTCAGTATAGTTTGCGCCAATAATAAACATAGATAACAACATGCCAATAATCATAGGGGTTTTACGTGACACTTCTTTCGATACCCCTTTTCGAACTAAGAAATCAGAGAAAAATCCAGAGATTAACACCCCACAAAATGCTGCAATAAAGGGGATTGACGCAAGAAAACCAGATTTAATAAAGCTTAGGCCGCGATATTCAACTAAGTAGGTAGGAAACCAAGTTAAGAAAAATATTAGGGTGCCACCTAGACAAAATTGTCCAATATAAATTCCCCATAATTTTTGGTTTGAAAATACTATCTTAAGGTTTTCTTTAGTTAATTTAGATTCATTTTTTTCAACCACAGGCTCTGCCACTTGCACTTCATCTTGACTAATGTGATCAAGTTCAGCTTGATTAGCGCCTTTATGGTCTTCTGGGTCTCGATAAAATACATACCAAATGGCTGCCCAAACAAAGCCAACTAAACCAGACACGATAAACAGTCCTCTCCAACCGAAAGCATCTTGAATGACTACTAATACAGGCATTAAAAAGGCTAAACCAATAAATTGCCCAGAAGTGTAAATAGCAATCGCTGATGCCCGCTCATTTTCAGGAAACCAACTGGTGACTATTTTGTTATTACACGGATAGGAAGGAGCCTCAAATACACCAATCGCCATTCTTAAACCAATTAAGGCACCAAATGAGCTCACCAGACCTTGAACTAAGGTGGCGGCTGACCATAAAACCAAAATAACAGGATATAAAATTCGCGCTTTGACAAAATCAACGACAATTCCGCCTGGTATTTGACAGATCGAATAGGTCCAACCAAAAGCTGAAAATATTAAGCCCATTTGAATCGATGTCAGCTGTAATTCATCTGTAAGTGCTGCCGCAGCAACTGAGATATTAGTTCGGTCCATGTAATTAATAACTACGCTAAGGAATATTAAACTTAATATTTGAAATCTTTTGCGCGTCGGCTTTTCTTGCACTGGTACAGATGTTTGCATAATTTTAGCTCTTATTATTTATGAGTGATGAAAGTTAAAAGAATTTACCAATTAGTGTACGACCCATCTTTTTTAATTAAACGAGGGGCTTCCCAATACTTAAAATCTAGATCTTTAATGAGATGTTCATTTACATCTACACCAAGACCAGGCTCGTCAGTGACTTGGAATGTATTATTTTTGACTAAAGGACGATTGATAAAATATCTATCAAAATCCGACATATCACCGTCGTAAGGGTTTAATTCTAACCAAGCCATATTGCTAATCGCTGCACAATAATGGATGGAAGCTGCGGTACAAATTGGACTAAGTGGGTTATGTGGCATCATGTCTATATAATGTGATTCACACATAGCGGCAATTTTCATTGATTCGGTGAAACCACCTGCATTACATATATCGACACGGCCGAAATTTGTGATATTTTTTTCAACATAAGGGGCAAAATCCCACTTACTGGTAAACTCTTCACCGATAGCAAATGGTACATCGCACATTTGACGCAAGGCTTGATATGCTGCAGGTGATTCGTCACGAATAGGCTCTTCGATAAAATCTAAGGTACCTCTAGGCATACGTTGAATGAAGGAAACCGCTTCAGGCACCGACAATCTATGGTGGTAATCCATGCCCAGAATAATATCTTCACCTAAAGCTTCTCTAGATTTACGTAACCATTTGGCAATTAATACCAGATTTTCTGTTGGCTCTAAAATAGTAGGTTTATCAGCTACACCATTTAAACCATGAGTGGTACGAATTACGTTCCAACCATCGTCTTTAAGCCGAAGTACATCATCAATTAATTCAGGTCCCATCGCTTTTGCACTGGTAGCGAATAAAGGAATATTATTTCTTTGTTTACCGCCAAGTAATTTATATACAGGTATATTCATACTTTTAGCGACTAGATCATGTAAAGCAATGTCTATTGCAGCAATTGCAGCGGCTAGTACGCGGCCTCCTTCAAAATATTGACCACGGTACATTTCTTGCCACATACCACCAATTTGAGTGGGATCTCGGCCAATTAAAAATTCACTGAAATGTTCTACTGCCCCCATCACAGCTTTTTCTCTACCAGATAGGCCCGATTCTCCCCAGCCGTATATCCCTTCGTCTGTTTCTACTTTTACTAAGCAGACATTTCGAATGCCGGCCCAAAAGCCATAGGCTTTTACATTTGTTATTTTCATTTATGACTAAACCTTAAATTATCGAAAGTGTTTCGACCAATATTGACCACTATTATCTATATGTTTATCCAGCACGCGCATCACCGCTGTTACATCTCGTTTCTCGATGCCATTCAAAATTTCTTGGTGTTCGAGTAAACTTTGTTCAAAACGTGTAGATGAAAAGCCTAGAGTGGCGTGGAAAGCTTGCAGCATTAATCGATTTTTTTGCCATAAACCGAAGGCACGTTGATTATAATGATGGCTATACATAAGAGCGTGAAAATCTGCATCTAACTCTCGATAACGGATATAAGCAGAAGGAGAAAGGTTGTGCATTTCTTCTAAAATAGCTTTTAGCTCAGTCATTTGTTCTGCCGAATGTTCACGAATAAACCATTCAATTAGATAAGGTTCGAGTAACTGCAATATTTCGAATACATCGCGCATGGTATGAAATTCAAATTTAGTTACTCTTGAACCACTATTAGGCAAAATAGTAACAAAACCTTCACCTTGTAATTGCTTCAGTGCTTCTCGTACAGGGTTGATGCTGGTATTATATTGTTTGGCTAACGCAGTGGTAACAAGCCTGTCACCGCTGACTAATTTACCTTTAGCTATGTCATTCAATATTTTTGTGTAAATTGTGTCTTCTTCAGATATTAATTTACTGTCTGTATTATTATTGTTACTACCCATTTCAATCACATTATTCATTATAAATTACACACAATATTACTTAAAATTTGCAATAACTCAATAAATAATTCTTTTTCAGCGATATAAATTAACTTAATTTCAACAGAATATAGGGGGTTTGGCATTATTAGCCTCACAATGATAGCAAATCAAATAACAGAGGCTTAGAGAGATTATGGAAATTATAGCTAACAATTAGTATTGGTTGTGCAGCACAACCAATACTTAATACATACTTTTTAGACAGATTTAATGTAGTTTTAATTTAGTGCCAACTAAATTACTGACTTTACGGCTAAGCAATACAAAAATGCCTTTTACCCAACCATGTACTGCGAATTGATGCATGTTATACAAAGATATATAAACCAATCTCGCTAATCTCCCTTCAATAAACATACTGCTATTTGACAAACTGCCCATTAAAGAACCGACTGTGCTGTATTTACTCAAATGAACAAGTGAACCGTAGTCAGTATATTTAAACGCTTTAAGTGGCTTAGACTTAAACGTATTAATTATATTGGTGGCAACGGTAGATGCCATTTGATGAGCTGACTGAGCACGGGGAGGCACCCAAGTGCCATTTTCTTGCTTAAAACCACAACAATCGCCTAATACATAAATACATTTATCCACTGTGCTTTTGAGTTGTGGCGTGACTAATATTTGCTGTGCTCTATTGGTTTCGAAAATACCAAGTTGTTGAATAAAATCTGGTGCTTTTACCCCTGCTGCCCACACCATGAGATCAGCCTCAATTAATTCATTATCACTAGTAACAAAACCTTCTTTTTGAGCCTTAGCAACCCTTGTACCTTCTAATACTGTGATACCCAACTGACTTAATGCTCCGCGAGCAGAGTTGGCTATTCGTTCAGGCAAGGCAGGAAGAATTCGATCACCAGCTTCGATAATAGAAATTTTTAATCTATCAGCCGACATTTTTGGCATACCATAAGATCTTGCCAAATTGGCGACATGGTGTAATTGTGCGGCTAATTCTGTTCCTGTTGCGCCACCGCCTACTATGGCAACTTGTAAGGTTTTACTGTCATCGGACTGTTGATTAATTCTTAATAATTGATTTAATAATGCTTTATGAAAACGTTCAGCTTGAGTTAACGAATCTAAGAAGTATGCAAATTCACTTACTCCTAGGGTGCCAAAATCGTTACTGACACTGCCAATCGCTAATACTAGGTAATCGTATGATATTTGCCTTTCTGGCAAGAGCTGCTCACCACTTTCATCTGCGAGGGGATCTAACGTAATCAACTTTTGCTGGTGGTCAATATGACTCATACAGCCTAATTGAAATTGATATTTCAACCGAGCAGCATGAATACTGTAATCAACGCCATCAGAATTTTTATCTATGACCCCAGCAGCTACCTCGTGTAATAAAGGTTTCCACACATGAGTAGGGTGTTTATCGACTAAGATTATTTCGGCTAAATTTTGCTTACCTAAGGTTTTGCTTAGCCGGCTAACTAGCTCTAAGCCACCTGCACCTCCGCCTACAATGACAATTTTTTGCATGATAATAATCCTTAAAATTTAAAATAAAAAAGAGGCACTTGACTTGTTTTAGACACCGACAAAGAATTGTCATAAATAATGTGCGAAAAAATTAGAAAAAAACGCGAAAAAAAAGCACTGGAGTAACAAGTCGAAAAGCAATGGAAGTATTTTCTCATACTGTTTATAAAACTGTCTATCCCTTGTTTAGACACTAGTTGCATATAAAAGATAAACAAGGTCCCTTTAACTTTATCCCACTAAAAATAAAGTCTATCAGCAGACTTGATTTACGAATACATTTATTCTTGAATAATGTATTGCATTTAATTTTGAATATTGCATACTCTATTCAAAATAACATTTAAGGTTAAACATGAACAATAAAAAGACCCAGTTAAACAGTACACATGGTGGCATCAGAAAAGGAGCTGGCCGACCAAAAATCGCCCAACCTAAACAAAGCATTAGTTTACGATTGCACCCAGAAGTTGTTGGTTGGATCGACAGACAAGATGGTAACAGAGCAGAAGTAATTGAACGTTTAGTCAGAGCAGAAAAAGATGAACAGTTAGATATGTTTGGCTAGGTGTATAAAATACGCTTCGCACACTAAGATTATGCACTTCGTGCACAGAGCATGGCTACGCCACTTTTGCGCTGCGCGCACTAAGATTATTCACTGCGTTCACCAAGCATTCGCGTTGCTCACTGTCATCCATGACGTTTTTGACTCACATCCGTGAGAGCCAGTTACTCATGTTATGAAATACATCCCTATATTTCACCCTTCGGGCCGCACTAAAGTGCGTTCTAAATTTATCCAGTAAATTTAGTCAACAGCCAAGAAAGAGTAACCAGAAAGAGGCCGCGCTCCAGCAAAGCTCTGATTCTATTTTTTATAAACTCCTAAGGCCGTGCACTCTCTATTAAAGTAATAGGTTCCCGACAAAACACCACTCAATTGGCTATCCATGCCAATTGTCCTTTAGAGTTTGTAATAAAAAATAGCGAGCTTTGAGTCGCGGGTAAATCAAAAGCATTCACTTCGTTCATAAAGCATGGCTGCGCCATTAAAAACTGCCGTGAACTCAAATTTCGTCATTCCGGTAGTCTTTTGAGCCGGAATCCATTCTTTTAAAAGCAGTGCCTAGCCGCGAGAATCGAGTCAATAGCCTAAAAAGAATTTGTTACAGTGCATACAGAGGAATAAGCAATAGAATAAATAGAGTGGTTTTTCCCACAATCATTATATTTTGCACATGGAGACGTTATTCGTTATAACTGAAGATCTTATGGGCGCATAAAAAGTGGCGAGAATGAAATTGGACAAATTGTCGTTAACCAAATATTTTTGGCGTTAACTAATTAGTTAGCCAATAAAAAGAGGATAATCACATATGTGGGATCAAAGATATAACGAAGATGGGTTTGCCTATGGATTTGACCCAAATGATTTTTTGAGATCTGAGTATTTACGAATACCACAGGGAGGGCGAGTACTTTGTTTAGCTGAAGGAGAAGGTAGAAACGCAGTCTTTCTAGCTAAGCAGGGCTATGCAGTCACAGCAATTGACCAGTCTTCGGTTGGCCTTGAAAAGGCTAAAAACCTTGCTATTGAGAATGGCGTAGAAATATCAACGATAGTTGCTGACTTGGCAGACTACGACATTGGCAGCGAGATTTGGGATGGTATTGTTTCTATTTCAGCACATATGCCACCTGAGGTGCGTAAAAAACTGCATGGTCAAGTTATTAATTCTTTGACTAAAGGTGGGGTTTTCATTTTAGAGGCTTATACGGAACGCCAAATTGAAATGGATGGGATCGGCGGGCCTCCACCGTCACAAAAGGAAATGTTTATGTCTCTGAAAGAGTTAAAATCTGAGCTTAACGGCCTAGATTTTGTTTTTGGTTCTGAAGCGGAACGACATATTTCAGAAGGAAAATATCATCAAGGACAAAGCGCTGTTGTGCAGATTATTGCCTGTAAAGGCGGCTGAGCCTAATCCGTTAGCCCTACGACTACGCACTCGACTACATGGCATTTTACTAACTATTCCAACACTACTCCAAGTTTTTATGAAAGCGCAGGGAAGCAATGGTTAACCCAACTAAGATAAAACCCAGTAAATAGAGCATATCAAAACTCATATTTAATACTTCTACATCTCGTAACACTACGCCTCGAATTAAACGTATGTAATGGGTGGCTGGTAACACTTCTGCTATATATTGAGCGAAGCGGGGCATGCCTTCATAGGGAAACATAAAACCCGACAGTAGGATGGATGGCAGTAATACAAAAATCGTCATTTGCATTGACTGTAATTGATTTTTAGCCACAGTCGATATCATTAAACCTAAGGTTAAACTGGCTAAAATAAATAAAGTGGTAGCAATAGCCAACTGCCATAAGCTACCCACCACCACTATATCGAATAACACATAACCTAAGCCTAAAATAATCATCACTTGTAACGCGCCAATAAATAAGTACGGAATAATTTTTCCTAACATCAGTTCTAAGGAATGCACTGGCGTGGTGATTAAAAATTCTAGATTGCCGCGCTCGCGTTCACGCACTATGGCAGCCGAAGTAAACATGATCATTGTCATGGTTAAAATTACTGCGACAAGGCCTGGCACAGTATTCACCACAGTACGTTGTTCGGGGTTAAACAGTAATGTCACTTCAAATGTTGGAATTTGACGATTCACGGGTTTATGCAATAACTCACCTAGCGGCATATTCCGTAAGCTTTTAATGCTCGCAGCGATCATAGTATCAGAGCCATCAACCACCCATTGCCCAACAGGGCGACTGGTTTCTTCGTCGGTGGCGCTTGGGCTACCTAAACCAACACTACTGTGGCGGGCGACTCGATTATCTACATC
Source organism: Paraglaciecola sp. L3A3 (assembly GCF_009796765.1). Lineage (NCBI taxonomy): Bacteria > Pseudomonadati > Pseudomonadota > Gammaproteobacteria > Alteromonadales > Alteromonadaceae > Paraglaciecola > Paraglaciecola sp. L3A3. The sequence goes on from NZ_CP047023.1 coordinate 2,498,557, forward strand.
CGCGGGAATATATAAAAATGCCCTGATGTGTTCACTATTAATGGCTAATTGTGCCTGTTCAATAGTGTTGTAATACTCACTGATTTTAACCACTTGGCTTGCTTGTACTGTTTGAATTAACGCGCGACTCAATCCCGTTTGGCTATGATCAACCACACCTACAGGAATATCTCTTACTGTGGTATTAATGGCATAACCAAATAACACCAATTGGATCAGCGGAATTAAAATCACCATGCGTAATGTCATACTATCGCGCTTGAGCTGTAATAGTTCTTTGCTAAGTATGGCTTGAATGCGCAGTAAGCTATTCATGGTTAAGTACTTTGTGTTGAGTGTTTCCTGTTGAGGTAACAAACACATCTTCTAAACTCGGACGTACTAATGATAAACACTGTTGGCTTGGCATATTAGGTTGTTTGCCTAAGAACTCACAGGGATCGTTAATGTCATTACTGACAATCACTCGCAGACGTGCACCAAGCTGCGCAGCGGTTAGCACTTCGGGGAGTTTGATTAACTGCTGTTTTAAATGCCGTAAGTTTGAGCCATTTACTTCCACAACATGGGCTCCCATTTGTTGCATTAAGTCTTCTGGTTTGCCATCGGCTCGTTTAACTCCAGCATCTAGAATTGCCAGTTTGTGGCAGCGTTCAGCTTCATCCATATAATGGGTAGACACTAAAATAGTGGTGCCTTGTTCAGAAAGGTCGAATAATTTTTCCCAAAAATCTCGACGGTTTTGTGGATCAACCGCTGAGGTGGGTTCATCTAAAAACAGGAGTTCCGGTTTATGTATGGTAGCAGCCGCAAGGCCTAATCGTTGTTTTTGACCGCCACTCATACTGCCAGCTAATTGTGTCGTTAAGGCTTCAAGTTCATACAAAGTAATTAATTCTTCAATACGTTGTTTACGTTGCGCTGCTGGCAAGCTATATATCTTGCCCACAAATTGCAGGTTTTCTAACACAGTTAAATCATCATAAAGTGAGAATTTCTGGGTCATATAGCCAATGCGCAGCCGTAATTTATTGGCTTGTTGCGGTAACTGGCACCCCAGAACTTCAATGTTACCTGATGTTGGTTTAAGTAAACCTGTGAGCAAACGAATCGCTGTGGTTTTACCGCAACCATTGGGGCCTAAAAAGCCATATATTTGGCCTTTTTCTACTTGTAAGTTTAATTTATCTACCGCTTTGAGCGCGCCAAAATGCCGAGATAAATCTTGGACATTAATGACAATGCTCAAGGTAACAACACCTGCGCAGGTAGGCCACTAGGTAAATCAGCTGCACTACTAGGTAATTGCACCTCAGCTAGATACATCAGGCGGGCGCGCTCTTGTTGATTTAAGGCATAATAGGGAGTGAAAGCGGGTTCATTTGATATCCATCTTAAGGTGCTGCTGAACAACTGCTCACGGCCATCTACTTGTACATTTAGTTTGTCACCAATAGTGAGATTAGCGCGATAAGTTTCTGGCATATAAACCCGGGCATAAGGCGCTTCGCCAGCTAACACTATGGCTAATGGGCTTCCTATAGTGACACGTTCACCTAAATTCCAAGGTAAATTATCCAGTATGCCGTCACGGGTAGCGGTAATAGTCAGATCTTCTAGTTTATTTTGTTCCCCTTGTAAGGTCGCTTGGGCAGCGGCTAAGTGCGCCTCGGCAATGAGTAGATCTTCATCCCGGGTACCTTTTACCAATTCTGTTAATTTTTCTTTGGCGCTTTGCTCTATAGCTAATGCACTGTCTCTTTCTGCTCTGGCTTTTTCGACACTATCGGCGCTGGTTAAATCTACTTTGGCTATTTTTAGCTGTCGTTGATAATTCGCCTCAGCTTGGATCAGTCTGGCATTCGCGCCTTGCTTGTTAGCTCTGGCGGCGGCAATTTCTTCTTCTCTAGCACCTTTACGTAATTTAGCTAGATTTGCTTGGGTTTCGGCTACATTAGCTTGGGCTTTAGCCACCATAGCCAGTTGAAAACTATCATCAAGTTTAACTAATACATCACCCGCTTTGACAAAACTGCCTGGGGATATAGGTAACTGTACAATCACTTCATTTACCGTTGCAGAATGGGCAATTCTATCTCGCTCTAAGGTACCCAAGGCTTGTGGCGCATCGTTATTGCATGCACAGAGTAACAGCAGAAAAGAATAGATCTTAATATTGCCCATAAACATTCTCCTAAAATTGCATCTATAAACTGCGATGTTTCGGCTTACGTGAGTGTTAGTCGATGTCAGATACCAATTTATACTATTTTTACCTTAACGGGGCTGGATCTAATAGTAAAAAGGTTATTTATATTAAATAGATAAATATCAAATTGTATTTTTTATAGATGGTAACTTGGTGGCTCTTTTACGTTAATTCTTATTATATTTTATATTGTTAAAAACCTCCTTGACCTTACCATGGTGGCAAGGTTTAAACTCATTACAAGTTCTAAATAGTAGTCGCTGGAGAAGTTTATGAGTCACCCCACAATCCAACTTAAAATTATCGGCATGACTTGCAGCTCATGTGTCAATCGTATTGAAAAAGCATTACAAAAAGTGGTTGGTGTAACTAGCGCCAGTGTAAATATGGCCACTGAAACTGCGACTATCGAGCTTGCCCAATACAATAGCGGTAGCGGCAATAATAGTGCGAGTGCCAATATCAGCGATCTAATTGATGCAGTCGTTGACGCTGGTTATCAAGTTGCAATACATGATTGGCAATTTGCCATTAAAGGTATGAGTTGTGCGTCTTGCGTGGCCAGAGTCGAAAAGGCAATCCATAAAATGCCTGGCGTGGTGACAGCTTCGGTAAATTTAGCCAGTGAAATGTTACAAGTCACCGTTTTAGCTACGGTAACCAAGCAAGACATTGAGCAAGCAGTAGAGCAGGCCGGTTATAGCGTTTTGCCGCCTGAAGTAAATAACAATGTAACACCTGTCGTTGAAACTCAAAGTCTATTTAAACAACCTTGGTGGCCAGTTTTAGCATCAGCTGTGCTCACCTTACCTTTAGTTTTCCCTATGTTTGGCATGTTATTTAATCAGCAGTGGATGTTACCAGCATTTTGGCAATGGTTACTTGCTACACCCGTACAATTTTACTTTGGTTTTCGATTCTATCGAGCGGGTTGGGGCGCTTTAAAGGCGGGTGTGGGTAATATGGACTTACTGGTCGCCATAGGTACTAGTGCCGCCTATGGGCTGTCATTATATTTGTGGTGGAGCTTTACTAGTCAAACCGACATGCCGCACTTGTATTTTGAAAGCAGTAGCGCCGTCATCACATTAGTATTATTAGGTAAATACTTAGAACATAAAGCGAAAAGAAAAACCACCGATGCACTGCGAGCATTAGAAAGCCTGAAACCGACTCAAGCTACAGTAAAACGAGACGGAAACTGGCAAACTGTGTTGGCATCGTTAGTTAAAACCGATGAAGTGGTGCAAGTTAAACCTGGCCAACGTGTGCCTGTGGATGGTGAGATATTACAAGGGCAAAGTCACTTAGATGAAGCGCTGATCAGCGGTGAATCGATTCCCGTAAGTAAAAAAGTTGGAGACTCAGTCACCGGTGGCTCTGTTAACTTAGACGGCATTCTAGAAATTCGCGCCACTAGTGTGGGTACAGAATCGACTTTATCAAAAATTATCCAAATGGTAGAGCGCGCCCAAGGTGCCAAAGCGCCTGTGCAAGCAATCGTCGATAAAGTCAGTAGTGTATTTATTCCTGTGGTGTTGCTGGTAGCGCTGAGTACATTATTAATTACCGGCTGGTATCAAGGGGATTGGACCAATGGCATTTTGAATGCTGTCGCAGTATTAGTCATTGCTTGTCCATGTGCCCTTGGTTTAGCAACACCGGCGGCAATCATGGCCGGTACTGGCACAGCAGCACGATTGGGCGTGCTCGTTAAAGATGCGATTGCATTAGAACAAGCTAAAAAAATAGACTTAGTAGTATTTGATAAAACCGGCACTCTAACCGAGGGTAAACCGGTATTAACTACCATGACAGCAATCAAAGGCAGTAATGAATCGTTATTGCAGTTAGCTTATTCATTACAAATAGACAGCGAACATCCATTAGCTAAAGCTGTGGTCAATAATGCTTTAGAAAAAGCGGTACAGGCTTTGCCAGTACAAGATTTTCAAGTGGTAGCAGGTCATGGTGTAAAAGGTGTGATTGGTAAAGACCTTCACAAGGAACAAAATGAAGAGCTAGGCGAACAACTAATCTTCATGGGCAGTAGTTATTGGATGCAACAATTAGGCATCAATCTACCCAGCGAAAATGTCCCCACTGGTGGCTCAGTTTCTTGGTTAGCCAGTCAACAACATGATAAAACCGAATTATTAGGCCTGTTTTGTTTTAGTGATAAATTAAAACCTGACGCAGTAAAAACGGTTAAAATTTTGCAACAACAAGGCATTAAAGTTGCCATGTTAACCGGAGACAATAAAGCCAGTGCCGCAGCTGTAGCAAATGAGTTGCATTTAGATGATTTTAAAGCGGAAGTATTACCTGAAGACAAAGCTAAGTATATTTTACAGTACCAACAAAAAGGTCAATTAGTGGCTATGGTGGGCGATGGTATTAACGATGCGCCAGCATTGGCCCAAGCCGATTTAGGTATGGCCATGGCATCTGGAACCGATGTGGCGGTTAGCGCAGCCTCTATTACATTAATGCGCAGCGAACCAAGTTTAGTACCAACAGCTTTAATGATTGCCCGGCTGACTTATCGAAAAATAAAACAGAATTTGTTTTGGGCATTTATCTTTAATGCAGTAGGTATTCCATTAGCAGCCTTTGGTTACCTTGACCCGATTATTGCTGGCGCGGCCATGGCCTGTAGTAGTTTATTTGTTATCAGTAATGCCTTGTTATTACAGCGCTTTAAGTTGGAGAAATAACACTATGCCTAAACTGGTGACCATAGGTGAAGCCGCACGTTTAACTGGGCTGAGTGCAAAAATGATCCGCCACTATGAAAAAATTGGCGTGTTACAACAGCCTAATCGTACAGACTCAGGTTATAGACTTTATAATCAGGCACAAATTCAACAACTTGGATTTGTCTATCAGTCGAGAAAACTCGGCTTTTCAATGCTCGAAATTAAATCACTATTACAGTTTTGGCTCGACTCAGGCCGAGAAAGTCGCAATGTAAAACAACTGGCACAGCAACATTTACAAGACATTAATGACAAGATAGCCGAGCTACAACAAATGAAAACTGTGTTGCAACAACTAGCTGATCAATGTGATGGTGACGGTAATTCAGAGTGTGCTATTTTGGATGGTTTAGCGCAGTTGCCTAGTTAGTATATTCGCTTCGCGAAGGGAGGTTATGTGCTGCGCTTATTTATGTGCTTCGCACACAAGGCACGACTTCGTCGTAAAGCATGTGCTTCGCACACTAAGATACGCACTTCGTGCACGGAGCATGGCTTCGCCACTTATGTGCTGCGCCACTTATGTGCTACGCACACTACTATGCGCTTCGCTTATGGCATCCATGCCTTTTTTCTAGCCGCATCCCTGCGGCCCGATTTACTTCTTTTCAAAAAGGTTACCTAGACACCCATTTTAAAATTTAGCAAAAATCTGGTTTTGTTCTAAGCTTTAAGGTATTCAAACAACCAAGGATGGTCGATATGCCCCAGTCACGTAAATCCCAAATTTCTCTTGTTGATACTCCTTATTACCATTGTGTTTCTCGCTGTGTTCGCCGCTCATTTTTGTGTGGCGAAGATAAATTCACAGGTCAAAGTTACGAACATAGACGGGGTTGGGTAGAAGAGCGTTTGTTGTTTCTTGGCTCTGTATTCTCAATTGATATTTGTGCTTATGCGGTGATGAGCAATCATACGCATATAGTGTTATGTGTTGATAAAGAAGAAGCCGATAAATGGTCATTAAAAGAAGTACTTTATCGTTGGCATCAATTACATAAAGGCACATTACTTAGCCAACGGTTTATGCGTGACGAGTCACTCAGTAAAAGTGAGTTATTCACCTTACATGAAACGATTAGTATTTATCGTCAACGTCTTTATGACATCAGCTGGTTTATGAGAAACCTCAATGAATACATAGCCCGTGAAGCAAATAAAGAAGATAACTGTACAGGCAGGTTCTGGGAAGGGCGATTTAAATCTCAAGCGCTGCTTGATGAAAGCGGGTTACCTTGACACCCATTTTAAATTTTAGCAAAAATCTGGTTTTGTTCTAAGCTTTAAGGTATTCAAACAACCAAGGATGGTCGATATGCCCCAGTCACGTGAATCCCAAATTTCTCTTATTGATACTCATTATTACCATTGTGTTTCTCGCTGTGTTCGCCGCTCATTTTTGTGTGGCGAAGATAAATTCACAGGTCAAAGTTACGAACATAGACGGGGTTGGGTAGAAGAACGTTTGTTGTTTCTTGGCTCTGTATTCTCAATTAATATATGCGCTTATGCAGTGATGAGTAATCACACTCATATAGTTTTGTGTGTTGATAAAGAAGAAGCCGATAAATGGTCATTAAAAGAAGTGCTTTATCGTTGGCATCAATTACATAAAGGCACATTACTTAGCCAACGGTTTATGCGTGACGAGTCACTCAGTAAAAGTGAGTTATTCACCTTACATGAAACGATTAATATTTATCGTCAACGTCTTTTTGACATCAGCTGGTTTATGAGAAACCTCAATGAATACATAGCCCGTGAAGCAAATAAAGAAGATAACTGTACAGGCAGGTTCTGGGAAGGGCGATTTAAATCTCAAGCGCTGCTTGATGAAAGTGCAGTATTAGCCTGTATGGCTTATGTGGATTTAAATCCCATTCGAGCCAAAATGGAAAAAACACCTGAAACGTCCAAGCACACCAGCATTCAAAACCGTATCCACAGTCTAATCAAAGGAGAACAACCCACAAAGCTTATGCGTTTTGTGGGTAATCACAGACAAGATATGCCCAAAGGCATTGCTTATAGCTTGATAGATTACTGTGAATTAGTAGACTGCACCGGCAGGTGTATTAGGGAAGATAAAGCGGGTCATATCGAACATCACAGCAGTCCTATTTTAGAACGGCTAGGCCTTGATTCTGACCAATGGTTGACCCTAACCACAGAGTTCGAACAACACTTTCATACAGCGGTAGGCAGTGAGCATATGATGCAACAATTTAAACACCACACAAACCATCAACGCATACGAGGGATGGCAAAGGCCAAAGCTTTACTACAACAAGCCTAAACAATAAAACCTCCAACTATATTAAATCAACCCACACAGTGGCGATTCTTGCTGCCTGCAATTTGAGTTAAGTCGCATATTGCTCGGTATTTGTTACATCTAAACCATAAAACCCTATTTTAAAATCAAAGAATACAAATATTCAGGTAACTTTATGTTTGTTGATTAAACACCAATTGAGTATTTTACTACTTTGGGTGTCTTGGTAATCATTACTACAACAAGCCTAAACAATAAAACCTCTAACTATATTAAATCAACCCACACAGTGGCGATTCTTGCTGCCTGCAATTTGAGTTAAGTCGCATATAGCTCGGTATTTGTTACATCTAAGCTAAAAATCCTATTTTAAAATCAAAGAATACAAATATTCAGGTAACTTTATGCTTGTTGATTAAACACCAATTGAGTATTTTACTACTTTGGGTGTCTTGGTAAAATTCTTTCAATTACATAAAGGCACATTACTTAGCCAACGGTTTATGCGTGACGAGTCACTCAGTAAAAGTGAGTTATTCACCTTACATGAAACGATTAGTATTTATCGTCAACGTCTTTATGACATCAGCTGGTTTATGAGAAACCTCAATGAATACATAGCCCGTGAAGCAAATAAAGAAGATAACTGTACAGGCAGGTTCTGGGAAGGGCGATTTAAATCTCAAGCGCTGCTTGATGAAAGTGCAGTATTAGCCTGTATGGCTTATGTGGATTTAAATCCGATTCGAGCCAAAATGGAAAAAACACCTGAAACGTCCAAGCACACCAGCATTCAAAACCGTATCCACAGTCTAATCAAAGGAGAACAACCCACAAAGCTTATGCGTTTTGTGGGTAATCACAGACAAGATATGCCCAAAGGCATTGCTTATAGCTTGATAGATTACTGTGAATTAGTAGACTGCACCGGCAGGTGTATTAGGGAAGATAAAGCGGGTCATATCGAACATCACAGCAGCCCTATTTTAGAACGGCTAGGCCTTGATTCTGACCAATGGTTGACCCTAACCACAGAGTTCGAACAACACTTTCATACAGCGGTAGGCAGTGAGCATATGATGCAACAATTTAAACACCACACAAACCATCAACGCATACGAGGGATGGAAAAGGCCAAAGCTTTACTACAACAAGCCTAAACAATAAAACCTCCAACTATATTAAATCAACCCACACAGTGGCGATTCTTGCTGCCTGCAATTTGAGTTAAGTCGCATATTGCTCGGTATTTGTTACATCTAAACCATAAAACCCTATTTTAAAATCAAAGAATACAAATATTCAGGTAACTTTATGTTTGTTGATTAAGCACCAATTGAGTATTTTACTATTTTGGGTGTCTTGGTAATCGCCCTTTTATTTACAGCATTAAAGTGACTTCCAATTAGAATCTAAGTTATCCCCGCATTAATGGAAGTTAATCTGATAATTTGCTAGGGATAAAAATATCGAGTAAATAGTCAATTTCACCAGCAACCATTCTTTCCAGGTAGCCGTTCGATAAGGTTACACTTTCAACTGTTATTGCATTAGTTAATTCAAGTAATGGTTTAGAGCTTAACTTTTGAGAAGGTAAATACAGTGAGATATTGTATTGATATTTACACTCAATTTTATCCGCTTTAACATTTTTGTTACCAAACACATTTCTACTCTCAGTATAAGCACCATAAAAACTACCAGAGAGTTTTAATATGAGCACATAATTAGGATGAGAATCCCGTGAACGTTTCAAGGCTGCTTTGGTTATTTCTTTCCTATCAACATTACATTTACTATCCACTTCTGACTTTTGGGAGTATTGAGTGCGTAAGCTAAAGCCTTTAGCCTTGTTAAGCGTACTCCATACTTTTGCTCCCGGTTTAGTATCAACAGCAGCGGGGTACTCGTATATAAAACGACCTCTTTCGGTAAAGAAATATCTTTCGATTAATGAGTCTATAATCCCTGATTTTTGGAATTTTCTTTTGTCATTTGCAGCTAGCCAACTGTAATGCCTGGCCGTTAGAATTTCACGTCTATAGTTTAAAGAAGCATTAAGATCGGCCGCAAGTCGAGAAGAAAAATCGATGAAACCACTGTAATATTTCTCTAGGCTTGCTAATTCGTTTAGCGTTTTGGTTTTGCTTATCCGATATTTATAAGCCGGTTTTTGGGCGATTAAAAATTTGGCACAATGGTTATTAGTACTTTCAATAACTTGAATGAATTCAGTATTTGATTTTAAACGGTCATATTTTTTTGTTGAACTTTTCACTAGTTCACGACAGCGGATCAATTGCTGCGTCTTATCTTTTATAGGATAAATTTCATTTTGTAATGTGCTTGCTATAGATTTGATGTATGGAGCCGCTATTGTACTTTGTTGCTTGATGGCAGCATCTGAAATAGCTGATACATTTTCTGGAGTTAAATAATCAAGCATTAAAGCATAAGTTTTCTGCCAATTTTTGACTTCATAATAATGATCAACCGATGTTTTTTGACTTAAGTCTTCTATCACTACCGGTATGACAACCTCATTTAACTTAGCTCTGATTTTATCTTCTATCACTTTACGTTGGATTTCGGATAATTTTAGAAAATACTGCTGGTGTTCATATCTAAAATCAGCTAATTCAATAAGTTGAGTAATGTTTAATTCAAGCGATGCTATTTTTTCATCGATAAGTGTCGTTGCTTTACCCGTTGAAATATTTCTAGCTTTGGCTGTCAATAATTGTGTTGTTGACTGCTGTGTGTCCATTTTTGAACTAATTTCTGCATTTTGTAAGAAGGTGCGTATCCAATCATAAAAAACTACCGGCTTAGAGACATCTTTAATATAGCTATCGTTCTTAATAGCCGGCACCATGGCTGATAACCAGCCATTATAAATAGAGTTAGCAACGCTATTTATAATGATACTTTCATTATATTTGACCAGCGGCTTCGTAAGATAAATGAGGGAGTTTCGATATTTTTGAAGCTGCTCTTTAGGCGTAGAACAATAATTAGTTCCAGCTATTTGGCGACTAATATTATTTAGAAAACTACTTGGCTTGGCAAAATAGGGTTGATTAAAAATCGTTGCAAAAACGTCATGATTATACATTATTTGGTTATAATACTCGCTATGCCACCCATATCTTGTTTTAGATAGCTCGGCAAAGAATGTATTCACCCATTGTTTAGTTTGGCTAGTACAATAATTAATTGCTCTAGTGTTATACCTGTTAGCAGGCTGATTAAATATACTTTTTCCGGGAACATGTTGTTGTCTTTCCAGGGCTTTGGCTTTATTGCTTTGTGCAAAAACATTAACGAGTTTTTGATAATCCTTACCAGGGACCATAATCATGTTTGAGCATGCTTCTAATGGTCTTATTGCAGTACTGACTTTCGCGGCAATAATTTCTTCACTCTGGGAAAAAACACCTTCAATGCGAGTAAAAGCAGTTTTTGTTTTAGGGCGAAAAAGCGTAAAAGTGCCTGAGCGCATTTCAACAATGCCGGTCATTTCAGTCACTGGAACACTTAGCCTAGGCCTTCTTTCACTATCGATACCGTAATTTAGACTGAACTTAGCTGTTAAATCTTGCCCTACAGAATTCAGTGAAGTATTAAACCAGTAGTTATAGCCATTACAATGAATAACACTCATCCATTGTTGATTTATAGTCTGCTCGGAGATAGGTTTTAGCACCGCAGGCGCGTTGTTTCTTGCTGCAACATTATTGGGTGTGCTATTACAGGCTACTAAAAATATAGTAACGATAGCAATGATTAATTGAGGAGCTATTTTTTTCATAGTGCAACATCCTGTCAATGTTAATGAATTTGGTAATACTCAATTTATCGATAGTTTGATATTAAAACTGGGCAGGTTTATATATAACGATCTTAGTAATAGGGTGATTTTGCAAGTGGTAAAACTACTTCAGATAGGAATTTTTGTATTTTATTCTACATCTGCTGATCGCTATTAATAAAACATTATGCTTTTCATCTGGCTATGTCAATAGTATGAGATTTAACCTGTAAGTTATGATTATGCTCGGATTGTAAATAGTATGACTATAGGTTTATTGAAATATATGAGTAAACACAATCGTTGGGGACAGAGAGACCTTGCTTTATCAAACTGTCTTTGACGCTGAATACTATTCACTGCTTAAAAAAATGTTTGGATGTGTGATAGATGGCTATTACGATTTTATTTCTCTTCAAATTAAACACTCTTCACTTTAATTTTATTTTTTTGTTACTTGTAACGGTAATTACATCCAATATGGTAGGTGTGGTAAGTTTACTTTTTATTTTTGTTACAAGTAACAATTCATTGTATGAATTTGCTAAGGGTATTACTATTAAAAACAGAGCCCAATTTGTAGAAAGTTTAGATGATGAAGCAAGGTAATAAGAAAGTAGAAAACCCTGATGACATTTGGCAGCAGTTTGTTGCCAAAGGTTATGTTGAAAAATTGCTTCGTGCTGAGGACTTTATTGATAAGCAAACAGTGCTGCCTGCATATAGTGATGCTTTTCCTAAACAAGCCATGAAAACCATTAAAGGCGCATTAACTGATGATGCTTACCTTAAACTCAATGGCCGCTGGCGAAAGTTTAAATATGACAAGTCGAATAACAACACAACTATTACCATTCATAAAGATACCTTACTGAAACTGAAAAAGTTTGCTGAAAAATCTGGCTTTAAAGATGATGCTTATGACTTTGCCTTGGAGTTTTTACTCGATCCAGAAGAAAAACTTGAGCCCTATATAAGCAACGATGAGCTACTTAACATGGAATCCTTTATGAATGTCGAGCAAAGTATGACTTTGCTCAAGGCTAAGTTAAGACTGCGGCAACACACTTGGAAACAGGTGCTGAATATTATTGAATATTCATTCAGATGTGGCTGGTTGGCTTGTAAGTCATTACGGGCAAACAAACGTACTCAAACTGCATTAGATGAGGCCTCGGAAAACTTTGTAGATGAAGCTAAGGGCCTTAAAATATAGGACCTTGCATAGGTTAGCTTATGGGGCAGGTTGCTAGCTACTTTGTTTCTCTGTGCCACATAACCATTTCTAGCGCTGTTTAATACCAGTATCGGCATTTGATTGTTCATCTATCCAGGGAATATTCTTGTAGTTAAAGCCTTTTTTAAGGGTGGGTTTGACTATTTCAAAATATGGCGATAAATCAAAATCCCTGGGGATAAAATGGCTGTAATGGCGTTTTTCTAGACGGTCGTTGGAAATTTTCGCCCGCCTAAATAATGAAAAAGGCTTCGCCGGTATGGGAGTGCTGGCCACTTGATGATCATTCACTCTGCGCATTGGCAAGATAGGATATCGAATAGACTGAAACGCTTGAGCGACTAAGGTTGAACAAATGGCTTTAGTGGGGTCGCCACTACCAAACTCTAACATACCCCGTCGAAAACGTTGTGGTACAGGCGGAGTAGGTAACAAGTACCTCATTAAATCAATAATGTTTTTTGTGTCATATTGCACGCCAATTCGGGCAATTACATAATCTAATAAAACCTGAGTGTCTTTATCTGTCAGGCTCACAGCACGGCAAATACGCATATTAAAACCAGCATATTTATCTAGAGGCACAGTAATCACGCCTTCAACCACATCAGCTTCTAACAGAGGTAATAAGTCATCCTGTTTACCAATATAAATGCATACATGAGACCAAGTAGATTGTGTTAAATACTTAATGGCGGTACTAATACGGCTATTGCCTTCAATCAATATTAAGTCACCGAGTTTAAGGGTGTCTTGTAATTGCTCTGTGGTCATGGTGCTAAAGGTTTGGTACGAATCTCTTGGTTTATTTAAAAAGGCTGCTAATTTATCACCTAATGCATTGCCAATGCGTGATATCAACCCAATATTTTTATTTGTACTTTTTACTGACATTATAAGTAGTTAGCCATTGTTAAGACTTTTAGTGACTGTCAAAGTTATTGTAATAACTGCAGTTAAATACTCTAAAATATTAACGCGCGATATTTAATTTGACAGAATATGATTAGTCCAAGAATAATCGCTATAAGGTTACGATACAACCAAGAACAGTTTAGGTAGATGTGACAACAGTATTTTATCTATGTTAGTGAGCTACACGCTAGGTAAATTAAACCTAGGTTATCTGACAAAACTAGTTTTAATTCACGTAGGAGCGCGTTTTGATATTTGGACTAATAAACTCTAATGGTTGTAAATACAGCTTAAAGTGGACCTAATATAGAATATATGTCAATTCGTAATAATTGACATTATTACGAATTGACTATGCACATATATGATGTAAAATCCCCCTTATGAAATATCATCCCATAACAGACTCTATCAAGCTTATTCCCATGCAATTGTCATTGTTGCGTGATTCTAGCCATGATACTAAAAGCGAATTTGGCCAGGTGTACCCATCGTTAGATTTGTATTTAAATGAATTCGAATCTTCAGGTATCCACGCCCGAAAAGATCTCGAGTTATTACTGCGCTTTTTAACCAATGTGGTTGGTAGCTCTGTTGGCACTCAAAATCGTTTTAGGAATGAAGCCGAACGTTTTATGCTGTTCTGCTGGAATGAAAAGCAAACCTCTGTTTTACAATCTGGCATCGATGACGTTCGAGAATATATTGATTGGATTTGGTCGCCACCTAAAGCCCTTATTGCCGATACTACTATTGCCAGTCGATTTAAGTCACAAGGCAAATCTGATATTCGTTTAGTGAATCAGACATGGCGTCCTTTTGTGCATCGTTTATCTAAGGCTGAGCGTAAAACCCAATCTTTAATTACCCCTGAGAAAACGGGTAAGAGCCAAGTTAAAGCAAGGTACAGCCTGAACCAAACATCACTGCAAAATTCTTATGCGTCGCTCAATGTGTTTATTAAAGAGCTAACCGAGCAAGAACATATGCAACGTAACCCAGTGTTATTAGTGAAAAAAAGCTGTAAGTATCTGATAAAAGGTAAAATTTATAAGCCACCACACACCTTAGACGATGATATTTGGCAACTCTTTATTGAAACCCTGACAGACGCTGCAGATCTAAACCCAATCTATGAAAAACACCGGTTTTTAGTATTGTCTTTAAAGGTGTTGTTTTTAAGAATTTCAGAACTGGCAGATAGAGATTATTGCACCCCAGTATTTGGTCATTTTAGACAAGATGTTTCCGGTGAAGGTTGGGTTTTGAATATAATCGGCAAAGGTAAAAAAGAGCGCTTAGTCACAGTACCAGACGGCTTTATTGACAATGTATTGATACGTTATAGAGAATCTTTAGGTTTGTCTCCCCTGCCCCAGATTGATGAATCTACGCCTATTATGCCTTCACAAAAAACCGGTGAACCGCTGCATCAAGACAGCTTGAACAATATGGTTGAAGAAGCCTTTGATTTAGTGATTAAACAATTAGTAAAAGCCAAAAAAGTTCAGCAAGCGCGTTCTATAGCTGGGGCATCGTCACACTGGTTAAGACATACAGGTGCCACCCAAGCGTTAAGTGAAATAAGCGAAACCATGTTAGCTGAAGAGTTAGGTCATGCAAGCGTGAAAACCACAGTAGAAATTTATGTAGCGCCCGCTCATAGAGACAGAATTAAAACTGGCGTTACCAGAAAACTGTAACGAGAAACCCTATGTTAGATGAAGATGTACCTTATTCTGATTCAATAATTTCTTGTTCTAATTTAAAGCGCACTAGTTCGGCTAAGGTTCTTACTTCTAGTTTTTTCATCACTTGAGAACGATGCACTTCTACTGTTCGTTCGCTTATTCCTAAGTCATAAGCTATCGCTTTATTCATCTCACCTCTAGCAACACGTTCAAAAATTTGTTTTTCGCGCTCTGAAAGTAGCAGTAATTTATTAAGTCTAAGATTAAGTTCATGCTGTTTAACACTTCTACTAGAATCAATTGTGAGGGCTTGATTGATCCTGTCTAGTAAGTCTTGTTCTCTAAATGGCTTACGGATAAAGTCAATTGCACCTTGGCGCATCGCTTCAACTGCCATTGGAATATCGCCATGACCTGTGATAAAAATAATCGGTAAGTTTGAACCTAATGTTTTTAACCTTTTTTGCAGATCTAACCCTGTCATTCGTGGCATACGAATATCAAGTATCAAACATCCACTCATTTTACTGTCATAATCATCAAGAAAATCGACTGCATTACTGTACATTTTGACCACATGACCATCTATTTCAAGTAACAGGCTTAGGCCGTCGCGTATGCCTTCATCATCGTCAACCACATATACAGTTTGTTGTTCTTTCATATTAGGTCTCTTGTTTGGTTGTAGGCAAGGTAAAATAAAAGGTTGCGCCGTTATCAGTATTATTTAAAAAATTTATGTGCCCTTGATGTGCTTCTATAATTGCTCGGCTAATAGACAAGCCCATTCCCATACCTGTTTTGTTGGTGGACGCAAAGGGCTGAAACAGATGTTTTTCTTCGTTCTGAGATATTCCATTACCCCTGTCAATGACTGCAAATACAACTGAATCATTTTGGTTGCTTTCGCTCACTCGTATGGTAATTACATTACCATTTCGGCAGATTATTGCTCGCATAGAGTTTATGGCATTACGTAAAAGGTTAAGAATAACTTGTTGAATTTGCACAGTATCAACCATAACGATTGGTAGTTTTTTTGCAATGTTTGCTTCAATTTCAATATCGTAAATACGCGATTCGGCTTCTGCCAGTTTAATCACTTCTGTGACTAACTTGTGGCAGTTAGCCGCTTGTTTTTTTGTTTCATTTTGTCTTGTCATTAATTGCAGACGTTCAATAATGGCCCCGGCTCTTTGCGTATGTAAACTTAACTTGTCAAAGATTTCGGGTACTCGTTTATCGTCCCCTGAATCTAACAAACGCTTACCTGCTTGAGCAAATAAAGATATGGCAGCAAGTGGTTGATTAATTTCATGAGCAATACCAGAAGCCATTTCACCCAAGGCATTTAAGCGGTCTACGTAAGCCAATTGATCTCTATGAATACGGGCTTCATCTTCTGCGGCTCGTTGTTGTGAAATATCTCGAATCGAGACTACAAATGTTGGAGTTTTTTGTGCGGGAACTTCACTAACAGAGAACTTTACAGGAAATGTCATACCGTCCTTTTTTAAGGCGTTAGTTTCTTTGCCAACAGTATGGAGCCTTGCTGTACTGATGTTTGCTGTTACATTATAAATATCAGTCTCTTGCTCTTGCCAGAATTGAGGTACGAGTAAAATAATATTGTTGCTCTGCATATAATCTTTAGAATAGCCAAACATAGTTTCAGCTGAGCGATTGAAGCTTGTAATCATCCCTGTGGAATTAATGGTTATAACAGCTTCTATTGCTGTATCAACTAATGCCTCCGAAAAAGCTTGGGTTTCTTTTAGGGCTAATTCAGCTTGTTTTCGAGCGGTAATGTCACAAACAAAGCCTTCAATACAAACCTCGTTATTACCACTGACTCCAACGCTACGGCCACGATGCCACACCCAACGTGATAGACCACTTTTGGTATTAATTCGACATTCAAAATCATACATTTTATTATTATATACTGCGTCATTTACCCATTTTATGACGTCATCACGATCTGCACTGTCTATCAAATCAATCAAACTGATATGTCCATCTATGATGTAACTTGCCTTATAACCCGTTAGAGAAAAACATGCGTCACTTAAAAATTCAACGCGCACCTCTATCTCTTTACTAGGGTTAATCACAACTCTGTAAGCTGTCCCGGGTAAATTTTGTAATAACGTTTTCAATTGTTCTGCGTTGTCATTATTGGCAGCGGAGATCTTGCTGTTTTTCATAGATTGATGAACAAACAATACAAACAGAGTGCTGAATAAGATAACAATACTCAGGTAAAACATTAGTGTACCTTCATCACTAAAGATGAAAGAAATAGGTGGATAGGCATTTTGTAGAGACCAAATCGTGTACAAAATTGCCATGCAACAGGCTCCAGTCAAAATCCCTGACCACAAGGAAATAAAAGGAGAAACTTTTCTCAGTAATAAATAGCTGGGTGCACTTATCAACCGGGTCCTCACAACACATTGGAAATTTTAAATAGACATTAATTATATTAACTATGTAAGCAGGGTCCAATTGTGGTTGTCCACATAAATTACTTATGGGTAGCTATTTTCACTCTGAACAGTAGGAAGTATGAAATAAAATGCAGATCCAGCAGTAGGATTTTTAGCATAGTGAATACTCCCACCATGCTCTTCTATGATACTTTTTGAAATAGATAAACCGATTCCAGTGCCATTCTTTTTAGTGGAAGAAAAAGGGGTAAATAGCTTGCAAACCATGCTATCAGATAAGCCACATCCTGTGTCTATAACCGATATTTTAACGCTTTTTTGCGTCATTAATTGCATCTGAAGTTCAATAATATTACCGTTTTCAAGCCCCCTATCCTGCATTGCTTCCATACCATTTCGCAGCAAATTTAGCAGCACTTGCTGTATTTGCACTACATCGACAAATACCTGTGTGAAAATTTTACAGTGATTAAACTTTATATTTATATCTCGCATTCTAGCGTCTGGCTCTGCTAGATTAGCCACTTCATTAATGAGCTTAAAACAATCAACCAATTCCTTTTGTCTATCCCCTCGTTTGGTCATTGCTTGCATTCTTTCTAAAACCGCACCAGCGCGATGGGAATGTTGACTTAACTTGTCAAATATTTCAGGCATTCTGGCAAAATCACCTCTGCCACATAGTTTTTTACCCGATTCAGAATAGAGTGAAATGGTGGTTAAAGGTTGATTGATTTCATGAGCAATACCCGCCGCCATTTCTCCTAATGAATTAAGTCTATCGGCATGAGCCATTTGCTCAATATGAATACGCTTTTGGTCATCTGCTGCCCTTTGTTGGGTAATATCTCGGATCAAACCAACAAACACTCTATCTTGTTGATTTTTAATTTCGTTCACCGATAAATGAATGGGAAATATACTGCCATCTTTGCGTTGTGCTTCCAGTTCACGTCCATTTCCAATAATTGCCGATTTATTGGTCTTTAAATAATTACTTAAGTAGTCATCATGTTTACTGGCGTATTCTTGAGGCATTAACAAATTGATATTTTTGTTTTTAATTTCATCAACTGTATAACCAAACATTTTTTCAGCAGCATCATTAAAACTTTGTATAAGACCTTTTTGATCGATTGTTATCACCGCTTCCACAACAGATTTGACTATGGCATCTGAAAATTCGTGGCTACGCAATAGATCAACTTCGGCTTGTTTAATATTGGTAATATCAGTAATAAACCCTTCAATAATCGATTCATTATTGATTATAGATTTAACCGCTTCTCCTCGCTCCCAGATTAACCTTATACGATTGTCTTTAGTCAAAATGCGATATTCAAGTTCAAATAAACTATTATTTTTTATGGCTTGATTTACTGTTTGATAAACACGATGGTAATCTTCGCTATGGATTATCTTACCCCACAGAATACTGTGTGTTTCGTATTCTTGTTTAGTGTAGCCAGTGACAGTCAAACAACCTTCGCTAGCAAAAATCATTGGCCAATTTTCTTGATTCCAAGATTGATAAGCCATGCCTGGTAAGTTTTTTAATAAATGCGCTACTTTATTCCTATCGTCATTAATGACTCTTGCTTTATTTCGGGCAGACAAAGCAGCGTAAACAGATAAACATATAAACAGCCACAACAAAATACCCAGCCACAGCAATATTTGGTTCATTTTAAAATAAGAATTATTTAAAAAATCGGCTTTTGGTAAGATGTTAATATGCCATGTTTGATTATCTAGGGTGAAGCTCGATTGTCTGCTCCATTCACTCTGATCTCCTAAGGTCGTTGATTGATTTGAATAGCGTTTTTTACCATTAACAGATAAAACAAACTGGTGTTCTATTAGTAAATATGAAGGGATTAAACTTTCGATGTATTGATCTGTAATATTTTCCTTAAATTGAGTTGAATTAGCAGCCGTAACAGAGGTATTCATTTTATCTATAAGATTTTGTTGCAGTAATGAGGCAATACCTGTTGCGGTATTTTGGGTTAAACGATTCACATGTTCACGTGCTTGTGATGAGATAGAAAGTAAAGTTATGGCGATAATGGCAGCAGCAAATGCGCCAACAATAATTGAGTACCATAAGTGCGCGTAACGTGAAAAAAATTGGACTATTGACACTTTGTTACTAGGGTTTGTCATTTATACAATCCAATTGTTAGTAGTCTTTTGTTTAACAGCCGTTGGTTTTTACATACCAAGTCATTGGTCTAGGGTAAGAATAAACTCCGAAGATCAATATTACAATAGAATCAGAGTCTTAGGGGGATTACTATCTGCGTATATTGAAAAGTTTGGCTGGAGCGTGCTTAAAGTGATTTTAAGATTAAATGTTATTTAAAAAGATGCCCTGAATAGAAACAATTGATGGTTAATATTCAGGGGCGACATTCTCAATTAAACAGGGCGACTAATCCTCGTGAATACGTACCGCCAATACATCTTGTTTAACACCATGCAGAACTGAATTTGCGGTAGAACCGAGTAGTAATTTAATACCGCTGCGGCCATGAGTACCAATGACAATTAAATCAGCTTTAATTTTGTCTGCGATATGTTTAATTTCATCCCCTGCTTCGCCTACTTTTAACAGTACTTTTTCCTCGGCAATACCGAACTGTTTGGCAATCCCTTTTAGCTTTTCACTGGCAAGTTCAATCCGTGTTGTATCTTCAACCATGTCTAAATTGGCCCCATATAAATAGGGTTGTATATAAATAGAAGGCATGGGAATATAAAGTAAACTTAGCTCATCAACTGAATCACATATAGTTAATGCCTTTTGAATAACGCTTTCGTATTGGGAATTGATATCAATGGCGACTAGTACATTTTTGTAATTACTCATTTTATTAATCCTTCAAACCATTACTAAAATTAACAATTACTACTATGCAAAAAAGTGCTTGTCACTGCTATTAGGTATTACCCGTAGTCGAATGTGGCTAGTACTTGGACAATTAAATGGGTTTTATATCGACAATTCTAAGGTGGCGACTAAGTTCTAATCTTCAGCGTAACCACCCTTTTATTGCAAAAATATATAAACTCAGGGTCATTGTTACCCCTACCCCAAATGCAATTTGAGAAAGGGTTGCCGGCCATGGTGCATCTGTTATATTCATGCCAAGTAGACCCCCAATTGTTGCTGGAATTAGTGCCAATGCTGTAAGTAAAGCCAATAATCGCATTACCCGATTCATTTGAAAGGATGCAACATTAAGGCGTAGATCAACTAAACCCTGCAATGATTCTCGTATATCTTCTATGTTGTCATAAAGATCCAATGCATCATCAGCTAAAAACCTAAATGGCTCTCTAGCGCTGGGACTCGCATTGGCGATATTTATTTTGCCACTGTGTAAGTCTCTGATCACGCTTTTCAGATGCTTCATACTGGCACGAGTTTTTAAAATGTCAGCCCTGAGGGTAAATGTACGTGCTAAAAAAGCGTCGTCTGCTAATAGACTTTGCTCAAGCTCTAGATTAGTTAGCATGACTTCAATAGTTTCAGTTACTTGGGTATAAGCTGACATTATTTCACTGACCAAGGCTAACGTCGCTCTGACAATCTTCGGAGTATTAGTATCAATACTAGACAATCGTAATTGTACTTTTTCATCTAGATCAGTATGCTCGCGACTCATGACAACAACATTTACAGCAGTACCGACCAATAAAATCGGCGTACGTATCAGACGTTCGCCAGGCAACATCGGCCTTGGGTAGCGCACAAAAAAGGTAGAAAAATTTTCAAGAGTATCAAAACCAGCACTCGATGAGCTGAACAGGCCTTTTACTGCACTGACAGGTACTCGCAATGCTTCAGTGATAGAGATTAGACGCGATTGATCTAAACCAGAAATGAATAGCCAATCTGGTTGGCCATTACTGATCCGGTTTAAACCTTGCTCCCAGCTAATGACTTCAAATTGTGTCCCTGTGTTACCTAGTAACTGTACTTTTAGCTCGGTTTCTGGGTGATTAGGACTATTATTAGCCGTTTTGTCGTCAATTTTAAGCGCTAGACTTGACCTGGCTCCCAATAAAGCAATGCGTCCCACTCTGATTAGTCTGAAAACTGGCGAATGTCTCAGTACATCCGGTACCAAAGGAATAAAAGCAATTAAAGCACTTAATATAATCAATATATCAATGACACGCCTGCCATCAATTACAAATTCCATTTTATATTTAGCCAGCAATAAACCACTTGTATATTCCAAAATAAACAACAGGATAATGGCATATTCTAGTCCTGCCAATATGAGGTTTGTAGAGTCATTAAATTCAAATACTAATGGAGCTATAAACAAAAATAACGATAAAAGAGCAAAGAAGCCAAGCACGGCATCAGTGAGAAATCGTTCAATTAACTTGATGAGAATTATCTTTTTCAAATTTGTTACTCCTGAGGCACATATACAGAGTCTCCTTATTCCAGGTTCTTAGCCTGATTGACTTAGCAACTAACAACTAGACGCTAAAGTAATGTTGTTTAATCTGTTTTACTGTCCTGATTTTTTAAGCGCTCTTCCTCTTCTTCAAGTTGGCGATTTAACTTTGTTAATTCAACTTCAATTGTTTCACGCTCTACATCGCTTAAGGTTTCTTTGCCTTTTTCTAAGTTCGCAGTGTGTTGTTCAATTGCGGTTTGAATATTTGTGATGGCTGAGGCCATTTCAGCTTTATCAAAGGCCAGCTTCTCTAAATTGTTTTCATTACTATCAACTTTAGGCTCAGAATATTGTGGGATGATAGCTTGTTCCCCCATGACACGTGTGTTCATAAAGTTAGGAGATACGATTTCTATTTTGTCTGCATGTAAGCGATCTAGTACAGCATTATACAGCTTGGCTTTAACGGATAATAAATGGCTTATATCTGCTAAATGTCCAGCAATTCTATAAGTCACAGAAAAGTCGCCTAAACTTTGGATTTGTACAAATCCTTCTGTTAAACCAGCATCTTCTGCGGCTAAACATAATTGCTTGGCAATGCGTTGTCTTGAAATGTCATAGCCTAAAGAAATATCAATCGACACAATCGTACCTGAACTTTTTACTACTTTTACTGGATAGGTGACCATATGGATATTAGGGATTGTCACAAGATCACTTTTATCTGTTTGGATTTCAATGTGCAACAAGTTCATTTCTGTTGCTCGGCCTGTAATATTATCTACCGTAATGTAATCACCTAACTTGATATTTTTAATTATCCTTAGCATAACGCCAGCCAAGATATTGCTGATAAAAGTAGTGGAAGAAAATGCAATTGCGGCACTGAGTAAAATACCAAATAAAGTTAATAATTGACCTCGTAGCGCATCACTTAACGGTAAAGCAATAATAATTGCTACCACAGAGACTAAGGTCAGAGACAACATTATGAACTGAAAAAGAAACTTACGTTTTTGCCAACGCTCTTTCAAGTAATGATTAAGGACAGCTAGCAGTATAAAACTAAAAAATATTGTGATTAAAAGGATCACAATATTATAACTCGCAGAAAACATGTCCAATATATATGTCATTGTTACAACCTTAGGGATTAGCTAGATAATTAAGAACTTTTTTGTCGTTATCGCCTTAGGTTTGTTAAACCCAATAATTCGTATTTAAACCATATCTGGGTTAAAAAGTCTTCTGTAAAAGGAGAAAACCCTAAGTAATTGTTATAAATACATAAAGTAAAAGTCAAAATTGTCGACTAAACTAATATTAATTAATAACTATTACCTGAAAAGCTATTATCTATGTGTTTTGCTGTAAATGACCAAAGAGTTTTTTTATATAATAGTATTAATTCATAACACACTGATGTACGGTAAATAATATTCACCATTATGATACGAATGAACATATATTTGGTTGGCTAAATAATCAAATGACATTTTTGGACCTTGTGTATTATGAAATCAAGTAAAACTAGCAATATTCTTGCTCACCAGCAGGTGACTAATGATACTCTTCATCAGTTATTTGATGAAGTTAATGCTATTTCAGTTCAAGGATATGACGAAGAAAGGCGAGTTATATATTGGAATGAAGGAAGCGAATTACTTTACGGTTACAGGAAAGATGAAGCTTCTGGAAAAAAGTTAGAAGACCTCATCATTCCAGATACAATCCGCCAATTGGTGATTGATGCTCACTATCAGTGGATAAAGAATGGCATTGAAATCCCTGCAACGGAAATTACCTTACGTCATAAAAATGGTAATGATGTTTCTGTGTTTTCTAGTCATGTCATGTTCACCAATCAATATAATGTCAAACAAATGTATTGTATTGATATCGATTTATCTGATGTTAGGCAAGCTCAAGAACAAGCTATGTTTAAGCAACATATGCTCGAAACTATCTTTACTGCTATTCCTGATTTATTTTTCTTGATGACTGATGATGGAACTATCATTGATTATCATGCTAATGATGAACAAAATCTGTATGTTTCGCCTGAGCAATTTGTCGGCGCTAATATCAACTCTTTTTTACCCGAAAAAATTGTCATTTTATTTAAAAAAAATATAGCTAAGTTGAAACAACATAAAGGTATTGTTAGTTTTGAATACGAACTTGATATGCCTCAAGGGCAGGCATTTTTTGAAGCCAGAATTAGCCTTTTGTCCAAATATAATCAAATTGTAGCAATTATACGTGATATTACTGAACAACAAAAAACGGCAGAATTAATTCGTCATCAGGCATACTTTGATAGCCTTACTTCCCTACCAAACAGATTTTTAGCTCTAGACCGTTTATCACAGATGTTGGCCAGCGCTGAAAAAAATGCAGAAGAAATGGCCGTTCTTTTCATAGATATAGACGATTTCAAAAAAATAAATGATTCTCTCGGACATGAAATAGGCGATAAATTATTAGTCAGAGCTGCAAATAGATTACAAGATGTCATTCGCAATGAAGATACTGTTGGCCGCCTAGGGGGTGATGAATTTATTGTCTTACTTAAGGGACTTACAGATCATGAAGCTACTATGGACAGTGTCGAAAATCTGCTTAAAACATTTAGAACGCCTTTCATTCTGGATGGAAGAGAAATTATGCTCACTATCAGTATTGGCGTGGCTATTTACCCTGATAACGGCAGATCATCTTCTGACCTAATACGAAATGCCGACACGGCCATGTACCAAGCAAAATCTTCAGGTCGTAATACTTTTTCGTTTTTTACTGACGAAATGAACGTCATAATGCAGCGCCGTTTTCAAATTGAAGAACAGATGTTAGGTGCATTAGCAAATAATGAATTTGAAGTGTATTACCAGCCTCAGTTCAATGTTGAAAGCACCAAAATAATCGGTGCTGAAGCTTTACTTCGTTGGCATAATAAAAGTCTAGGAAGTATCAGGCCTGATGAGTTCATTCCCATTGCAGAACATACAGGGCATATAGTCCCTATCGGTGAATTTGTTATCAAACAAGCTTTAACCTTTTTGAATAAATGGCAAAAAATCGACCAACAGGATTATACTATTTCAGTGAATTTATCCCCCCGTCAATTTAGGGACACGGAGTTAGTGCAATTCATTAAAAACACCTTAAAAGACACCAATATTGCGCCACAATTTTTAGACCTTGAAATTACTGAAGGAGTTTTAATGAGTGGCCAATCCTATATCCTTCAAGCCTTCACTGAAATTAATCAATTAGGTATTAAAATAGCAATGGATGATTTTGGCACAGGTTATTCGTCTCTTAGTTATTTGCGACAATACCCATTTGATGAACTAAAAATAGATCGTAGTTTCATTCAAGGTATTACTACGAACAAAGCAGATTGTGACTTGGTAAAAGCGACTATAGCCATGTCACATAGTTTAGGATTAACTGTGGTAGCTGAAGGAGTTGAAACGATTGAACAATTGCAATCGTTAGACTATTTGGGTTGTAATTTTGGTCAAGGTTATTATTTGAGTAAACCTATACCTGCAGATGAGTTGTTAGATTTTTCAGCTAATCATTTGAACAAACTTCGAAATTAACGGTTTTATCAGCAAACCGTTTCTATTATCAGGTTAAAATAAATGACTGTAAAAGTGAATTAAAGCCAGCCACTATTATTTTGCTAATAACTCATAGCCTGCCAATACATCGTTAAGCTCTTCGTCAATTGAATTTTGGCGCCAGCGATTGAATTCTCGACCAAGATTTTCAAGTAACTCATCAATGTTTTTTTCAGCACGTTGCATCGCTGCTAAGCGGCTGACATTTTCGCTAGCGAGTGATTCAGCGCATGCACGGTAAAGTGAAATAAAAACATATTCTCGAATAAGCGCCCTGACAGTAGCGGTAGTACTGCATAATATTTCGGGTAATAGTTTAGTGGGCCAAGGGATTTGAGCCAGAGTAAGTTGCCATTGCCGATCTAATGGTAACAATCTTTGGGATACGGGTTGATACAAGGTACCTACAGTCGGCTGGTTGTGAAAAACATAGACACTAGCGGATTCAATTTGCGATGCATATTTTTCACTGTCGATCTGAATATTTCTAATCAAACCTGCAATATCGTTGACACTGGTTGGTACCGTAAAACCTTTGGCCATATTAAAGCCCGCGTCAGCAAGGCGTGAATAAACTCGTTCACTCACAGCCCAAATCAACGGTTTACCACCAATATCCGCTAGGGTTTTGATGGCAAAATCAGCGACATCTTCATTGAATTGGCCAACTAGGCCTTGATCTGAACCAAATATAATCACCCCAATAACTTCATTGTTGTGTTTATTGGTCGGCAGATTTGTGGTAATTGCGGATATGTTGGATTCAGACGCACGTAAACTGGCACTCAAGCCCAGCTCAACAGTTCGGTAATAATCAGCTAATGCGCTTACAGACTGTTCATATTGGCTAATGCTAGAGGCCGCAAGCGCCTTCATAGTGCGAACCACGCCTTTAAGATCGCTAGCACTGGCTATCTTATGACTTAGATTGGCTGCAGTGTTGCTCATTATGCATTGGCCTCAGTGGAATGATGCTGCACTATGCCTTGCTCTACTAAAAATCCGGCTAACGCTTTAGTGGCTAGTTTAATGATGATAGATCGGTCTTCATTGCTTAATTTTGCTGGGCTGTTAAATCGTTGACAAACCTCAGGCGGTAAATTAACCACAGCCTTACGCAAAATATTTTTAGCTTGATCCATCTGTCCTAAAGGGATGTTATCAAATAAGTTTGAAGTCAGAGCTAGCAGCGTAGTGATTTGTTCATGCACTGGCAGTGGCGACGATTCAGCTTGTTTAAGGCAAGCACGGATCCGTCGGCCATGTTCAATCGATTGAATAGTATCTCGATCCATACGAGCACCGAAACGGGCAAAAGTTTCGAGCTCTTCAAATTGCGCGTAAGCCAGTTTTAAGTTGCCAGCTACAGAGCGAAATGCTGCTAATTGGGCTTTCCCCCCCACCCTAGAAACAGATTTTCCTACATCAACTGCGGGTAAAATACCTAACTCAAACAAAGAAGGTGACAAATATATTTGTCCATCTGTGATAGAAATTAGATTAGTTGGAATATAAGCCGAAATATTTTGCGCTTCAGTTTCAATAATGGGCAGTGCAGTTAACGAACCACCACCACGCTCATCACAAAGGTGAGTAGCTCGTTCCAGTAATCGTGAATGTATATAAAAAATATCCCCAGGAAAGGCCTCTCGGCCCGGCGGGCGGCGTAACAGTAGGGATAGTTCGCGATAGGCTCTAGCATGTTTGGTTAGGTCGTCATAAACAACCAATACATCGCGGCCCATTTCCATAAAATATTCAGCAATACTAGTAGCCGCGTAAGGGGCAATGTATTGCAAACCAGGCGGCTCGTTGCCTTCTGTGACAACTACAACTGTATAGGCCATTGCACCCTGCTTACGGAGTATGTCTACCGTTTTAGCCACAGTTGAAGCGCGTTGTCCAATCGCACAATATACACAAATGACGTTTTTGTCATGTTGGTTCAAAATGGTATCAATGGCAATCGCAGTTTTACCCGTTTGCCTATCACCTAGGATAAGCTCTCGTTGACCACGGCCCACTGGGATCATGGCATCAATCACGACCAAACCGGTTTGTAGTGGAACTGTAATAGGTGAGCGGTCCATAATTGCTGCAGCGGGTCGTTCAATAGGTAGTCGCTGGTTAGTTTCAATTGTACCGCCATTATCAAGTGGCCTGCCAAGGGGATCGATCACTCGACCTAATAATTCTTCTCCAACTGCGACATCCATGACGCGACCACTGCGACGCACCTCATCACCGGCTTGTAAGTGAGAATAGTCGCCGAGTAACACCACACCAATTTCGTCAGCATCTACATTAAAGGCGATACCAAGTACATCTCCTGGAAAAATAATTAATTCTTCAAATCCGACTCCTGGCAGCCCAGATACTTTAGCAATACCGGTGGCCACATTGGTGATAGTCCCTACCTCATATGCTATCAATTCAGGCACAAAAAATTCTGTCGTTTGGCGGATATCGGCAAAGGTAGTCTCGAGAACACTGTTCAGGCTTTCATTTATCATGATGGAGTTTTGGCCTTGGCTGTTGGTTTAACGTCTGCTATCTCTTTATCGGCTGAACTGCCTTTATTTTGGCCCTGTAACTTTTCGTTTAACAGGGCAGATACGTCCTGTTCTAACTGGCTAAGATAATCGTCTATACTCCAAACTAATTTTTGTCCGTTAGCGGTTAATTCAATACCACTAATAATTTCTTTTTGAGTTAAAAATTTAACGGGGATCTGTAAAGAAAAAGTTTGATTAATAGCCTTTTTGATTAACTCAATTTGAATTTCAGATAACTGAAACGCGCTTCGTAGTATTGCAGGAGAAGTTAACGTACATGTTTGTAATGCTTCACTAAGGATCGCTTTTTTAGATGTGTTGAGTTCTCTTAACCGACGAATGAATACTTCAATGGCTTGTTGTTCTAAACTGCTAGTTGCTATTTCACTTAAGGTTTTGCGCGTGATAGCAAACACTTCTTGACTTGTTTTTCGGCTCAAAGAATTTTTTAAATGTTGTACTTCGTTTGCCAAACTCTGTTGATATTTATGACGTAAAACCTCAGCCTCTTTCTTAACGTCTTCAATTAAACGAGTTTGTTCAGCACTAGCTGCAGCAGCAGCTTGTTGCATAAGTTTGTCACTTTGTTGCTCAAAATTTTGGTTTTTAAGCTGAAACGTGTCCCGCTCAGTTTGCGCTTCGATCTGTTTAGCCGCAGCATCAGCTAATTCTGCAGTAATGCGTTGTTCTCGTGCATCAATAGCGTGTAAAACAGGTTGATATAAAAACCGTTTCAGTAACCACACTAATATCAAAAAATTAACAGCCTGAGCGGTGACTGTGAACCAATCAATCAACATAATTTAACTACCTGCTTGAGCAATAGCGTAATTCCAAAATGGATTTGCGAATATCAAGATCATAGATACTACAAAACAATAAATAGCAGTAGATTCTATCATGGCTAAGCCAACAAAAAGGGTACGCGTAATGGTTGCTGAAGCATCCGGTTGTTGCGCTAAAGCACTAAGAGCAGTGGCTACAGCTCGGCCTTCACCAAGTGATGGGCCAATACAGCCTATACTGATGGTAATACCCGATATGATTATCGAGGCCATCGCTATCAATGTAATATCCATGTTATTTCCTATGTGTGTTGGTTGTTCAAATAAGTAACATTTAATCTTCAGTCGCAGGTAAGCCAGACTGTGTTTTGGGTGTTTGTGACCGGGTCGCAGCTGCAATATACACTGCGGCCAAAATGGTAAAAATATAGGCTTGTACTAAGCCAGTTAGTAATCCTAGTGCTGTCATTATGATCGGAAATATCAAAGGTGTAATAGTTAACAAGATGGCAATAATCATTGAACCGCTCATCATGTTGCCGAACAAACGCACAGCTAATGCTAAAGTACGTGATACTTCACTAATGATATTAAAAGGCAGCATGATAAATGTCGGATCCATATAAGATTTAAGGTAATTACCAATGCCCTGCTCAGAAATACCGTACATAGGAACAGCGATAAATACTGTTAAGGCTAATGCTGCCGTTGTTGATAGTGATGCTGTGGGTGGTTCATAACCAGGAATAATTGTGCAAATATTAGCTGCTATTAAAAACAAAAATAAGGTACCAAGAAACCCTAAATATTTTTGGGCGTTATGTAACCCTACTTCTGTAATTTGTTGTTCAATTCCAGTGACAATAATCTCTAAAACGTTTTGCCATCGTGAACGTTTTGAATCAGTGGATAGGTTTCTGGTGATTAACATTGAACCGACAGTCAACAACAACATTAACGCCCATGTAAACGCTATGGTGGCGTTAATTTTGATAACACCGAATTGCCAGTAAACTACCATGTCAGGACTAAGGTGCATGTTGAGACTCCTCAACTGCCTCAATGGGTTTCACCGGTAGCACTTTGGTCAAACGGGTGACTATAAAGCGGGCGATTAAAAAGCCGAACAAACATACCAACAATAGTTGCCAAGATGGTTGACCTAAATCACTTGTCACAATTAAATAAAAGCCACCTAGAGTCAGCCCCATACGCAGTAACAGACTGGTTAATAAATATACTGCAGGATGTGCAGACATTACTCCTTTATTTACTGTCCACCATAGGCCGCCGAAAAACATAGCGCCAAGACCCAAGCCAATGCCCAATACCAATAAAAAAATCATTCATTTATCCTTATCTACATCTTTCATGTCTTGTTGTTCATCACTTATTGCTTGGTCTTCTTTTGATACCCAGTGCCATGCATTGAAACAACCAATTGCCAAGCCCGCTACTAATAATGCCAAGGTCCATGACCTATCATTTGGATAATTATCATCGAGGTAAATACCTAATGCAGCGCCAAGCAAAGTGGGTACCACTACTGACCAACCAATTAAGCCCATCATGCCCAAGCCAAACCAAACTCTCTGGTCGACATTACGTCTAGCTTTTGATTTTCTTGCCGCTTTTACCCCTACTTTTTCAGCAATGGGCGATTTAGTCTTGCTTGTATCTTCAAGCTTGTTGTTTTTCATTATATTTTTTCAAAGTTAGCAAAACGATGCAGAAACCCACTTTCTAGTTTTGCCATAATAGCTCGCACTTGTTGAGCTTGTTCGTCTAAGGCCATAAAATCTTGTTCTACCGCAACACGCAATGTATCAAGGTCACTGCCAATTAAAGCGCTGCGTACCGAAACCAATACATCATGTGCTGTTTTCACTAAAACGCCTTCGTCAACTGCAACAAAAATTTCCCCATCGTCCAAGTCTGTGAAGGTTAAAATGCCAGGTGTAAGCACCGCCACACAGTCAAGTCTATTAGGTAACAAGCCATAAGCTCCATCACTCGTTTCTGCTACGATATGGCTGACGTTTTTTTTATCTAGCAAAACTTCAGAAGGCAAAAGTACCTTAAGATGCATCTTGGTTGGTTGCATCAGCGACCTCCGTTTTTAGTGGCGAACTAGCAGTCGGTTTCTGAGTCTTTGATTTTATTGCAGAAGCTTCCATTTTTTGTTTGGCTTCGTCGATTGCACCAATCATATACAGTGCACTTTCAGGAAAATCTTTAAACTCATCATGTAATATCCGCTCGCAGCCGTCTAAAGCATCGTCCAGGCTAACCAGTTTTCCTTTGTTACTGGTAAATTGTTCCGTGGTGAAAAATGGTTGGGTAAGAAAACGTTCTAAACGACGGGCACGACCGACTACTTTTCGATCTTCTGGTGACAGCTGTTCCATGCCAAGCATGGCAATAATATCTTTTAATTCGCTATATTGGGCCAGTGTGCTTCGGACTTGCTGGGCAAGGTTGTAATGACGTTCACCGACTATGCCAGGAGTCGCCATTTTAGAATTGGACTGTAATGGGTCAATAGCCGGAAATAAACCTTCACTGGCTCTTTGTCGTGACAAGACTATTGAGGCTGAAAGATGTGAGAATGTATGCACAGCTGCAGGATCAGTAAAATCATCTGCCGGAACATACACTGCCTGAATTGAGGTAATTGCACCATTATCAGTATTGGCTATTCGTTCTTCTAAGCCTGCTAGTTCCGTACTCATGGTAGGTTGATAACCAAGTCGCGATGGCATTTGTCCCATTAGCCCAGACACTTCAGATCCGGCCTGAATAAAGCGGAAAATGTTATCGATCAATAATAATACATCCCTGTGTTCATCATCACGGAAATACTCAGCCATGGTTAACGCTACTTGCCCTACGCGAAATCGGCTGCCTGGAGGTTCATTCATCTGGCCAAAAACCATGACCATATTGTTCAAAACACCGGCGTCTTTCATTTCACGATACAGTTCTTCACCTTCTCTGCAGCGTTCACCAATTCCACAAAATATACTGGCACCTTTATGTTTACCGACCATATTGTGGATCATCTCAGTGAGTAGTACTGTTTTGCCAACACCTGCGCCACCAAATAAACCTGCTTTACCGCCTCGTTCCAACGGCACTAGTACATCAATGACTTTGATGCCGGTTTCAAATATTTCAGATTGTGTGGATCGTTGTGTTAATAAAGGAGGGGCGTTATGTACTGAGCGCCATTCAACGTCATGCAAACCGCCTTCTCTGTCGATGGCATTGCCAAATACATCAAACATACGTGATGTGATACCTTTACCTACAGGGGCTAATAAAGGTCCGTCCGTATCTGTCACTTGCATCCCTCTGGTTAAACCTTGGGTTGGTGTGAGTGCTATACCGCGAACATTTTGTGCATCTCTATGTTCTAATACTTCTACAATAATTTGGTCGTTATCGCCCATAGTTAAAATTGAATGAATGGCGGGTAATTCTGTATCAAATCTTACGTCAATCACACTGCCGCGTATTGATACCACTGCACCATGGTTAACTATCTTGGTGTTTTGTTTGGGCATTGATTTCATTCCTGCAGTTGGCTCATTCAAGCAAATAATCTTTTCGGCTGCTAGTAGCGACAAACCTAATCATTTAGTAGTGTTAGATCTTCTCGAATCTTTTGATTATGCTGATATACATAATAGTTTTGGCATTAATACCCTAGTTAAAATTTCTATATTTATTTCTTAATCTGTAGGATAAGAATTTAGTCAGTAACGGAAATATAATGTTGCCAATATATGCTGTTATTTAGCTCACATCTGTTCGCTTTCATACATTTAACAAAACAGATGAGAAGGATAAAAAGTTAATAAACTGACTATTGAATAAAGATACCAAACATACTGGTTAGATCATTTGACCTAGGTCAAACAAATCGTCAACAGACAAAAATTAATACGTGGATCACAGGGACTGTTTAATTAAAAACGAATATAGAGACTGGGGTTAAAACCGGTTCTACTGTTGCGGCAAGCAAACAATACTTTTCAGTATCCAAGCATAACGAGCCTATTTCAAATACTAAAAAAATAATGTTAGCAACTGAGTATCCATTAACTAGAGCCGAACAATTTTTGCTGGTGGTGAACACTCTCAGGTTTTCGAAACCATAGAAAACCACAGGGCCCAATAATATTGGCGGGAGATTTTAAAACTTGGAATGGTAAAAAATTAAAATATTTTAATCAGTAAGCTCAATTACTTTCACTAGAAGAAGTGCAAATGCCCCGCAAGCCTAGACTAAATCATTTGTTCAAACATCTTGATCATATCTATTGCCGAGGACTAAAAGTTGTTACTGCTCAGGTCCATACAGAGATAAAATCTTCAGATCACTACCCTATTAGCATCTCGTTTCAAACTTTAAAATGAATTGTGATTAAGTCATGTTTATTGACTCTATTTATATAAAACCACTACCTAAGCAATGTACATTGTCTAGAATACCCATGTATTGACTGGACTTAATTACATAAATAACTGCGCTTGATAAGTCCTGAAGCTCTCACATAAAAAATAGTTAAATTGATATGCCTTATCTAATTATCGTGGGTGTAGATGAAGTTTGTGTATCCCATTTCAAATACGATTTATAAATAAAGTAGATAAATATTTAATTTCAAACCACCTCAAAATACTGGTGTTATTAATAACAATGTTAGCTATTATGCATGCCCATTATATAACTGTTGTTATAAGAGACAAGTCACCATACAACTTTTTATTGTGCTCATTTTATTCTAAATTGTACGGTGCTTTTGCGTTAGTTATTAGTTAGTAGAGGATTTTTTTTGAAAACATTTAGCTGCCAATGTGGCAATAGCCTTCATTTTGCTAATACACACTGCGTAAAGTGTGGATTGAAAGTAGGATTTCTGCCTGATGAGAGACAATTAAGTGCATTAACAAATACAGCAAATGGCACCTTATTAGCATCAAATAACGGTAAGGTTTATAAAACCTGCAAAAACTATAAAACATACGATATTTGTAATTGGATGGTGGAGCAAGAAGATACTAACGAACTTTGTGTTTCTTGCCGGTTAACAGAAACGACTCCTAATTTAGATGATCCAGAAAACATTAAATTATGGTATCTGTTAGAACAAGCAAAGCGTCACTTCTTATATTCAGCTATCAATCTTAATCTCCCTATTACAAATAAAATTGATGACCCCAAAAATGGCCTCGGTTTCGATTTTTTGCAAAACCAAACTGTAGACAGTTATGGCAATGAATTATTTATCAAAAACTACGTCACCACGGGCCACAGTAATGGACTAATTACGCTAAATATTAATGAAGCTAAAGATTCTTCGCGTATCGATATGCGCGAGAAAATGAACGAAAAATATAGAACACTTATTGGTCATTTTAGACATGAATCAGGTCATTATTATTGGGATCGGTTAATCCTAAATTCTGATAGGCTAGAGGAATTTAGAGAAATATTTGGCGATGAACGCCTAGATTATCAAACGGCTATGGCAAACTATTACGCTAATGGCCCTGCCCAAATATGGCAAGAGGTTTGGATTAGTGCTTATGCTTCTATGCATCCATGGGAAGATTGGGCAGAAACCTGGGCACATTACTTACATATGGTTGATACACTTGAAACTGCAAACGATTTTGACTTGAGTATATCCCACAAAAATATAATGAGCCCTTATATGGCAAGTGACAAACGATCGACCTTGGCCGTTGAAACAAGCTTTACGCAATTATTTAATGACTGGTGCTCACTTACGCAGGTCTTAAACGCATTAAATCGAAGTATGGGAATGGATGATGCTTACCCCTTTGTTATTTCTCTTTCTGCCTTGAAAAAACTTAGGTTTGTGCATCATACAATCTTAGATCATCTTAACTAGCATTTGCGGCTAATGTGTAATTTAAGCACACACTAGTCGCTACTTTTTAGAAATAACTATCTTCAATTTGTTTGTCTATTTCAATAAGACCTAACTGCATATCATCGATAAACTCATGTAACTTTTCTTGTTTTAAAGTTGCAGGTTTAGCATTGAGTAAATAGTTCTTAACTCGACTGGTTTTACCCACAGTATCCTTGCTGTTAGGTAACTCAGTTACCGCCCGTTCAATTTGTTCAATGGCATGAACAAGGGAACGAGGAAAGCGCGGATTAGTCAGCAAAAACGTTAATACGTCTTCACGGTTAATACGGACTCTTACTTCTCTACGATACATTTGATATGCCGTCATGGATTTAAGCACTCCCATCCATTGAATATTGCTAAAAGCGGGTAATTCACTTTCAATTTCAGATAGTAATGTCGCAGATCTCACATCAATAATGCGAGTAGACATATCTGCTCGTTCAATATGTTGGCCAATACGCATAAATGCATAGGCTTCATCGTGCGACATAGTACCCGCTAGTAATCCAGATATGGTTTGGTTGGCTAAGATAATTTTATTCAAATAAGCATAACGTGAGCGCCGTGTAAAAGCGTCTTTTTGATTCTCAGTCACAAACAAATATAGGGCATTGATTTGTTCCCACGCTTCTCTGGGAATAATTTCTTTGATGGTACGGGCGTTTTCTCTTGCTGATTTTAAAGAGGTGAGTATTGCGCCTGGATTAAGCTTATCAACCACCATAAAATTAATGACACTTTTTTCATCTACGTCCTTATAGGTTTCATAAAACTTATCTCTAAAAGATAAAATATCTACAATCGGTTCCCAACCTAATTTTACTTTAGAGGGTAAATCCAATAATAAATGAGAATTAACGTTGATTAACCGAGCAGTGTTCTCTGCACGTTCAAGATATCGAGCTAACCAATACAAATTACTTGCTACTCTTGATAACATAATTATTCCTCCTCCATGTCTACTATCCAAGTGTCTTTACTACCACCGCCTTGTGATGAATTCACCACCATAGAACCTTTTTCAAGTGCCACGCGTGTCAGTCCGCCAGTAGTAACTTTGATATCTTTACCTGACAGAATGAAAGGTCTTAAATCTAAATGTCGAGGCTCTACACGCGTATCGACCATAGTAGGAGCCGTTGATAGGGTTAGCATGGGTTGCGCCACGTAGTTTCGAGGGTCTGCTTTGATGAGTTTTCTAAATTTTTCATGCTCTTCTGCAGTTGCGTGGGGGCCAATTAACATGCCATAACCGCCTGATTCATTAGCAGGTTTTACCACCATATCTGCAATGTTTTCTAGTACGTATTCCCGCTCAGCTTTATCGTTACATTTATAGGTGGGAACGTTGGCTAATATTGCTTCTTCTTTTAAGTAGTACTCTATGATTTTTGGCACATAGGCATAGACCACCTTATCGTCAGCCACACCTGAACCTGGTGCGTTTGCCAAACCTACATTGCCGGCTTTCCACGCCCGAATTAGACCGGGTACGCCTAATAACGAATCAGGTGCGAATACTTCAGGGTCAATAAACCAATCGTCAATACGTCTATAAATAACATCGACACGTGATAGTCCATTGATGGTTCGCATATAAACACAATCATCATCTTCAACCACCAAATCTGGGCCTTCTACAAGCTCAGCGCCCATTTGTTGCGCCAGATATGCATGCTCAAAGTAGGCTGAATTGTATATACCTGGCGTCATGACCACTATTTCAGGCTCTTCAATTTTACGAGGAGACATTTCGGCAAGCATGTCATATAACTGTGAAGGATAATCATCCACCGGTAGGATGTTGTATTTTTGAAACATTTCTGGAAAAACGCGTTTCATCACTTGACGATTTTCGAGCATGTAAGATACACCTGAAGGTACTCTTAAGTTATCTTCAAGTACGTATACCTTGCCTTGATTGTCTCGCACTAAATCAGAGCCGCAAATGTTTGCCCACACACCATTAGCGGGGCTAAATCCACGACACTCCTGAAGAAAGTTTTTCGATTTGTTAAGCATGCTAGCTGGAAACACGCCGTCTTTTATGATGTTTTGATCGTTATAAAGGTCATCAATAAACATATTGAGTGCTTTTATACGTTGTTTTAAACCTTTTTCTATACCAGACCATTCTTTTGCATTGATTAACCTAGGTACAATATCAAACGGCCAGGCTCTATCTATCGAGCCTTCTTCTTGGTGATATACTCTAAACGTAACTCCCATAGTATGAATGGCAGAATCAGACGCCGCTTTTAGCTCATTTATCTCTTTGTCGGACAAAGCTCGAAGATATTCACATAAATGTTTTGCATGATCGCGGGGTTTACCCGCTTTTTCGACCAGCTCGTCATACAAATTGGTAACTTTGTAACTACCCCATCTTATCGCCATACTGAACCTTCCTGTTTGCAGATTTTTAGTAGATGTCTACCGCGAATTAATGTAAACATGAATGCGGCAATTCAAGTCTTATTCGTATGTATAGACTACGTAGATATTAATTTGGTCACAATACATAAAAAATAATTTAGTGACTAGTAGAAGGTTAGTCTCAATAAATTTATAAATCATGTAAATATGTGACTATCCAACACTTTAATGTGTCTATATATCAGATTTGTATCAAGCCGTTATTTACTTCACTATGCAACTTAACTAAAGAGAGCTACATGAATTTTAAAATAATCCATGAGACCACGTATTCATTTAGCGACGAGGTTTTTCTAGAGCCCCACTATTTAAGATTCCGGCCTAAACAAACTCCTTTTATTGAGGTGACAAACTTTTCAATTGCCCTCAAGTCTACACCTGAAGGACATCGAGTGATCGAAGATGAAGAGCATAATGTCATAGATTTTTGTTGGTTTGAGAAACTCACAAACAGTTTTACGATCCATGCAGAAAGTAGTTTGCATACCAAAGAATATAATCCATTTGATTTTATTGTTCACCCTGACTCATTTAATAAGATACCTTTTAGTTATTCTGAACAGCAATCGCAAATACTCCACGCTTCTTTACAAACTAGCCTACTAGATCAAGAACTAATGGATTATGCCAACAGCATAATTGTAACTTCATATTTTAATACGGTGACATTTATTACCAATCTTACAATACAAATTCACAAAGATTTTGTTGTAGAATATCGAGAAGACGGTCCTCCTCTCACCCCTGAAAATACTTTTCAAATTAAAAAGGGGTCGTGCCGTGACTTGTCATGGATGCAGATTAATCTGTTGCGAAATCTGGGTATTGCTGCACGATTTGTTAGTGGTTATTTTTATTTTGAGACCGAAAAACCAGTCTATGAATTACATGCATGGGTAGAAGTGTTTATACCTGGTACAGGTTGGTTAGGTTTTGATCCTAGCCATGGAATTTTAACAGGTAACACCCATTTTCCTGTGGCTTCTAGTGCTATTCCAGAAAATACCATGCCTGTTTCAGGTGGCATACGTGGCAGTGCAACATCTCAACTCATGACTCATTTAAGAATAGAAAAACAATAATTTAAAGCAGATCCTTTTTTCTTTGCATCAGATGCTAATGGCAACGTAGAGTAATAATAAAACATGAACTGTAATTATCATCAACATTAGTGATAGTGTCATGCAATTGTTTTTTCCCAGGTTATCACTCTTGGTTTGTTCGGGATGTGACAATCAGCCTCTGAATGGGGCCGATTAATATTCTCATTAAAATCTATTGACACAGCACCACAGCCATAGAAATTAATTACTGCTAATTTTGTCAAACAAAAGCATTAAATATTTTTAATACTTCCCTTTCATAATGAGTAGTTTTTCGGATTTTAGGCTGTTGAAAATCAACCCCGCGATAGCTGTAGACTCGGCTTTAGGTTTGGTAATACCATCCTCTGCTCGGTAATTTTCTTCAGTTCTCTTTTCCATGGTCCATATCATTTTATCATTTGAATTAAGAAAAAGACTGCTTTCTGTGGATACAATATATGACTCATCGAAGTATGCTGGTTCACGAACTGTTTTCCAAGTTACAAGATAATAATTATGATAACTAGGGTAATTTAATCTCTGGACATTTCTTACCAAAGAGTTACCGCCAGGGACGTAGGTCGATATATTATCCACCGATTTAGTTCGAACAATAAGTATGCCGTCAAAGCCTTTTTCACTGAACATTTTTTCCATGCTTTTATGCTCGTATTTAACGCCAGGGGTTAAAAACCTTAAACTAGGTACCGCTTCAACACCTGAATTTTCACTGATTTTCTTTGCTATTTTTTCTTCAAACTCTTTTCTACTAGATAAGTTTTTGAACACACCAATGACTACAATCTTTTTCAACGGACCTCCGTTGTATTCGTGATCAGTCCAAGTCGCTACACTTTTTGTTGTACTGCAGGAGGAAATTGCTAACAGCATCAAAATGCTAACGCAGAAACGCGCTGTGTATTTGTAGAATATTATTAATTTATTCATTTTTACCTGCTATATGTTCTTAAGGTTTACGAATCTTACATACAAGATTAGAGATTTAGTACAGCACAAGATATTAGACGCGGTGATATCTTGAGTTTTTTAACTGACTAACTATTGATATCAGTGCTAGCCATTTTTTCAAGTGCACGTTTGTAGCGCATTTTCACCGTACTTAGATTCTGACCAACGATCTCTGCAATTTCATTAAATTTTAAATCACTGACTATCCTAAAAACGACTATCGAACGCTCTTCAATACTCAGTTTGGCTAACGCAATATTTATTAGTTCCTTTTCATCATATGACCTGGAGTCAACTTTGTCGTCGGCCACAAGATTACCCTCATCCATTGAGGCCAGCAGAAGTTGTTTTTTTCTAAGTCTATTTAAGGATTGATTATGAGCAATCCGATAAATCCAAGTTTTGAAACTAGCGCGCCCTTCAAAACGTTGAATACTGTTAAATACATTCAACATTGTGTCACTCACAGCTTCTTCAGCCTCTTCAATAGATCCGAGGTATCTGAAACAAACTTGTATCAGCTTTGTGTGATATCGATGAAAGATCACTTCGTATGCGGTCGTCACATAAGGAAGTTGTATACGAGTTATACGTACAAGTTCATCGTCATCTAGCTTCGACAACCTTTCTGATACAAGGCTTTTATTTTGCCTCGTATTTTTCATGATAAATGTTCCCTAAGAGTCTTCCCATCTATCAGCTAACTTGGTCATAGTATATTTTTGTGTGAGTAAGTCTTGATTCGGAATGCTTAATTGTAGGCCTTCCTTATTTTCAATAATGGTATTGAC
The DNA here is from genome assembly GCF_009796765.1 of Paraglaciecola sp. L3A3. Lineage (NCBI taxonomy): Bacteria > Pseudomonadati > Pseudomonadota > Gammaproteobacteria > Alteromonadales > Alteromonadaceae > Paraglaciecola > Paraglaciecola sp. L3A3. Next base: position 2,538,529 of record NZ_CP047023.1, read on the forward strand.
TGTGCTGACCTGAACAACGTTACCTAAGAAACCATCAAATTCAATTTCATCCCCTGGTAATAACTGCTCTCTTGCATAAATGCCTGAAACAATACTATTAGCTATGGCCTTAGTTCCTAAGCCCAACGCCAACGCTAGGGCAATGCCCATACTTGCTATCAATACAGTAAAAACAGTATTTAACAATTCAGTTTCTAATTGAAGTTGGCCAATAACCAGTGAAAAGGTAATAAACAACACCAGCATCTGCAGCACTCGACCCACTGCATCACCGTATTCTATGCCCATACTTTCACAAGATGCTTCGACTTGCGTTTTCGCTGCTCTAGCGACAAACAAACCAATTAAAGCAATAACCACTGCACCGACTAAATGAGGTAAATACAATACGAACTCATCTAAGATAGCCGAAAGCTTATCCAAACCAAGGGTATCTGCACCCGCAACAAATATGATCAAAATAAGGAATAAATAAAGTGCCTGGCCCACAATAGATGATGGGTTTGATTTAAAGCCTGCGGTCTTTAACCCTTTCTCAATGCCCAACATGTCGCAAAGCGTATTAAAACCCAATTTTTCAATCACTTTAGCGAACCATCTAGTCATAATTTTGGATAAAAGAAGTCCAATAACAATCACTATTATTGTGGCTATCAGGTTGGGTAAAAACCCGGCAATTTCTGTCCAAAACCGTGATAATGCATCGCTAAACGATTGTGTCCAAATATCGATGTTCATGTCAGTACTCCAATTTTAAATAATGTGTAATATTAATTTTTGTGTTTTACCCGTCTTTTGGGCTTTTTATGTAAGTTCAATCTACGTTTTGCTGAATATGCAGATGCACCAAAACCAAGTAGTACAACCCAACACCAACCAATAAAAAGGCTCGTCACATCTTTGATTGCAGTCACATTTGAAGATTTTTGGAGCACCTGCTCTAACGCTTTATTTTCGTCGGTAACAGGTGTACTTTCGCTCAACAGCATTTTCAACTGCTCTTCATCAGGGCTCACGGCGGCTCTCCAGTTATAGGTAGAAAAGGTTAATCAAACGATTAACCCTTAAAAGTAACTTTATTAATTCACTATCAGTATTTCAACGCGTCTATTTTGTGCCCGGCCTTCGACAGTTTCATTAGATGCTACTGGCTTTTCTTTGCCGAAGCCTTTAAAGCTTACCCTGTCTGTAGCAATCAACCCCACTTGGGTAATAAAGTTGGTCACAGTCTGAGCTCTAGCGGCTGATAATTCTAGGTTTAAATCGGCACTGCCAGTAGTATCAGTATGGCCAGACACTACTATTTTTGCATCAGGAAAACGCTTAATTGCAGCAATGATTTTATTGAGAATAACAAAGTTAGTTGAGTCAATTTCACTGCTACCTGGTTTGAATGAAAACCCTTGAGCCCTTATTAAGACATTATTAATCTGGCGATAGACGTTGGCTTCATCCTCAGTAAATAACGATTGCACACTGGCGAATCGTTCATCATCTTCACGTTTTTCTTTTTGCTGTTTTTCAAGTTCGAGTCTTGCCGATAATAGCGCTTCCTCACTATCTCGAGCCATTTTTGATTCACGAGACAGTGATGATTGTTTTAATTGGTTAAGTTGTGCCTGTGACGATTCTTTTAGTTGGCTAAGCTGTGCTTGTGTAGATACAACATTAGCGTTAAGAGATTGTCCTTCCTCTAGTACTTTAGTCAAACTCCCTCTCAGGCTAGCAATAACTTCTTTATTCGGTTGATCAAATGCAATATCACTGACCAAGGGAGACATAACATTAGCTAATTGTTCTTGGTACCAAAGTATTTTTTGTTCTTCGTCAAATTTAGCATTTTCAAAAAAAGTGTTGATATCAACAATACCATTTGCACGTTTAACCAACCATATTGCTCGATTAGAATGTACATTAGCTTTTGTTGTGTCTGTTCTGTCTGCTTCAAGCGTCGCTAACGCTAATTGATATTCGTCAATTGCTTGTGAGATGGTTCTTGGTGCCACTTTATTAACATCATCTTTTTTAGCGCGTGTTATGGCTTGCTCTGCAAAACTAAGCATGTTGCTTTTTAAAGCCTTTAATTCAAGGGCTAAATATTGATCCTTAAGAGCGTTGATATCACGCTTGGCTTTCTCATCTTCACCAACTTCTAACCAGCTCAACATTTTCGCTAACTTAGTTTCAGCATCATTAAAAGCGTCAGGGATTATACTATTGGCGCTAGAAACTTTAGCTCTTTCCCTTGCTTTCAACACATCTTCAAATACATATTTAGCTTCGATAGCTTGTTTCTGTGCTGCCTTTACTCTTAATACTACTTCTTTACCTGATTCATTCGCGCTAGGTTTGCCGGATTTTGCTTGTTTTATAGCTTCATCAAACACTTGTTGTGCTTGTTTCATTTGTTCTGGAGAATACAAAGCCAAATTTTCTGCAGCTGAGTTCTTCAATAAAACATCGGCTTCTTGTACTACTGGATATTGAGCAAACATTTGCTGCTCATTTAGTACGTTGTTTGACGCACACCCTGTAACGAGTGTTAGGAATATGGTGGTAGCAATGATTGATTTTTTCATGTTTCCTTTGCTGTATATAAACAGGCATTAATGACTTTCACAGGTATAGACTTGTCAAAGCAATAAGAAGTCACATTTATAAAAAAATATATTAGATCTCCCGCATTGTGACTAATCGGTATTTAATTGTGTCTAATTAGATAACGCATTTTAACATTAGCTTTATTAAACAAAGTTTTAGCGCACTGGAACAAGGCAAAAAAACACCCCTTCTATATTTTGCCTCTGTTGTTATCAATAATGATTTATTGTTGAATTTAACAGTTTATTTATTCAGTGCGCTTTTTTATAACAAACGCCTAAACCACGCATAAGTGCTTTGCTTACTCAGTTACTTATACCAAAGCATCATAAAATCATTTGTCTATTTAGGTTTTATTCCAAGAATTATATTAATTGAATAAAATAAAGAAAAATTCTGAATTTGTAGAGCAAATGTAAATAGCATCAAATAGACATTTGGGGTCAATATTTGAGCCTCCAAACAAACGGATACATTAGTTAACCTGACCTCTGGATAAGCCGAACCCTCAACCTAAATTTAACTTGCTGGATTTTAATAAGTATTTGAATTATTTATAAAAAAAATTCAAACGATACTTCTTATCCAGAGCTCAGGTTAGTTAATAAAGGTGCAGTGTATTTATTTGAAGTTCAATATAATGAATAACATAAAGTGTTAAAATACCCTGTTAATGCTATTCATCGAGTAGGCTTGCGCCGGTGATTTATGCTACGCATGAAGGGCAAACCCTCGGCATATACTTTAGCCTAATTATTAAATTTAGAGTATGTACCGTGATAAGTAGCTAAAGGTGGTGACTAAAAATGTACTTTAATTTTAGCGGCCGTATCAACAGCGATTTTAATTGCCTTTTCAATAGAGGCCTCACGTTTAAGCACAACGCCTAAACGGCGGCGTCCATCAATTTCAGGCTTACCAAACAATCGAATTTGTGTTTGCGGCTGGGCTAATGCCTCTTCAAGACCAGAATAGCGAATGTCATTTGACTGCCCTTCTCGTAAAATCACAGCAGAGGCACAGGGGCCATACTGCTCAATTTGATGAATGGGTAAGCCTAAAATTGCTCGTGCATGTAGGGCAAATTCCGATAAATCTTGAGAAATAAGCGTCACTAACCCGGTGTCATGTGGCCGTGGTGATACTTCACTAAAAATAACTTCATCCCCTTTAATGAATAACTCTACACCAAATAATCCCCAGCCACCTAAAGCTAGAACCACACTTTTAGCCATTTGCTGGGCCTTCTCAATCGCTACATCTGACATGACCGCTGGCTGCCATGATTCGCGATAATCACCATCTTCTTGGCGATGACCTATTGGCGTACAATAATGAATACCATCTGAAGCATTGATGGTTAATAAGGTAATTTCATAATCAAAATCGACAAAACCTTCGATTATCACTTTACCTTTGCCTGCTCGGCCACCTTCTTGCGCGTATTGCCAAGCGGTTTCAATATCGTTTGGTGAGCGAACTAGTGATTGGCCTTTACCAGAAGAGCTCATAATAGGTTTAACCACACAGGGCATACCTATCTGATTAATGCCTATCCTAAACTCTTCAAAGGTGGCGGCAAATATATATGGCGAGGTGGGCAAACTTAATGTTTCAGCTGCCAAACAGCGAATACCTTGTCTATCCATGGTTAATTGTGTGGCTTTCGCGCTTGGTACAATGTTAAAACCATCTATTTCAAGTTCAGCAAGAGTGTCTGTGGCAATCGCTTCGATTTCAGGCACAATTAAATGTGGCTGTTCTATTTCTACTAATTCACGTAAGGCTTGGCCATCAAGCATGTCTATCACATAGCTTCGATGTGCCAATTGCATGCCGGGGGCATTGGCATAGCGGTCTACCCCGATCACTTCAACACCAAGACGTTGTAGCTCAATCACCACTTCTTTACCTAATTCGCCACAACCTAGCATCATGACTTTAGTTGCTGACGCTGAACAAGCAGTTCCTAACATTAAAACCTCAAATATTTGCAATAATTTAATGGCAAAAGATCATAACTGAAGGTGTACCTTCACAATAGTGAAAATTAATCATAAAAATTCATATTAATAGCTTTGACAAGTATAAATACGCTTGATACAGACAGTACTAAAACGATTCAGTTTGAATGATGGATTAAGGTTATGTATTCGATGCCTGATAAATACTATCAATTGATTCGCTAATGGTTGCCTCAAATTCGTCATGAGACATAAGATCAAACAGTTCTTCAGATAAGGCTCTTGAAAAACTGGCAATCATGCCGCTATTTTCGGCTAATAAACGGTTGGCTTTTTCACGACTATAGCCGCCTGATAATGCCACCACTTTTAATACACTAGGGTGAGTAATTAACTGATCATATAATCCTGCAGTTTTTGGTAACGTTAACTTTAAAATCACCTGTTGACCCGCTGCTAATGCGTTGACTTGTTTTATTAACTCATCACGTAGGAGTAATTCCGCAGGGCCTATATCTGGACTATTAATTTCTATTTCAATCTCAATGATTGGTACCAATCCTTTAGCTAATATTTGTGCGCTGAGGGCAAATTGTTGAGCAACAATAATATGAATACCACTGTGATTGGCTAACTTGATCAATGAGCGCATCTTGCAACCAAAGATATGTTTATCAACAGCTTTGTCTAAAATATTATTCAAGCCAGGTATGGGTTTCATCAACTGCACACCATTGTGTGGCGGTTCTAAACCTATATCCACCTTTAAAAAAGGCACGATTTGTTTTTGTTGCCATAAATAATCAGCAGTGGCTAACCCCTGAATATCTCTGTCTAAAGTATTTTGAAAAAGAATAGAAGCTAAAATTCTATCCCCCGAAAACGCCTCACTAGTCATTATGCGGGTATTCATTTGGTGGACTTTGCTAAACATTTCTGCATCACCAGAATATCGGTTTTCTGCAATGCCATATTGTTGTAGTGAACTTTGTGGACTACCACTACTTTGATCAAATGCTGCAATAAAACCTTTTCCAGTTTGAATTTTTTTTAGCATCTCTAAGCGAACTTGTGATTTCATTGAACCTATCCTTAATCTTATAATCATCGGTACAGAGATTAACTGTTAATGGGCTCAATATACATTTTTCGTTGCAATGGCCCAATAGTATATTTTTACTTGCAGCCTGCAGTATAGCCTTGTCTTCGCTAGTTGATCGGGTCTTTTAATAGTTATAATAATTCATTACAAGTTTCCCATGGCAAACATTATTATTGCCGAACGTTGTTAAGGCCGATATTGGCTTCCTTGCTTAGCGCAATACCAAGCTGCGGCCAGTCATAACTGCTGGTTGGGGTAAGTCGAGTAATTCAAGAATTGTTGGCGCTACATCAGCAAGACTACGACCAATGCCCAAACGTATATTTTTTTCGCCAATTAACAAACAAGGTACGGGGTAACTGGTATGTTGGGTGTGAGGCTGACCTGTTTGAGGATCAACCATTTCATCGCAATTACCATGGTCGGCAGTGAGCATGATTCGCCAGCCTCTTTGTAGGGCACTTTGTATGATTCTAGAACTTTGCAGATCGACCGTTTCGACAGCACTGATAACCGCTTCACGTACAGCAGTGTGGCCTACCATATCAGTGTTGGCAAAGTTCACTAAAACAAATTGAAAAGACTCTCTTTCAATGGCGTTAATAACACTGTCAGCCACCTCTGGCGCACTCATTTCAGGTTTTAAATCATAAGTAGCAACCTTAGGAGAGGCAATGATTTCACGGCTTTCACCTGCAAAGGGGGCTTCAATACCGCCATTAAAAAAGTAAGTGACGTGGGCATATTTCTCGGTTTCGGCGCAATGAAACTGGTGTAGCCCAGCGTCACTGATAACTTGGGCCAGTACTTGTTCGGGTAACTGTGGTTTAAATAAGACCGGAAACGGAAACTGTGAGTCGTATTCTGTCATGCAAGTTAAATCACGAGCACTGACATTGGCACGATCAAACTCCGAAAAAGCTTCTAAACCAATAGCGGCAGCTAACTGACGGATACGGTCACTACGAAAATTAAACATCAACACCGTTTCATCAGCGGCAATGCCCTCGTAGTCACCTATTATGGTGGCTTGAATAAACTCATCATTTTCACCCCGCTCATAGGCCGATTCTATGGCGTAACTCGCGGTCTCAGCATGTAGCCCCTGCCCCTTAACAATAGCTGCCCAGGCTTGCTGGGTTCGTTGCCATTTATTGGTGCGATCCATGGCAAAATAGCGACCGCTTATCGTAGCAACTTTACCGCAACCTAGTTGTTGAAGTTGGTCTTCTATTTGCTGTAAGTATTGTAGTGCAGAACGCGGCGGGGTATCGCGTCCGTCACTTATCATGTGTATGACAGGCTCCACACCCGCCTTGACTACCAGGGCTAGCAGTCCACACAAATGGTCAATATGAGCGTGAACACCGCCATCTGAAATAAGACCCACTAAGTGCAAGCGTGGTGAGCGGCCAACGAGTGTTTGCCAATTTTTATTGGTTGCCAGCTTATCATTAGTTATGGCTTGTGAAATACGAGGAAGCTCTTGCATTAATACTCTGCCCGCCCCCAAGGTTAAATGACCGACTTCGGAATTACCAAACTGACCATCGGGTAAGCCAACAGCTTCACCCGATGCTTGCAATACTGTATGTGGCCAAGTAGAAAAGTAATGATCAAGATGAGGCGTTTTTGCCAGTGCCCAAGCGTTATGAGCTCGACTCGGATTAACAGCAAATCCGTCTAATATGATCAGTAGCACGGGTGTTTTTTTCATTTTTGATTGGCTTTTATCTGTTTTTCAAGTTCGACAACATGTTTAATCGTTTTCAAAACAGTATCCGCGGTCAGGCTAATTGAATCAATGCCAATCTTTACCAAAAACTCTGCAATTTCTGGGTAATCTGAGGGGCCTTGCCCACAAATTCCTGAATGTTTTTGATTGCGCCGTGCACCATCGACCGCGAGTTTTATCATTTGTTTGACTCCTTCATCACGCTCATCAAAATCAAAAGCGACGATTTCAGAATCACGATCTACACCTAAGGTTAGTTGGGTCAAATCATTAGAGCCAATGGAAAAACCATCAAATAACTTGGAAAATTCGTCTATCAAGATAACGTTATTAGGTATTTCGCACATTACATATATTTGTAAGCCGTTATCACCACGTTTAAGACCGTTTTTCGCCATCGTCATTAACACCTTTTCACCTTCGCTAATACGACGGCAAAAGGGGATCATCAGAATCACGTTATCAAAGCCCATTTCATCCCGCACCCGTTTCATTGCTTTACACTCTAATGCAAAACCTTCTGCGTAGGCTGGATGACTATAGCGCGCAGCTCCACGAAAGCCGATCATAGGGTTAGACTCAATCGGCTCAAATGGTTTGCCACCTAATAAAGAAGCGTATTCATTACTCTTAAAGTCACTCATACGAACAACACAGGGTTTGGGGTATACAGCGGCGGCAATGGTGGCCACTCCTTCTGATAGAGTTTTCACAAAAAAATCAACGGGATCTGTGAAAGCCATACTGATATTGGCTATCGATAAACGTGTTTGGTCATCTAACTTTTCGGGATGCACAAGGGCCATTGGATGGGCTTTGATGTATTCATTGATAATGAATTCCATACGGGCCAAACCTATACCATCTACTGGTAGTGACGCAAGGCCAAAGGCTTGATCGGGATTCGCCAAATTCATCATGATTTTGGTTTTTGTTGCTGGCAAGTGACTCAAATCTGTTTCTTCAATATTGAACTTAAGCAAGCCTTCATACACATTACCAATTTCTCCCTCAGCACAGCTCACTGTTATTTCTGTACCGTTAGTCAGTATATCTGCTCCATTGTCGGTTCCGACTATGGCTGGAATACCCAGTTCCCGAGAAACAATCGCCGCATGACAAGTGCGTCCTCCATGGTTGGTTACTATAGCCGACGCGGTTTTCATTACAGGTTCCCAATCGGGGGTTGTTGTCTCGGTAACTAATACTTCACCAGGTTGGAATTCAGCTAAATTTTTAACATCATTAATGACTCGCACTTTCCCCGCACCAATACGGGTACCCACCGCCTGCCCTTTGGCCAAAACAGTTGAGCGACTGTTAAGGTGATAAATCTTCAACACATTGCCTGATTTTTGTGATTCAACTGTTTCAGGCCTGGCTTGTACCATGTAAATATGGCCATCAAGCCCGTCTTTAGCCCACTCCATGTCCATGGGTTTGTGTTGACCTTGCTGTTTAGAATAGTGATTTTCAACCTTAATCGCGTAATCAGCGAGAACCATTACATCTTCATCTGTAATAGAAAAGTGCTGCTGTTCGGCTTCTGTGGTGTCTATGTTGCCGGTGTATTCAACGGCAATGCTGTCGGTATTCAGGGTGTCGGTAAAAATCATCTTTTGTTCTTTTTTGCCCAAGCGTCGTTTCAGTACTGTCCTAAATCCTTTTTCAAAAGTGGGCTTATGCACATAGAAACTATCTGGGTCTATGGTGCCTTGCACTATGTTTTCGCCCAAACCTAAGGCGGAGTTGATAAACACTACGTCCTTAAAACCGGTCTCAGTATCGAGTGAAAACATTACGCCGCTGGCGCCAATATCGCTGCGTACCATTTTCATGATGACCACACATAAATCCACTTTAAAGTAGTCGAAGTGATTATCAAATTTATAGTGAATAGAGCGGTCGGTGAAATTAGACACCAAACAGCGACGATAAGCATCAAGCAACGCTTGGTCACTACTGATATTTAGATAAGTATCATTTTGCCCTGCAAACGAGGCTTCCGGAGAATCTTCTGCTGTGGCTGATGATCTTACCGCCAACGATACATCATCGCCATACTGCTCTTTAAGTTGAGTGTAGTGGCCGACAATCTGATTTTGCAGATCTTGGGGCAATTTACAGGCCGCCACAATTGCCCTTGCCTTGGCACCGCGAGTCTGTAAATCCTTAACATTATCAGGATTAAGCCCGTCAAGCGCTTCATGCAGCAGTGGCCATGCATTGTTGGCATCTAGTACTGTACGATAGGCCTCGGCGGTAACAGCAAAACCATTGGGTACTCGAACTCCCTGGGCTGTGAGTTGTTGATACATTTCACCTAGCGAAGCATTCTTGCCTCCCACTTCAGATACATCGTCCATACCGACTTCTTCGAACCAGCGAATGTAAGTGTTTGACATCTCGATACCTTCTATTAATTGAATAATGCTTGTTTACGATAAAAAATTCTGATCATTATTAAATATTATACTCCTAAGACTGTAGGCTTTATGTGCGTTGTCGAACAGAACAAATTAAAATTTTTACCTAGTTTAATTTTATAAGCCTAGCGGCTGTAGCCGATTCAATAATTTTTTAAGGATCGCTCCATAAATTTAACATTTGCTATGCTAGTGTATATACAGACACAAAACTTACCATGCTACATATAGATACCTTGTTAATGGAGAAAAGTACTAATGACCAAATCAATACAGTCTTTGCAACAACTTAAAATAAATGGTGACCTCTGCAACTATTATAGTTTTGATGGCTTAGCAGATAAGTACGACCTTTCACGTTTACCTTTTGCTGCCAAAATTCTGTTGGAAAATTTATTACGTCATGCCGACTCTGATTTTGTTCAGCAAGAAGACATTGAAACCTTAGCTAAATGGGATGTTGATAACTGGCAAGACACCGAAATTGCGTTTGTGCCTTCCCGGGTCATTTTACAAGATTTTACAGGTGTACCGGCTGTAGTTGATTTGGCGGCTATGCGTGATGCCATTGTTAAAATGGGCGGCGCAGCAGAAAAAATCAACCCAATGAATCCGGTAGAATTAGTGATTGACCATTCTGTGATGGTAGACGTATTCGGTCAAGCCAGTGCCATGGAACAAAATACAGCCATAGAGTTTCAACGTAATCATGAACGTTATCAATTTTTACGCTGGGGGCAGCAAAGTTTCGATAACTTTAAAGTGGTGCCACCGGGTCGCGGCATAGTGCATCAAGTAAATCTCGAATACTTAGCCCGAGTGGTGTTTAACAAAACAGACGAAAACAACCTACTTTACCCAGATACCTTAGTGGGTACCGATTCACATACCACCATGATTAATGGCTTAGGCGTTTTGGGTTGGGGAGTTGGCGGTATAGAAGCTGAAGCAGCGATGCTAGGTCAACCGGTGACTATGTTATTACCAGAAATTGTCGGCTTTGAGTTAACTGGTAAGTTACCTGCCGGTACTACTGCCACTGACTTGGTTTTAACTGTCACTGAACAGTTGCGGGCCGCTGGTGTGGTAGGTAAATTTGTCGAGTTTTTCGGTACAGGGTTAAACGAATTAACTTTAGCTGACAGAGCAACTATCGCCAATATGGCTCCCGAGTATGGTGCGACCTGTGGAATTTTTCCTATTGATCATCAAACAATTGATTATCTAAAACTAACCGGACGAGACAGCGAACATATTGAGCGTATTCAAGTCTATTTAAAAGCGATGGATATGTGGGGAACTGAGTCGCAACAAAATGCGGTTTATCACAGTCGCTTATCATTACAACTTGAAACAGTTGTGCCTTCTATTGCTGGCCCTAAAAGACCACAAGATCGTATTTCACTGGACCAAGCCGGTAGCGCCTATCGGGACTGGTTAAGTTTACAGGCCGGTGTTAAACAAGGTGGTTCACAACAAGATCTTTCAAATCAAGAACAAAATGGTTTTGAAAGTGAGGGCGGGCATTCGTCGCCTTTGATACCTACTAGTCATGGTGATTCAGGTGTACCTTGTGAGTATAACGGGAAAGAATTTTTACTCAAACATGGTTCCGTTGTTATTGCCGCAATTACCAGTTGTACTAATACTTCAAACCCTTCTGTATTAATTGCAGCAGGATTGTTAGCGAGAAATGCTCGTCAGCGAGGTTTAAATGTTAAACCTTGGGTAAAAACCAGTTTGGCACCTGGCTCTCAAGTGGTCACTGATTATTTGCAAAAGTCTGGGCTAAATGAAGATTTGGATGCACTTGGTTTTCAATTAGTTGGATACGGTTGTACTACCTGCATTGGAAATTCAGGTCCTTTGGCTAACGAAATCAGCCAAGCAATTCATCAAGGTGAGTTGTCTGTTACTTCAGTTTTATCAGGTAATCGTAATTTCGAAGGACGTATTCACCCAGAAGTACAGGCTAATTATTTAGCTTCCCCTCCTTTAGTGGTTGCTTATGCATTAGCGGGTAATATGAAGATAGATATTACGACTGAGCCTTTAGGTAATGATGCTGCAGGTAAACCCGTTTATCTTCATGAGATCTGGCCCGATACACAAGAAATTAAACAAGTAATCTGCAACGTTATCAACAGCTCTATGTTCACGTCACGTTATGCTGATGTTTATAGTGGTAATAAAGAATGGCAGGAAATGGACGTTGTACAAAGTCAAAAGTATGATTGGCCTGATTCTACTTACGTAAAATTACCACCATTTTTCGACAAAATTACTGCAAACGTACCGCAAATAAGCAATATTGAAAATGCTCGATGTTTGTTAAAGCTAGGTGATAGTGTCACCACAGATCATATCTCGCCAGCTGGGTCCATTGCTCTTGATAGTCCAGCTGCGGACTATTTAAAAAGTGAAGGGGTAGCAGCCAAAGATTTTAATTCTTATGGCTCTCGGCGTGGTAATCACGAAGTCATGATGCGCGGTACCTTTGCCAATGTACGTTTACGTAATTTGTTAGCGCCTGGTACCGAAGGATGTTGGACTAGAATGATGCCATCGGGTGAAACCGTCAGTGTATTTGATGCCGCGATGCAGTATCAACAACAGAATATTGCCTCAATTGTATTAGCAGGCAAAGAATATGGTACTGGAAGCTCACGGGATTGGGCCGCTAAAGGGCCAGCATTATTGGGTGTTAAAGCAGTCATTGCGCAAAGTTATGAACGTATCCATCGTTCTAACTTAGTGGGTATGGGAATTTTGCCATTACAGTTTATGCCAGGTGAAAGTGCCGATTCGTTAAATTTGACCGGTGAAGAACTATTTAATATAGCTGCAGTGAGTGCCAAACAGAAAACGGTAAAAGTGTCGGTGATAGCAAAAGATGGTAGTGAACATTCATTTGAAACGAAAATCCGTATTGATACGCCGAATGAATTTAGTTATTACCAAAATGGCGGCATATTGCATTATGTATTGCGTAATTTAGCGGCTGCAAACTAACCATATCTCAAGTTTTATTCAGAACAGAACAGGCTGTATTTGGGCCTGTTCTTTATATACCAATACTTTACAATCGATTAAACGTAAGCGTCCGGTAAACCACACCTAGTCATTAAGGTTTGTTAATTTGAAAATACCTTCCCATTATTAAGGAGAGGTATTATGAAGCATAGAACACTAGATGAGTGGCGAGAGTTGATTTCCCAACAACAATCAAGTGGCTTAGCCATTATTGATTTCTGTCGAGAGCACAGGCTTAGCACATCGAGTTTTTATAAATTTCGTGGGCAATTACAACAACAAAATCGTGAGCCAAAATTTCTAAAGGTCAGTAAGCCCACTGTTGATACTAAGGTTCAGTCTACAATTTTGCTCACCTTTGGTGAGGTGTCTTTATCTTTTTCCTCAACTTGCGAGCCTGCTTGGTTAGCAAATTTCGTCAAGGCGTTGCAATCATGAAAATGTTCGTTGAGCCAGATGACATATATTTACACTTATCGCCCATCGATTTTCGTAAATCCATCAATGGTTTATTGGTGATGGTAGAAAATGAGTTGAAGATGAATGCGTTTACCGGTGCTTTGTTTCTGTTTTGTAACAAGAAGCGAGATAAATTGAAGTGTTTGTACTGGGATAAAACCGGCTTTGCATTATGGTACAAACGCTTGGAGAAACATAAGTTCAAGTGGCCTAACGATATGGAACTGAGCCATATGCATTTAAGCGAACAGCAACTTCACTGGCTATTATCTGGCTTTGATGTGATGGGTCATCAGCCATTGCAATACCGTGCCTCTGGCTTATAACCGCAGATCATAAGCAGCGATTAACGATCACGAATTGGTCTAAATAAATTAAGGTTATCAATGGGTTATTGAGAGATAATAACGGTATGCCTATTGATATCACCTCTCTCCCAGATGATCCAGCAGCACTCAAAAAGCTGTTGTCTGAAGTTGTTGCCCGTAACCAGTTCTTAGAAGAGCAGTTCCGCTTGGCTCAACAAAAACAGTTTGGTGCCAGTAGCGAAGGCTATCCTGGTCAAGGTGAATTGTTTAATGAAGCGGAAGAGCTGGTTGAACAATCCGAAGTTGAGCCAGAGCAAGAAAACATCAGCTACGCCCGCAATAAACCTAAGCGTAAACCGTTACCAAACAACTTACCTCGTGAAGTTGTAGTGCACGATATTGCTGATGAAGATAAAGTCTGCGCTTGTTGTCATGGTGAATTACACAAGATAAGCGAAGATAAAAGTGAAAAGTTGGAATTCATCCCAGCCCAAGTCAAAGTGATTGAACATATCCGTCCCAAATATAGCTGCAGGGCCTGTGAAAAGATGGGATAAGCAATCACATCAAACAAGCCCTGGTACCGAATTCTGTTATCCCTAAAGGCTACGCTACTCCAAGTTTACTGTCCCAAATCATCAGCAGTAAATATCAATATGGTTTGCCACTGTATCGCCAAGAAGCCATGTTCAAACAATACGGGATTGAACTAAGCCGTAAAACCATGGCCGATTGGGTGATAAAAAGTGCTGACATCCTGCAAGTACTGTATGACAAGCTCAGGCAAACCTTATTACAGCAATCTGTTATTCAGGCCGATGAAACCACGTTAAAAGTGGTAAACGAAGACAAAGCGACCAGTTATATGTGGTTATATGCCACAGGCGCCGACTCGCCAGAAGGAAAATTAGTCAATGCAGACATACCCAATATCGTGCTGTTTGATTACCATAACAGCCGAAGTGGCCAATGCGCAGTAGACTTTTTAGGGGCGTACTCAGGCTATCTGCAAGTAGATGGTTATGCGGGTTATCATAAAACCCAAGCCACACTTGCAGGCTGTTGGGCTCATGCGAGACGTAAATTCGTAGAAGCCAAAACTGCGCAAGGCAAGAAGCCAAGCGGCAAAGCCGACTGGGCCCTGAATCACATTCAAAAGCTGTATCGAATTGAAACCAGTATAAAAGACAAGTCTATTGATGAACGCTACCAAACACGGCAAGAAAAAAGCCTACCGTTACTTAAGCAATTTGAACAATGGCTGATAAAGTCAGAACAACAAGTACTGCCCAAAACTAAACTGGGCGAAGCAATTACCTACTGCTTAAATCAATGGGAAAAATTAACCGTTTACCGCAAAGATGGCAGATTAAGCATCGATAACAACCGTGCTGAGCGAGCCATAAAGACCTTCGTGATAGGCAGAAAAAACTGGTTGTTTAGTCAAACAGCCAAGGGCGCAAAGGCCAGCGCAGTTCTCTACTCAATTATCGAAACTGCCAAAGCCAACGGCCTCACGCCCTTCGATTACCTAAATCATCTGTTAGAGCATATCAGCCAACCGGATTACGACATCGAAAACCTATTACCATGGAATACCAATAACAACTAGGTGGGATCACCGGACGCTTACGATTAAACCTACTTTTTAACATCAATACCTTCAAGCATGGCTATGATTGTGTGGTTGTTATTTAATTTAGCGAGGTCAATGAGATAACTTTTTTCAATATCTTGCATTGGTTGCTTGTCCAGTAATTCTTTGACCAGTTGTTCTTCACTATTTGCTATAGCGGTTTTTAAGGCGGCAAAGGCTGCGATAGTATGTTGATTCAGTTCAGTATTATTAGTTTTCATTATTTCTCTGCATTAATTATTTAACCTGTATAAGTTCACAATCTAATTATTAAGTTACCGTGATTTATTATATTTAACTGATGACACAAACAAAAATATGCAGACAATTTATCCGCAAAATGTTGTTAGCCATTAATTATTTGCAAACCAGCCCTTATACTTAAAATAAAGTAACATGCCAGCAATGAGTATGATGAAAGATCCCCAAACGGCTGGATAAGCCCAAGTCCAACTTAATTCAGGCATAAACTGGAAATTCATGCCGTACACGCCGGTTATAAAAGTGAGTGGAATAAATACCGACGCCATGATGGTGAGCACTTTCATGATTTCGTTCATACGATTTGAGACTGCTGACATGTATAGGTCAGTAAGGCCGCTGGCCATCTCCCGATGTGACTCAATTATTTCAACAATCTGAATAGTATGTTCGTAAACATCTCGTAGGTACGGCCGTGTTGTATCTTCTATCCTGCCGCCCTCCTCTCGATATAACTGATCGATAACCTCTCTAGTCGGCCAAACAATTCGTCGCAACATTGCCAGTTCACGTTTCATGGTATGAATCCGATGTAACACTGCTGGTGACGGATTTTCTAATGTAATTAGTTCCAGCTCTTCTAGTATGTCTCCATACTGCTCTAACACTGGAAAGCAGTTATCAACTAAGGCATCCAGCAAAGCATATAGCAAATAACCAGAATCTTTTTTACGAATCCGTCTATTCTCGGTTTGTAACCGATTGCGAATAGGTTGCCATACATCTCCTGGACTTTCTTGAAAGGTAATAAGTACTTTGTCATATAAAAATAAACTGACTTGTTCTATATCAAGTTGCGGGTTGTCTAACGTTTCATCATCTTGCGGAGTGACAAGTTTAAGCATACGTAATACAACAAATAGATGGTCATCGAAAAATTCTATGCGGGGTCTCTGGGGAATATGTAGAACGTCTTCAGCAATTAAGGTATGAAAAGCAAAATGATGTTGAAATAAGTTAATGACATAAGGATCCGTTTTGCTGATATTTAACCATCTGACCGAAACCCACTCTGGAAGTGGCTTTTCGAGAAATTCATCGAGATTAGTCACCTCTCCTGTTTCAACTCTTGTGGCTGAATAATCGATATAAGTGATAATCACAGTTCCGGGTTTAGGCGGTACTAGGGTCGCTGCGATATGTTCAATACCTGGTAATTCCCCCGGTGTAGTACGGTGATTGTTTTTATCGGCTAAACTTAACCTAGAGACATCCAATGACGATTTATGTTCTGGTATTACGCTATTCACTACAGAACGGGCCCCCCCAAATGCCAGATGTTTATTTTTAGGTGCCTTGCTAGTGACTTTCATATTCTGCTCACCTTTTTTATTGCTTAGACATTTTTTATTTATATAACGTCCCATGAGAATCTGTAAATGTACAATCAGATAACATCAAGAATACGGTTTAATATAATATAGCTTAATAACTTTACAATATTAATGCTCCCACATAATGTAATTTAGTTCTAAAGGAGATGAGATTTGGTTATTTAAAGGAATTATTCGCAGTGTATATTCGGTTATTGCTTGGCGTGCAGGAATAGTCCTGCGGTACAAAAAAGCACACATAGGATCATCAGGAGTTTTGATACATTGCATTGTGTATCGTAATACATCGGAACTGCCTAAAATATTTGCATACAGTTCAACTTTCACATCCTCTGGTGTTAGGCCATTTAGTAATAGGTTTGCGGCAAATAAGTATTGTTCGCCTTCTTGTCTTGCAGTAATGCCATCTACTCTCAATCCGGGCCATTTATATGCAATGTTTTGCTGCCAACTAGCTATTTGTGTTGCCAACTTCCCTTTATTGGCTGTTCGAGCTCTAAAGGTCTTTGCTGCAGGAATATAACGTTGTTCTGTGTATTCACGTACTACTCGATTGGTGGAATATTGAGGAGTGAGTCTTGCCATACTTTGGCGCATACGTGTGGTCCAATTAATTGGAATACCGTTAATATCTCGGTCATAAAATTCAGGAATGACTTCTTGTTCGAGTAAATCATAAAGCTCTTCAGCTTCTTTGGCATCCCAAGTTGGATCATCGCCGTGTTCTTCTCCGTCACCTAGCGCCCAACCAATATCTGGTCGATAAGCTTCAGCCCACCAACCGTCTAGTTCGGACAAGTTAAGGCCACCGTTGACTAATACTTTCATGCCGCTGGTTCCACTTGCTTCCCAAGGGCGCTGCGGGGTATTAAGCCACACATCGACACCAGCAACCATTTGTTCACTTAATAACATGTTGTAATCGTTAAGAAAAATCACATGCTGGCGTACTTGGGGTTGACGTATAAACTGTACCCATTGTTTTATCAATGCCTGCCCAGCCAAATCTGCTGGATGTGCCTTACCTGCTAAAATCAGCTGTACTGGGCGTTCTGGATTAGTTAATAACCGCAATAAACGAGCAGGGTCATGTAATAATAAATTCGGTCGTTTGTAGGTTGCAAATCGCCTTGCAAAACCTAAGGTTAAAATTTTAGGGTTAAATAAATGTTCCGCTTCGGCCGCATATTCGTCTGTTGCACCTGATGCGGCTAGTTGCCGTCCAAGATGTTCTCGGATATAAGTAACAAAAGTTTGGCTAGCCGCGCTACGAAAATGCCAAAGTTCTGCATTTGATACAGATCTAATTGATTTTCCTAGATTATCAATCGTACCTAACCAACGATCTTTGCCACATGCTTTTGTCCATAATTTATCGGCACCGGCAGAATCCCAACTGGGTGTATGCACGCCATTCGTAACATGCTCTATTGGAACTTCATCTATTGGCCATCGAGGAAATAGTCGAGAAAATAACTGTCGACTGACTTTGCCATGTAATGCACTTACCCCATTAATCGCCCCGCTACCTCTTATCGCCAAATAAGCCATGTTAAAAGCTTCGGCTGAGTCGCTAGGATTTTCTCGTCCTAGCGCTAATAATTCTGTTGTTGAAATACCCAACTGGGTATTTGCATAATCACCCAACCACTGTTCAATTAAAGCCGGTGAATAACGGTCAAAACCCGCCTCTACTGCGGTATGAGTGGTAAAGACATTACCGGCTCGTGTGGCAGCAAGTGCAGTGGCAAAAGGTAGTGTATTTTTTACCATATACTCTCGAGCTCGCTCCAGAATAGCAAAAGAGGCATGTCCTTCATTCAAATGACAAACTTCTGGCTCAATACCTAGTGCACTTAACAAACGCCATCCGCCGATCCCAAGCACTAGTTCTTGGGTTAGGCGCATTTCATTTGTACCGCCATATAGTTCACTGGTAATAGCCCGAAAAGGTGGATAATTGGCCGAATCATTACTATCTAACAGGTACAATTTCACGCGACCAACCTGAACCTGCCATGCTCGTAACCAAATGGGATGTCCTGGTAGGTCTAGCTTAATACGTAACCATTCTCCATTCGGGTAACGCAAAGGTGAGATGGGTAATTGTCCTGGGTCATTGTAGGGATAAACAGCTTGCTGAGTGCCATCGTTATCGATCAACTGACGAAAATAGCCTTGCTGATATAAAAGCCCTATGCCTATCACTGGTGCGCCTAAATCACTTGCGGCTTTGAGTTGGTCACCAGCCACATTGCCAAGTCCTCCAGAGTAGATGGGTAAAGAATCACTAAGCATAAACTCCATACTAAAATACGCGACTGTAGTTAACTCAGAATTATTATGGTTTTGTTGAAACCAGCCAGGTCTTTTTGCAGCTTCACGTTTGGTTTGAATCAATTCATCAAGTTGGCTACGAAATATAGGATCTGCTAATACCTTGCTAATTTGGTCACGAGATACAGTTTGTAATAGACCCCAAGGATTATGAGTCAGTGCCCAAAGTTCAGGGTCAAGTTGCCGCCAAATATTGTCTGCTGCATGATTCCATGACCAACGGAGATCTAACGCGAGCTCAGCCAATGTTTCAAAACCATCTAATTCAGTTGGCACTTTATTCACTAACGCAGAATGGCTGGGGAAATGTTTGTCCATATTATTTATCCATATTAGATGACCATTAATAAAGTAATGGAAGATTGTTTATTGATATTTACCAATTCAACATCTGAAATAAAGGCCGGCAGAAATACGCAAGTTAGTTTATCTTTTTGTTCTGCACGATCATTTTAATGTTTACTTGAGAGCCTAATCACAACATTCTATACACACCATATGTTGTGTAATTAACAGGTTTAACTTGGTATTTAGGTTGTAAAAATGTGACTAAATCAATAAGTTCCTGCACTGTCATTACGTCATTAAAAACCCGCATTTTTGAACGCCCATCATCGTTAGTTAATTTTTCTTTAATTGAGTTATTTCTATGAGCTAACTTATGAGAAGGATTGATAACTGAAGTAACTA
This sequence comes from Paraglaciecola sp. L3A3, assembly GCF_009796765.1. Lineage (NCBI taxonomy): Bacteria > Pseudomonadati > Pseudomonadota > Gammaproteobacteria > Alteromonadales > Alteromonadaceae > Paraglaciecola > Paraglaciecola sp. L3A3. The sequence goes on from NZ_CP047023.1 coordinate 2,558,415, forward strand.
ATTGAGCATACGTTTTAATTGTACTTGTGGTGCCTCCTAAAGGAATTGGTGTATCAAATTCTTTGACTAATGCCTTATCTTCGTAGCCGTCTAAAACATGGCAAGCTTGGCATTGATAATGAATAAACACCTTTTCACCCTGCAATAAGTCACCTTTTGGTAAACTGAAACCTATTGGCGAATCTGGGCTATAACGACAAGCACCCAGAACAGAAATCAAAATAATGCAAGTAAACACTATTAACATTTTCATGTTGAACTCTTACCCTTGTTTGTAGACTGAGTATTAACATAATTGAAAAGTTTGACTAAGTAGACAAATGGCGTGGTATTTATTGATAAGGATCAAATTTTAAGTAAAAACAATCATTGTCGAATTTTGTGACTAATTTCAGGTCATTAATAAAGCAATCTAAAATCATTAGTTTGACCTGTATCAAACTTATTTTAGCTATAAAGAGTAAATTAACTATTGAGTATCAATTAAGTTTTTAGATTAATTAAACTGAGGATTGCAATATGAAAGTCGGAGTATTTAGCAGTAAATCATATGACCGAGAATTTTTCAGTGCTCGAAATAGGAATTTAGGATTTGACTTAGGTTTTTTGGATATTGCTCTTAATAAAGAAACCGTAGAACTTGCAAGGTACTTTGATGCTGTATCTGTTTGTGTTGATGATTTGGTTGATTCTTCGGTTCTCAGGGCATTGAAATCCTTTGATATACATCATGTTGCATTAAGGTGTTCGGGCTTTAATAACATTGATCTTAAACAGGCACATAAATTAGGCATTGGTGTATCACGTGTTCCTAATTACTCTGCAGAATCAGTGGCTGAACATACACTCGCAATCATATTGGCATTAAATAGAAAACTATTAAAAGCTGGCAACAGAGTACTGGACAATAACTTTGGAATTGAAGGTTTATTGGGATTTAATTTACGTAATAAAACAGTTGGTGTTGTAGGAACAGGAGCCATCGGCCTAACTCTGGTGAAAATTCTATCAGGTTTTGGTTGTAAAATTTTGTGTTACGACCCAGTACAGTCAGCAGATGTGACTGCACTTGGGCATAACTATGTGAGCCTACAAGAGTTGATAAAAGAGTCTGATGTGATCAGCTTACACTGCCCACTGACTGAAGATTCACAACATATGCTTGATCATGAAGCAATACAAAATATGAAAGACAAAGTGATGATAATCAATACGTCTCGCGGTGGTCTGATTAACACTCAAGCTATTATTTCCGGACTGAAGAGTAAAAAAATTGGTTATCTTGGGATCGACGTATATGAAATGGAGTCTGAATTAGCTAATAATGACCTTATTTGTGAAAAAATCCCCTTAGACACTTATCAAAGACTCGCTACTTTTCCAAATGTATTAATCACCTCTCATCAAGGTTTTTTTACATCTGAGTCACTAGTGCAAATTGCCGATACCACACTAAGGAATTTACAATATTACTTTGCAGGAAAAGTCTGTGATGAAACATTTTTGTTGTAACGAACAGGCTATAATTTAGCTGATGTTAGCGTAAACGCTCTGTTTCATTTTTGACAACTTTATAGCATTCACATGATTGAGTTT